>JAQBFV010000097.1:0-13038 GCA_032123035.1 Betaproteobacteria bacterium | reverse complement strand
ACAAACCATTTCCGCACCGTACATTCCCCCTCTCGATCCCTCATCCCCGACCCTTCTCCCGAGGGGAGAAGGGAGGTGTGTGCTTCCTCTCTCCCTTCGGGAGAGAGGGAAGGAGAGAGGGCTGGGCGTTCATCGGTGGCTAATAAAGCGCTTTACGTGTCGCTATATGTTTTTTTATCGGCATATATCTGCGGCTGTGTTTCTGGGTGTGCTCACTGCGTGCACGGTCGGACCGGACTACGTCCGCCCCGAGGTTGATACGCCGAAGGCGTTCCGCTTCGAGCCGAAGGACGCCCAGGACCTCGCCAACACCGCCTGGTGGAAGCTGTTCCAGGATCCGGTGCTCAACACCCTGATCGACGAAGGACTCGCGAACAACAAGGACCTACGCATCGCCGCAGCACGGGTCGAGGAATTCGCCGGCCGGCTCACGACGACGCGCTCGCAGTTTTATCCGCAAATCGGCTACGGCGCGGGTGGCTCGCGCGACCGGATAAGCGAGAACCTTGGCTCGCCCGTGCCGCCCGGCTTCTCCAATCCGCAGACGACCTACAGCGCGGTACTGAGCGCGTCTTGGGAGATCGATCTCTTTGGGCGCATCCAGCGGCTCTCGGAAGCTGCGCAGGCCCAGTTGATGGCGACCGAAGAAGCGCGGCGCGGCGTCGTGCTCTCGCTGGTGTCGAGCGTTGCGACTGGCTACATCACGCTGCGCGATTTCGACAAGCAGCTGAAGATCGCGACGCGCACGGCCCAAACCCGGCGGGAAGCGCTCGTTCTGTTCGAGCTGCGCTACGGGGGCGGCGTCGTCTCGCAGGTCGAGGTAGCGCAGGTGCGCTCCGAGTACGAGGGGGCGGTCGCTGTCATCCCTGCGGTCGAACGCGCCATCGCGCAGACCGAGAACGCGCTCTCGATTCTGGTCGGCCGCAATCCCGGCCCGATCGCGCGCGGCAAGAAGCTCGACGAGCTGCGCGAAATCGCGGTGCCCAGCGGAATCCCGTCTGATCTTCTGGTAAGGCGGCCCGATATCCAGGAGGCGGAGCAAAACCTCATCGCCGCGAATGCGAACATTGGCGCAGCGCGCGCGCTTTACTACCCACAGATCTCGCTCACGGGCCTCTTCGGCTATGCGAGCACCGATCTCGGCAACCTTATCGAGGGGCCGGCGAAGCAGTGGAGCTTCGCCGGGAGTCTCCTTGGTCCGATATTCACCTTCGGGCTCATCGAAGGACTGGTGGCAGCCTCCGAGGCGCAGCAGCGCCAGCTTCTGGCAAACTACCAGAGCACGATTCAGAATGCGTTTCGCGAGGTCAGCGATGCGCTCATCGACAATCGCAAGTCGCGCGAGCAACTCGACGCGCAGGACCGGCAAGTAACCGCGCTTCAGGATTACTCACGGCTTGCTTGGCTGCGCTACCACGGCGGCTTCACGAGCTACCTCGAAGTGCTCGACGCGGAGAGGAGCCTCTTCAACGCCGAGCTTCAACGCACACTGACGCAGGGCGAGGTCTTCACCGCTCTCGTCAACATCTACAAGTCGATGGGCGGCGGCTGGATCAACATCGCGGACAAGACGGCTCCACAGCCAAGCATCGGCACTGCGGACGACGGCGCGCAGCGCCCGTAATAGCTTTCCTTTGCGTCTCCCGGCTAATCGCAAATTTCGGGTTTCGCACGGGCCCGCGACTTGGCAGCGCGGCGCGCCCTTGGGCAATTAAAAGGTGGGGCAATTAAAAGGTGTCAGGACCCTTTTCCGGCGCTAGACACCCTGTGGAGGACAAAAAGGTTCCTGACACCTTTCCCTCCACGGGGGTGCATTGACGATCGCCACGGCCAAACGTTGACGTTCTCTTGACGGATGGCGGGGGCACGCTCGGGTGGTTGACGTTAATAACCTACGAAAGTTGACAAAGAGTTGACGATCTGCGAGGCTGGCCAGCGTGGATACCAAACGCAAGATCCTCGCCTACCTGGCCAGGCGGCGCTCGGCAAGCGGCGCCCAACTGCGATCGCACCTTGGCGTGAGCCGCCAGGCCCTCAGCATGCACGTCCGCAGTCTGGTCGCAGACGGGAAGGTGGTCCGGTCCGGCGCGGCCCGCGGCGCGCGCTACATGCTCCGCGGCCGGGCCCCCGCGGCCGCGGTCGTCTCGCGCACGCTGCGCACCCGGGGCCTCGACGAGGGCCGCGTCTGGGACGAATTGGCCGCGGGCCTCAACCTGCGGCGCGCGCTCAGGCCAAACGTCGAGGCAATCGCCCATTACGCTCTCACTGAAATGCTCAACAACGCCATCGAGCACTCCGAGGCGGACCGCTGCTCGCTCCGTTTCCGGCTCGATCCGGGCATGCTTTCCTTCGAGATCCGCGACCCTGGAATCGGCGTGTTTCACTCGATTGCCTCCAAGCTCCGTCTGGATGGCGAACACACGGCGCTCGTGGAGGTCCTCAAGGGCCGCACCACCACGATGCGTGAAGCCCATACCGGCGAGGGCATCTTCTTCACTTCGCACGCGGCGGACCGCTTCGTGCTCCGGTCCCATCGCATCCAGGTCGAATGGAGCCGGTTGAGGGACGACGTGTTCGTGTCCGGCCCGCGTTTCCTGAGGGGCACCACCGTCTCGTTCGCAATCCAGCGCAACAGCCGGCTCCGCCTTGAGGCCGTGTTCGGGGAGTTCGCGCCCGAGGAGTACGATTTTCGGTTCCAGAAAACCAGGATGCTCGTGAAGCTGCTGCAGCGCGACTATGTTTCCCGCTCCGAAGCAAAGCGGTTGGTCGCCAATCTCGAGAAGTTCAGCGAGATCGTGCTTGATTTCCGCGACGTGAAATCGGTCGGACAGGGCTTCGCTGACGAGGTATTTCGCGTCTTTGCCGATCGTCACCCGGCGATCAAGATCACCACTGAAAACACGAACCTTGCCGTTGACGCCATGATCCGTCACGCGAGGTCACAGCAGGGCTCCGAAAAAGGTTCCTGACACCTTTTCCCCGCTGACACCTTTTCCCCGCCCGCCAGGGAGTGCCGGCACGCGGGTGAGGATTTGCGAATTGCCCGCGCGGGCATCAGAATACGGCATACTCCGCCGGATCTGACGCGACAGATAACCACCCGGGAAGGAACGATCATATCCATCACGCGTGACCAGTACGACGCCGTGCTGCTCGATCTTGACGGGGTCATCACCGACACCGCGAGCATCCACGCGCGCTCGTGGAAGCGCATGTTCGACGAATATCTGCAGGAGCGCTCGTCCCGCACCGGCGAGCCGTTCCGGCCATTCGATATCGCGACCGACTACAAGCTCCACGTGGACGGCAAGCCGCGCTTCGACGGCGTGCGGGATTTCGTGAAGTCGAGAGCGATCGAGCTGCCCGAGGGCAAGCTGGACGACCCGCCCCTGCGCGAGACGGTCTGCGGGCTCGGGAACCGCAAGAACGAGCTGGTCAACGAAGCGATCGCCAATGACGGCGTCGAGGTCTACCAAAGCACGGTAACGTGGGTGCACCGGCTCCACGACGAGGGTTTCAAGACCGCCGTCGTGACCTCGAGCCAGAACTGCGACGTGGTCCTCAAGGCAGCCGGATTGGCAGACCTTTTCGAGGTGCGCGTCGATGGCAACACCATCCACGAGCAGCGCCTGTCGGGCAAGCCCGCGCCTGACGGCTTTCTCGCTGCCGCGAAAGCACTGGGCGTCACGCCCAAGCGCTCGGTCGTCGTCGAGGACGCCATCTCCGGCGTCGAAGCCGGTCGGAACGGCAACTTCGGCCTCGTCATCGGCGTCGCGCGCAAGGGCAACAACGAAGAGCTCAAGCGCCACGGCGCGGACGTGGTCGTCAACGATCTCGCCGAGTTGCTGGCTGGTAATTAGAGCGTGCGTCAAGAATGAAAAGACAATTTAGCCGAAGATAAACGCGGATACACGCAGATATAGATACAGTGAAAATCAAAATCAATATTAGCCGCCGATGAACGCCGATAAGATCGAGAATACTTAAAACGCAGATGGACACGGACGGGACTCATGCGAAAAACCGGATTTCCCATATACAACTGGAAAACTCGAGTCGATTCATGCCCGGTCAAGCGGGTCTGCTCGTGGTTCCTGTTTTTTTCGCTGAGAATGTTGGTCTGCTTGCATCGGCGTTCATCGGCGTTCATCGGCGGCTAATGTCAGGTTTTTGACGTTCCGATTCACGATTCACGGAAAGCAAAGCGAAAAAATGATCCACCACGAACGCGTCGTCCCACCGTCGCACGTCTACCCCGCCGACGAGTGGAACATCGTCGAGAAGCAGTTTTCGCCCGAGTTCCTCGAGATGACCGAGACGATTTTCGCGATGGGCAATGGCTACTTCGGCATGCGCGGGTGCCCCGAGGAAGGCACGCCGGTATGCAACAACGGCACCTACGTGAACGGCTTCTACGACACCTGGCCCATCGTCTACGGCGAGGATGCGTACGGCTTCGCGCGGACCGGGCAGACGATCGTCAATGTAACGGACGCCAAGACGATCAAGCTCTACGTCGACGACGAGCCGTTCTACCTGCCGCGCGCCAACCTCGTCTCTTTCGACCGGCGCTTGAACTTCAAGGCCGGCACGCTCGACCGCGACGTCGTGTGGGAGACCCCGGCCGGCAAGCAGGTCCTGATCCGATCCCGGCGGCTGGTCTCCTTTCAACACCGGCATCTCGCGGCCATCCACTATTACGTCGAGATGCTGAACGGCGAGGCTCCCATCGTCCTGTCCTGCGAGATGGCGACCCCGGCGCCGCCTGCTGACGAGACCTCTGGAGATCCGCGCATATCCAAAGGCATCCGCGGCCGCGTGCTGCGCCCGCTCACCCATTACCATCGCGATCAGCGCGTCGTTCTCTGCCACGGAACGGAGAGGAGCGGCATGACACTCGCCTGCGCGACCGATCACGTCATCGAGACGGAATGCGCGCACTCGGTTCAGGTCCGGAGCACCGAGAATTCGGGCGAAGTCGTCTTCAGTGTGATCGCCTGCCCGGGACAGCCCGTCACGCTCGTCAAGTACATGGCCTATCACACCTCGGGCACCGCCCCGGCGCACGAGATGTGCGGCCGCGCCGAGCGCACGCTCGACCGTGCGGTCGAACAGGGCTTCAAGGCCCTGCAGGAAGGCCAGCAGCAATACATGGACGATTTCTGGCACCGCAGCGGCGTGCGCGTGACCGACGTCCGGCACGACCTTGTGAAGCGCACGTCGGTCGAGATCCAGCAGGCGATCCGCTTCAACCTTTTCCACATCCTCCAGGCCTGCGCCCGGTCCGACAACACGGGGGTGGCGGCGAAGGGGCTGACCGGCGACGCCTACGAAGGGCATTATTTCTGGGACACCGAGATCTACCTGCTGCCCTTTCTCATCTACACCGCGCCGCGGATCGCCAAGAATCTCCTGCTTTTCCGATACAACATGCTCGATCATGCGCGCAAGCGTGCCCGCGAACTCAATCATCGTGGCGCGATGTTTCCATGGCGCACCATCAGCGGCGAGGAGGCGTCCGCCTACTACGCCGCCGGAACCGCCCAATATCACATCAACGCCGACATCGCCTATGCGCTGCGCAAGTACGTGAACGCCACGGGCGACCAGGAGTTCCTCGAGCGCCAGGGCGCCGAAATACTGATCGAAACGGCGCGCATGTGGGTCGATCTCGGCTTCTTCTCCGAGCGCAAAGGGGGCAAGTTCTGCATCAACGGCGTGACCGGTCCCGACGAGTACAACGCGATCGTGGACAACAACACCTTCACCAACCTGATGGCGCGGGAGAACCTGCGCTATGCGGCGCAGACCGTTGACGCGCTGCGCCAGACCAAACCCGACGCCTATGCCCAGCTCGCCCAAAAGACCGGACTGGAGGCCGGCGAGATCGAGGAATGGACGCGCGCCGCGGACAACATGTTCATTCCGTACGACGAGGCGAGCGGGATCTATCCCCAGGACGACGGTTTCATGGACAAGGAGCGCCTCGACCTCAACAGCATCCCGCCCGACCATTTTCCGCTGCTGCTTTTCTACCACCCGCTCGTCATCTACCGCCACCAGGTCATCAAGCAGGCAGACATCATTCTGGCGATGTTCCTGCTCCGGAACGAATTCACGCTGGAAGCCAAGCGGCGCAACTTCCAGTACTACGATCCTCTGACGACGGGAGACTCGTCGCTCTCGTCCTGCATCCAGGCGATCATCGCCAACGAGATCGGCCAAGGCGGTAAATCCATCGCCTACGCCCGCGCCTCGCTCCTGATGGACCTCGCGGATGTCGGCGGCAACGTGAAAGACGGCTGCCACATCGCGGCGATGGGGGGCACCTGGATGATCTTCGCGTATGGTTTCACGGGCATGCAGGATAACGACGGCATTCTCACCTTCCGTCCGCGGCGGGTGCCGGAGGAAACCGCCCGCATGCAGCTGCGACTGACCTACCGGGGCCAGCTCTTCGAGCTCGAGATCAGCACCCAGGAAGCCAAATACACGCTGATCGAAGGCAACGAGCTCGTGCTGCAACATGAGGACGAGGCGATCCGCCTCACGACTGAGAGCCCGGTTGTCGTTCGTCCGGTGAAGCCTCGCGAAATCAAGGCGACGTTCGCCGCGCCCAAAGCAGGACCGCAATAACCGCGCAACCGCGCGGAACTTGGCTGCTGGCGGCGGTCTATCAATCTGGATAACGCTGTCGCGCCATGGCGGCGATACCCTCGCCGTCCCGTATCGATATTTGCCAGACGGAGCAGCCGATGACCAAAGCCCTCCCCGACAAGGAACTCAAGCTGATCGATGCGTACTGGCGCGCGGCCAACTACCTCTCGGTCGGCCAGATCTATCTCTACGACAACCCCCTGCTCCGAAAACCGCTGCGCAAGGAGCACGTGAAGCCGCGGCTTCTCGGCCACTGGGGAACCACGCCGGGCTTGAATTTCATCTACGCGCATCTGAACCGCGTCATCAAGAAGCACGACCTCGACATGATCTACATCACCGGCCCCGGCCACGGCGGGCCCGGACTGGTCGCCAATGCCTATCTCGAGTCGACCTACAGCGAGGTCTATCCCGAGATTTCGCAGGACGAGGCGGGAATGAAGCGCCTCTTCAAGCAGTTCTCGTTTCCCGGCGGCATCCCGAGCCACGTCGCCCCCGAGACCCCCGGTTCCATCCACGAGGGTGGAGAGCTGGGCTACGCCTTATCGCACGCGTACGGCGCGGCCTTCGACAACCCGGATCTCGTCGTCGCGTCCGTCGTGGGCGACGGGGAAGCCGAGACCGGCCCCCTCGCGACGAGCTGGCACTCCAACAAGTTTCTGAACCCCGTCACCGATGGCGTTGTGCTGCCGATCCTGCATCTCAACGGTTACAAGATCGCCAATCCGTCTGTGCTCGCGCGCATCAGCCACGAGGAGTTGGAAAGCCTCTTTCGCGGCTACGGCTACACGCCCTACTTCGTCGAAGGCCACGAGCCGAAATTAATGCACCAGCAAATGGCGTCGACACTCGACGTGGTATTCCGGCAGATCCAGCGCATCAAGGCCGACGCCAAGCGCAACGGCTTCACGAAACGGCCGCGCTGGCCCATGATCGTGCTGCGCTCGCCCAAGGGCTGGACCTGCCCGAAGACGATCGACGGCAAGCGAACCGAAGATTACTGGCGATCGCACCAGGTGCCGATGGGCGAGATGCATGAGAAGCCCGGCCACATCAAGCTCCTCGAGAAGTGGATGAAGAGCTACCGTCCGCAGGAGCTGTTCGACAAGAGCGGCAAGCTCAAGCCGGAGATCGCGGCCCTTGCGCCGGAGGGCGCGCGGCGCATGAGTGCCAATCCGCACGGAAACGGCGGTTTGCTCCTGAAGGACCTGCGCCTGCCGGACTATCGCGACCATGCGGTGCGTGTGCCCAAGCCGGGCGCGGTGGCCGCGGAATCAACCCGGTCCATGGGCCGGTATCTCCGGGACGTCATGAGGCTCAATCTCCCCACGCGTAACTTCCGCCTTTTCAGCCCGGATGAAAACAATTCCAATCGCTGGCAGGATGCGCTCGAGGTCACGAACCGCGCGTGGGTCGCTGACCGCTATCCGTACGACGATCACCTCGCGCCCGACGGGCGGGTGATGGAGATGCTCTCCGAGCACCAGTGCCAGGGTTGGCTCGAGGGCTATCTGCTCACCGGCCGGCACGGCTTCTTCTCGTGCTACGAGGCCTTCATCCACATCGTCGACTCGATGTTCAACCAGCACGCCAAGTGGCTGAAGGTTTGCAATCACATTCCCTGGCGCCGGCCGATTGCCTCGCTCAATTATCTCTTGTCCTCGCATGTGTGGCGGCAGGATCACAACGGCTTCAGCCACCAGGATCCGGGCTTCATCGACCATGTCGCCAACAAGAAAGCGGAAGTCGTCCGCATCTGGCTCCCACCCGACGCGAATACGCTGCTCTGGGTCACCGACCAGTGCTTGCGCAGCCGCAATCAGGTCAATGTCGTTGTCGCAGGCAAGCAGCCTTCACCGCAGTGGTTGACCATGGATGCCGCGATCAAGCACTGCAGCGCGGGGCTGGGGATATGGGAATGGGCAAGCAACGACCGTGGCGGCGAGCCGGACGTCGTGATGGCCTGTTGCGGCGACGTGCCGACGCTGGAGACGCTCGCTGCCGTTGACCTTTTGCGCCAGCACGTGCCGCAGTTGAAGGTGCGTGTCATCAACATCGTGAACCTGATGAAGCTGCAGCAGCCCAGCGAGCACCCGCACGGGCTGACGGACCCCGAGTTCGACGCGCTCTTCACGAAGGACAAGCCCATCATCTTCGCTTTCCACAGCTACCCGTGGTTGATCCACCGCCTCACCTACCGACGCACCAACCACAGGAATCTCCACGTGCGCGGCTACAAGGAGGAAGGCACGACCACCACACCGTTCGACATGTGCGTGCTGAACGACCTCGACCGCTTTCACCTCGTGAGCGATGTGATCGACCGCGTGCCGCACCTCGCCGCGCGCGCGGCCTATGCCAAACAGGCGATCCGCGACAAGCTTCTCGAGCACAAGCAGTACATCGCGAAGCATGGTGAGGACATGCCGGAGATCAGCGGGTGGAAGTGGGGCGTGCGCGCGAAAGCCGCACGCCGGGCAAGCTCGACGGAGGCCGACAACGTCTGAACTGCGTGACCAGTGACCCCGGCAATGCGCTAAAGCTTCACCGCAAAGGTCGCTAAGGACGCAGAGGTTTACAAATATGATTTCAAAAACGCAGTAATTCGATGTGGGGGTGTCCCGACCGCTGACTCTCCGGTCTGTCACCCTTAGCGCTACCTCCGCGACCTTGAGATTTATACAAATAATTACTCCTTGGCGGCCTTGGCGGTAAGGCTGTTATCTTCCTTAGCGTCCTCCGCGGCCTTGGCGGTAAGGCTGTTATGTTCCTTGGCGCCCTCGGCGTCCTTAGCGGTGAGGCTTTAGCTCTTACGTTTTACGTTTTACGTTTCGCGGTTATGATGGCCTTCATCTGCGGCTAAGAAAGACAGGTAAAACGAGCGATGACAGATCACTACCGTTTCGCCGACTTTACGCGCGCGCACGGCGCCGGTGCGCTGCACGTCAGCTGCAACGATCTCTTTCCTGTGGTCGAGCGCGGAGCGGACGGGCAGCTGCTTCCCTATACGCCTCCCCCGATTCGCCTAAGTCCCGCCGAAGTGACTCGCGTTCTACAGCCCTTCATCTCGACGCGCTTCATGGACCAGGTGCGCGCCGTGGTGCCGCTCGGCGTCTATCTCGGGCTTTTCCAGATTCTCATCCTGCGTCACGCGGTGGAAAATTCCTGGCTCATCACCGGCGGCCTGTTCGCGGTGATCGCGGGCCTGATGCTCTTCATGGAAGGGCTCAAGATCGGGCTGATGCCGTTCGGAACCATCATCGGCGAGCAGCTCCCGCGCAAATCCGCGCTGCCGGTGGTTCTTTTCATCACATTGCTGCTCGGCATCGGCGTGACCTTTGCGGAGCCCGCCATCAGCGCGCTCCAGACAGCGGGCCGGATCGTGTCGGTCGAGCGCGCTCCGTATCTCTACGCCCTGCTCAACCAATACGCGGACACGCTCGTGCTCGTGATCGGCGCGAGCGTCGGGTTGGCCGCCGTCGCGGGGACTCTGAGGTTTCTCTACGGCTGGAGCCTGAAACCGTTCATCTACGCGTCGCTGGTGCTGGCCCTGGGACCCACGCTCTATGCAGCGACCGATCCCGAGTTGGCGAAGGTCATCGGGCTGGCCTGGGACGCGGGCGCGGTCACCACCGGCCCTGTCACCGTTCCCCTGGTGTTATCGCTCGGTATCGGCATCGCGGCAGCGGCCGGCAAAGGCAACACGGGCCTTTCAGGTTTCGGAATCGTGACGCTGGCGTCGCTCTTTCCGATCGTCGGGGTGTTGCTGCTGGCGTTTTATGTCGCGTCCACCGCGACGCCCGCCGAGATCATCGAAGCCGCACGGCAGACCGCGAGCACGAGCCAGGCCGGAGCGACAGCGTGGTACGAAACGAGCCCCGGAGCCGACATCATTGGGGGGGTACGCGCCATCCTGCCGCTGGTCATCTTCCTGTTCCTGTTGCTGAAGTTCGTCCTGCGCGAGCGGCTGCCGCGGCCGGATGAGATTTTTCTGGGTATCGGGCTCACGATCCTCGGGATGTGCATTTTCAACCTGGGACTCACGTACGGGTTGTCAATGCTGGGCAGCAGTGTCGGCGGACTGGTCCCCGCCGCTTTCATGCAAGTGACAGGTATTGCCGAGGCGCCGCTCTACGGGTATGGCACGGGCCTCACGCTCGCGCTGGCCTTCGCCTGGTTCCTCGGGTTCGGGGCGACGGTCGCGGAACCGGCGCTCAACGCCCTCGGGAGTACCGCCGAGGAACTCACCAGCGGTGTGTTCAAGAAAAAGACGCTCATCGTCGCCGTCTCGACGGGCGTGGCCTGCGGCATCGCGGTCGGGCTGGCCAAGCTGATCTTCGCGCTGCCGTTGGCGTGGCTGCTGCTCGGCGGGTATCTCGTCGCCGCCGTCCTCACGGCAATTTCCGACGAAGCGTTTGTCAACGTCGCCTGGGACAGTGCGGGCGTGACTACGGGACCCGTCACGGTGCCTTTGGTTCTCGCGATGGGCCTGGGATTCGGCGACGCGACGAAGGCGGTCGAAGGCTTCGGCATCCTCTGCATGGCCTCGGTGGGCCCGATCATCAGCGTGCTAATCTCCGGACTCTGGGCGCGCTACCGCGTGGCCGCGGAGGCCCGCGCCGCCGCGAAGGCTGCGCCTGTTTCGAAAGCGGATCAAGCACAGGCGATCGTATGAGCGATTCCAGGCTGACTTACCTTACCGATGCCGTGCTGATCACCTGCACGGTCGAGCGTGGCCGAGGCGACGACGTCATCCGCGCAGCACGCGAGGCCGGCGCCGCCGGCGCCATCGTCTACCGCGCGCACGGTGTTGGGGTCCGGGAGCGGCTCGGCATTCTGGCAATCGCCCTGGAAGCTGAGAAGGACGTCGTAACCGTTCTGGTCGCGGCGGATCAGGAGGATTTTCTCATTCAGCATATCTACTCGGCTGCTGGGCTCGATCGTCCTGGCGCTGGGATGCTCTACGCGATTCCGCTGGAGAAGGTCGCCAGCTACATACCTGAAGATACGCGGCAGCGCCTGGAGAAGAAACCGCGATGACCCGTGGGAGCGTCCCGGGCGGCGCGGCAACTTCCACGGCGGTGCCGCTCAACGCCGCGCGGTTAATCGTGTGTGTCCTGCCCGACGACGGCACGGACCGTCGCCTGATCCGCGCGCTGCGTGAAGAGCACGGCGTCATCACCGGCAACAGCACGCCGTGTCGGACAGTGGCGATGCTCGGCGAGGCGAAGACGAAGCGCGGGAAACTGCCGGAGTCCGAGCTTGCGCGGATGATCCAGGTGGTCGTCGGTGACGCCGATGCCGAGGGAATCTTTCGCTTCATCCACGACACGGCCCGTATTGATCGCCCCCGAGGCGGCACCGTGGTGATGAGCCGGCCGATCCGGGCGACGTCCTGCGTGCTGCCTCCGGGCGTGCCGGATGAGAATAGCTGAGTGCTGGGTGATGGGTAATGGGTAATGGGTAATGGGTAATGGGTAATGGGTAATGGGTAATGGGTAATGCAGGTTTGACGCGTCGTCAGCCGCAATCCGTCATTCACCACCCTCTGACGGAAGCGACCCGTAGGTGGGCGGCAACGATTCCTATCGCTGCCGCCAGCACCGGCAATGCTAGTTGAGGTCCTTGTCCTTCCAGAACTTGGTGCTGGTCCCCGCCCCGCCAGCCTGGAGTCCATTCTTGGTGAGCGTGTAAAAAAGCGACCCGCCCATCTCGCCCCCGGCGTCGGCGAGACCCGCCGTCTTGCCACCGGCGCCCGCCTCGACTGCCCCGGCACCGCCGAACTCCCAGCCCTTGTCGATAAAATGTGCCATCGCCTTGGAGGACTTGAAAATGACTAGCGTCTCGGTCTGCGCGGCGCCGAGCTGCAAGCCCGCGCTCGCCTGGGCCATTTTCATGAACGTGTCCTTGCCCATCTTGCGGTCATGGACCAACCCGCTGCCACCGGCCCCGCCGATGATGAAGGAAAGCCCGAAAGTAGTGAACACGCCATAACCCCGCGACTTGCTGACCTCGCCCTTTAACTTGGGGTTGGCCTTGTAAAACCTCGCCAGCGTCTCTTTCGTCACCTTGCGGATCTCGGCCTGTTTCTTGGCTTTGTCAGCGTCGGCGGCAAGCGCCGTGCCCGCCGCAAGCGAGAGGATCAACGCACCGGACAGCAAACGGATAAGCAACTTCATGGTGAATCTCCTATTAACTGAATGCGGGAAAATACAGGAATTCGTTTGATGGAATACCGCGGCGCACGTCCCCGCGAGCGCGCGATTATAACTGAAACTATTAAGCAAGAAAAAAGGTGTCAGGAACCTTTTCCGGCCTTTGCGACTGCGCGGGGCCACTGCAGCAGAGGCCCGAAGCACGCTTAAAAGGTTCCTGACACCT
>JAQBFV010000096.1:0-8447 GCA_032123035.1 Betaproteobacteria bacterium | reverse complement strand
GGACCAAGAGTCGTCTTAGGTTGCACTCGAGGCGCTGGGTACCGGTCTCAACCCGGGAGAACTGAGAGGTTCATTGCGAGGGCGACCGAGCCAGGTGGCTTCAGCTGCTGAATCTTACGCGCGCGCGCGAAGTACTCCCGCGCGCCAACTAGATCCCCCTGCGCGTAGGCGACCTCGCTGAGGGTACGCAGAGTCGCTGCAACATCGGGCGAGTTTGGCGCCCTGTTCTCTCGAATCTCGAGCGCGCGTACGAAGTACTCGCGCGCGGCGACAAGTTGTCCCTGCGAGTGGAAAACTCTCCCAACAAGATCCAGACCGACTGCGACATCGAGTGAACCCGGCGCCTTGAGTTCCGAGATCTCTAACGCACGGATGGCGTACTCTCGCGCGGCAACAAGATCCTTCTGCCGGTAGGCGACCTCGCCGAGAGTAGCCAGACTCGCAGCCACATTTGGGGAACCCGGTGCCTTAAGCGATTCGATCTCGAGAGCGCGCAGGGAGTACTCCCGTGCCGCAACAAGATCCCCCTGGGAACAGGCGATGCTGCCAAGGTTTCCTAGGCTCGTTGCCACTTGGAGGGAGCCCGGCGCCTTGAGTTCCTTAATCTCAAGGGCGCGTACGAAATACTCGCGTGCTGCGACAAGGTCCCCCTGGGAAGCGGCGATGCCGCCAAGATTATTTAGGCACGCTGCCACTTCGAGCGAGCCCGGCGCCGCAAGCTCTCGGATCTCCAGCGCACGCACTGAGTACTCGCGCGCACCGACAAGATCCCCCTGGGAAGCGACGACAACGCTGAGGTCATTGAGGCTCATTGCCACATCGAGCGAGCCCGGCGCTTTGAGTTCGCGGATCTCGAGCGCGCGCAAGGAGTACTCCCGCGCAGCAACAAGATCCCCCTGCGAGTAGGCAACCCCGCCGAGGCTGCCGAAGCTGTTTGCCAATTCGAGCGAGCTAGGCGCCTCGATCGCTTGTATCTCGACCGCGCGCTCGAAGGACTCCCGCGCAAGAACAAGATCCCCCTGGGAGCGAGCGACTCTGCCGATGTTTATCAGGTCAGTTGCCACAACAAGCGAGCCCGGCGCCTTGAGTTCTGAGATCTCCAGCCCGCGTACGGCGTACTCACGCGCCGCGACAAGATCCCCCTGAGAAGCGGCCACGGCGCCGAGGTTATTCAGGCTTGTTGCCACGTCGAGCGAGCCGGGCGCCTTGAGCTCTCGGATCTCGAGCGCGCGCAAGAAGTACTCCTGCGCAGCAATAAGATCCCCCTGGCCGAAGGCGATGTCGCCAAGGCTCTTGAGTCCCGATGCCAAATCTAGCGAGCCCGGAGTCAACCGCTTGAGTTGCCCGACTACCGCCTCGCCAAGTTTCCGCGCCTCGGAAGGCCGCACACGCCATATCGCGAGGGACCACGTTTTCAGGACGATCGCCGCCGCGACCGGTCGCCTTTCCTCCCTCGCCAGTAGCTCGATGGCCTCGTTGATCAGAACTGCCGCGTCGTAGCTTGGGTCCATCGAACCTAGTAACACCTCCGCGCCCAGCGCCGCGATCTCTCCTGGCCCTACGCTGACATGGCGCCAGGAGGAGCGCGCCGACTGCCACGCTGACATAGCGTCGCCAAACCGGGCCTGCGCCTCTAGCACGCGCGCCTTCGCCTGGTAGCCAAGGGCCTCCCCCGGGATGTCGCTCACAACTCGGGCTTGCTCGACCGCCGCGTCGGCCGCTTTCAGAGCGCCCTCCAGGTCCGTCGCTTCAACACGGTTCTCGACCTCATTCAGGATGATCTGAACCTCGGACGACGCCGAAGGCGCAGGCGGCTCCGAGGGCGCGTCAGGTGCGGGTGGAGCAACGGCCAGCAAGGTTCGGGGCCGCCAAGAACCAATCGGCGCGTTGCGGCCCGGCAACGGATTTCTTCCATAGCCTTTCAAGGACGTGCGTCTGTTCGACGGAGGTTGATCACCGACGCTGGGGGCGTCGTGTCAACAGCAGCGCCGACCCCGGAATTCATGTCGGACTGAACCTCCGCTACCGAGAGCGCCCGCGAGTAGATCCTGACATCGTCAAGCTGGCCTTCGAATCCCTTAGCACCCATTGAATCCGCTCCGATTCCAAGTGGGTTCCCGCGCGCGACTATCGAGCCCCCCGTGGCTGTCGAGACGACCTGCGCGCCGTCCCGGTATCCACGCACGAAAGACCCGTCGTAAGTGAATGCAATGTAAGTCCACATCCCCTTCGTCAGAGGTATCGAGATCGGCCCGTTCGGCACTCCTGCGGCCGTTCCGAAGTAGAAGTCCGCCGTCTGAGCACCATTGCCGAACTCGACGCCGTACTGGTAGGGAGGCGAAGCCTGGCTGCCGACGGTCCAGGGCTTTGCGAGGAATACCATGTCCGACGTCGTCAAGGCGTCGACCCAGGCCCAGAATGAGACGGTGATTGAAGTTCCGCCGATGTCCAGCGAACTCGAATTCGGGACCTGCACCGACTCGCCGGATCCGTCGAACGACAGCCCGCCGCCGTGCCGGGCGGCCGATACCCAAGACGGGGTCCCGGCGAGAGATCCCGTGTTGCCGATTCGTGAAGTGTCGACGGCCTGCGTCCCAGCACCCTCATTGAACCCCCAGGCGCCTGCGAGCCCCGTGTCAGGAGGACGCGGAGCCGCGCTCGTAACTCGCGCGGTGTTGGAGGATGGGCCGAGATTGCCTCCGCCGTTCTGCGCTGTGTCGGCGACAGCTTGTTCCCGCCCCTGAGCGTGAGCAGGCAACCCAGAGCCGGCAAGAGAGAAGACGACGCCCAGAATGGCCGAGGCAGCGGTGAAGATCCTCTGTCTCGTGGTTTCCTTCGCGGGGTTGTCGTTTTCCCCGTCGCCAAGTCTCCTGTCATGGCAGGTCTGGCAAGGTTTGTTGCAGGACCCCGGCGCGTGCTGTTTCATTCTCGTTATCTCCCTCTAAATGACGACAACGTCAGCCAGGTCGATTTTCGGAAGCGCGGGGCCTTTTTTTTTGCGGAGAGCCGCTCCGAAATCGGGAAGCAAGCTCGTTATCGATAGTGTTGCCGGTCCTCGCCCACGGGTGGACCAAGGGAATGACGATGCGCGGACGAACTGCCACGACTTTCGTACTCATCGAGGGAGGAGCGACTCCGACGAAGGGGCCTGACCGCGCGACATCGCCACGATCCGAGTCGCCAAATTGTGGTTCAAACTCGCGTGTTATCATACGGGTAGTTTCAGGTCGACGTGCGAGGGTGAAGATGGCCGAGGATGTGGGGGGGCCTGAGGATCGCTTTCCACCGTTCCTCGGATTGCTCGATTCGGACCGAAAAAAAGCCTGGGATGAGTTCTACGTCTTCTTCAAGAAGGCGATGTCGGCACGACTTCCGAAAGAGATTCACCTATTCCCGCGCCACGAGCACAAAGACCGCCTGCACGATCTTCTTGTGGCGTTTTGGGAAAATGATTTCCACCGCTTGCGCCAGTATCAAGATCAGGGAAAGCCCTTCGTCGGGTGGCTCTTTTTCGTGTCGAACCGATTGCTGATCGAATGGAGAAGAAAGATCGACAAAATTGACGAGCGCGAGGTGCCCATCGAACCGAACTCGTTGGGTGCAATCGACCTTGACTCGGGTCCGTCGCTCGTGCCCTCGGTTCCAGACCGCCTTGCCGCTGCGGTTCGCGCGGCGTTCGCGCGGCTCGATACCCTCTGCAAGGCATTGCTCGTGGCGGCCGTTCTGGATGAGCTCAAACCAAGGGAGATCGCGCTGCTGCTTCGGCTCCCGTTGGACGACAACAAAGCGATCTCCGATAAAGTGCGGAGCTGCAGGGGCTCGCTGCGACGACGACTTCGCGATGAGGGCTACGATGCAGATGCATTCCGTCGCTGCATGGACGCCTAGAATCCGGATATCGAATTGATGAACCAAGACGACGGCACCAGTGAGACAACCGATGAGACGGCGTTCGAACGCGTCTTTGTGTCGGTCATGAACCACCTGTCGGATGAACCGGTCGATGTTCCCGAGGAGACCGTGTACGCCTACCTGTCGGGTGCGGCGACCCCGGAGCAGTATTCACTCGTCGTTGATGCGCTCTCCCGGTCCAAGGTGTTTCGAACGCATCTCCTCTCGATGGCCGAAGAGATGGAGCGAGTCGAGAGCCCGGCGTTTGCAAAGGCCTTTCACGCGGCGAAGATCGATCCGCCACCCCAGTACCAGTGGTTCCTGGTACAGCGGTGGTTGTCCAGACTGCTTTCATGGGTCAGGCCACCGCAATCGCCGAATGTTCGCGCATTGGCCGCAGTCATCGTAACGGCGGCGCTTCTCGGCTACCCAACGTATCGAGGACTGTTCATTTTGCCTGACGCTCTCGAAAAGGAACGCGCTGGCGACCTGGAGCTCGCGAGCGTGCGAGAGTCGGAAGCGGCGAGCCAGCGTGAGGTCGCCGACCTCCGCTCTCAACTCGAGGGATCGAGGAGCGAGAACGTCGAAAGCGCGCGGGATGCGGTAGCGTCAACCGAAGTGCTGACCCCATTGCTGAGCGATGACCGATCTCTTGGCGGCACTCGAGGTTCTCCTCTACCGACCGTTTATGCGCCGCGAAGCGCTGCGGGGTATCTGTTCGGATTTGCGCCGCAGATGGAGACTAGGATCCCCGATGGAGTGCACGTGGCGCTAGAGATTTCGAACGCCTCGGGAGACGTGAAAGGCTTGAAGAAGTTGACCCCTGACGAGGTGAAGGCCTTGAACGACCACACGATCATCGGTGAGACCGGTCTTCTCACGGTCGGTGTGCTCGCCGACGATGCACCCCCCGGTCGGTATCGCGTCGTGATGAAACGGACGGACTCGCCGATTGCTACGCCACTTTGGTCGGCTGAGTTCGAACTCCGAGTTAGGTAGTTTCGCCGGGCCATGCAGCTTCGCACTCCGCAAGGCGCCGTCCGTATCCCGTATGGCCGAACTAAGGGGACACGTTCGCCCGAATATGGCAGGCAGCCGACGACCGTTACCCGTCCACCTCTGACGCCAGACGTTGGGTGAACGTGAGGATTGATCCAACAGCGCATCGCAGTCGAGGGTTCGAGTACATAGTAGCCCGCGGGAACGGCCGACCCCGAGCGAGTTGCGCGCGAGTTGGACCTTACTTGTTCGCTGCAGGCAGGTTCGGGCGCGCGCACGGAGAGGTGGCATGTCCACAATCGACAAGCTGTTCAGAAAAAGCAAATCGCGCGACACCGTGGCATCCAATCCAGAGAGAGTCTCCGATGTACAGCGAGACGGTGTCGCGGAACTCGGACAGCTAGAGGCGAAACGCCTTGTCCGAGAAGCCACGGCTGAGCGCAGTTGGGTGGGGCGTAAGACGGAGCAGCTCATTCAAGCCCGCGGGTCAGCTGCGCATAGGCTGGATCCGAACCTGCCGCGAGCAATCGCCCTTCACGCGGAGGCGTTATCTCATCTTGGTCCACGCGAACAACTCTTGCCTTTCCTTGAATCCCATTGGTCGGGCGCGGGAGGGGAGGACCGACGTCACCTTCTTCAGGCATGGATGGAAGGTGTCCTTCAAGACCAGTCATCCGATCGTGGCATCCGACAGTTGGCGGAGTGGATCGACCATCGGGCTCCAGATTCAGGTGCGCGCGCGCTTGGACTGGCGATCCTAAGCCGCAACCTCGTCGAAGGCCGCTCAGATTTCCACCCTCTTCGACTCTTTTCATCAGTCGTGGATGCCGCTCCGTGGGACGCCGATACGATCCTCACCGCCGCAACTCCCGCGCTCTCGGCGATCGAAAGGGTGTCTACCGCGGACCGAGCCTATCTTTGGTATCACGTATTTCGAGTCACGGGGCAGGAGACTATTGGGGCGAATCTAGCGACCCTGGCTGCTGCGGTCGGGGCTATTGACGAAGCCGTGGCAATCCGCGAGGCCTTGTCTGCGCGCAAAGGCGGTGATTCCGAGCATCTGGCTTGCGCTGCCGAGGCGCTTGTGGCGGGTGGGCAGTACGAACGCGCTGTAAACACGGCCGGAGCCGCGACTGATCTCAAGCCATCGTCGATCTATGCCCTCTATCTGCGTGTCCACGCCCTGCGCCTGTTAGGGCGAGATGCCGAAGTCCCTCCCCTTATCGACGCTATGCATGAGGAGTACGAGCGTCTCCGGCAGGTGCCGCCTGACTCGGGCAGCATGCCTGACAAGAACTGGCTGACCAAGAACCTACTGTGGTTCTTTGGCAACTTCCGTCCGGATGAGCAGGCGTTGTTTCAGCTTTCTGAGCAGGCGCGGCGAGAAGGCGTCGAGGAGACCGACATCCAGCGGGCTCGGGGTGCCCTCCTATTCAGAACCGCACACCTATGCGAAGCTGCCGATGTACTCGGTGCCGTAGTCGAAAGGGATCCCGCTGATCATGACATCGTTCCTCTTCTCGCCAGGACATTCTTGGCGCTGGAACGGCGCGAGGAAGCTCGAACCGCACTCACGAAGGCGCTCGAGCAAAGCCCCGTCAGTCTTCATCGCGCTGAACTCGACTCTCTCTTGCAGGCAGTTGGTGGCCAATCTCCAGAGCTTCCAGAGCACATCGAGCGTACTCGCGAGTTCCTCATCTCGCGAGACTGGGCGTTCCTGTCGCTGCTGGACGGCTTCAGCTCGTGCGTCGAGCTTTCACTCGGGCCCATCTTTTGGGGCGACGAGGCGTTTGATCCTCCGCGCGCGAAGGTTCGGATATGGAACAAGGGATCCGCGCCCCTCTCCCTTTCGCGAAGCGGACTCTTCGGTGGCAAGCTCTACCTCTATGGATCGGGCTCCTTAGCGGATGGGAGCCAGATATGGTTTTCGGACCTGACGAATCGAGATCTCAGCGAGTTTGTCGTGCTGGACGCTGGGGGTCAGATTGAACTCACACTTGATCTGACCGCCGATCTCCAAGGTCAGTTGTTCTTCGAAGAAGCGAAGATCCGTCCCGCCACCGGTTGGCTGGTGGCGGCTCTCATTCCAGATCCGCAACTCGGCTCGTTTGATAAGGCGATCCAAGGACTCATGTTCGAGGCTCTGGGGGGCAGGAGTGAGGGTCCACCCGTAGACTTGCCTCTTGATCCAGCATTACGCAAGAAAGTGGTCACAAGCGTCATCGTTCCGTTCTTCACTAACCCGCAGATCGACCTAGCGCAACTCTTGGAAGCGACCGAGCGAGATCTTGGTTCAGGCGAGCCCGAGACGGTCTATTCTGCGCTGACTTGCCTTCCACCCATTCTGCGCATCAAGAATGAGGATGCCGTGACTGCATCTTGGAAAGAACGCATCTCGGTCCGGTTACGAGACCTCGCGTCGCATCCCGAACCAATCATTCGAGCCCGCCGTGCACTCCTAGTTGCCAGTGCCTTCCCAGATAGCCGCAACGGTGTTCTGAGTGACGCAGCGTCGGATCCACATTGGTATGTCCGCCTGGTGACGTTGATAGCGACCGGCGACGACAAGCGGACTTCGAAAACGTCGCTTGTCACCAGGCTGGTACAAGATGCTGACGATCTGGTCCAAAGAACCGCTTCATCGCTGCTTGGAGCCGATTCCGCGGACCCGAACTCTCATGGCTCAGGGCAGAACTCCTGACTCGGAGGTCGCGTGGAGCCGCTCTATCCGAATCGATCCAACACCCGAGGAGAGGGACAAGTTCAAGCTCTCCTCATTGATCACAGATCATGCGTGCGGATTTCACTGGAAACAACACGACGGAAAGTACAGCGGGATTGGTCTCGAGGTCAGGCGTGCTGTGTAAGCCTTGGCAGATCTACCCGGGGTCTGATCTGTCGCAGCCGGCGTACCTAGCGACCATGCTTGAATCGGTCTCGACGTTTAGCCGAGTACAACCACATGACCGTGGAATCGGAACTTGCCCCGTCCACGGGGGGACCACGGAGTGAGATCCATGCGAGCACTTGATGGTGGCTTAAGGGTCTTGGCCGTCCTGATACTGCTAGCGCTCGCTGCGAGTCTCCATTCCAGGAGCGTCCTCGCCGGGGATTTGAAGGACGACCGACTCGATGATCTGAAGGCGCTCGTCGAAGAGGGCAAGTACCTGGACGCGGAAACCGGGGCGCGGAGTCTGTTGGCTGACGTCGAGGCGACGAGCGGCGCCGAATCAGTCGAAGTCGCAAAGGTGCTCGATGTGCTGGTGGAGTCGCTGTGGCGCGGGCATAAGTCCAAAGATCCGGATGCGCGCAAAATGGCCGAGCGCGCGCTGGCGATCAATGAGAAAGCTCTTGGCCCCAACCACACTAGTGTGGCGACGAGCGTGAGCAATCTGGGAATCTTGCTCTGTGATGCTGGCGACTATGCCGGGGCGCGCCCGCTGTTCGAGCGCGCCCTGGCGATCACGGAAAAGGCACTCGGACCCGACGACCCCGCCGTTGGGGAGAGCCTGAACAATCTGGCCAACTTGCTCTTTGTCACCGGCGACTACGCCGGG
>JAQBFV010000095.1:0-3110 GCA_032123035.1 Betaproteobacteria bacterium | reverse complement strand
CAGTTTCCAGTTTCCAGTTTCCAGTTTCCAGTTTCCAGTTTCCAGTTTCCAGTTTCCAGTTTCCAGTTTCCAGTTTCCAGTTTCCAGTTTCCAGAAAACTTCTGACGACATGGGTTTACGAAGTTCCTCGCATGGAACCCCGAACTCTGAACTCGAAACTCGAAACTCGAAACTTGGAACGCGACGCCTGTCGTCGCGGGTCAGTGTCCGGCGTAGATCGCCTCTATTTCCTGGCCGAACTTCTCCATCACCTTCGCGCGCTTGATCTTCATCGTCGGAGTGAGAATCCCGTTCTCGACAGTCCACGGGTCGAGGGTTGCAGCGACGCGGCGCACCTGGGCATAGCCAGGAAACGTTCTCATCTGCGCCCCGATACGCGACAGCAGCAGCTCTTCAACCGGCTTCGAGCGCACAACCTCCGCTGACGCAGAGTCGAGCGCCCGCTCCGCGCACACTTTCTTCCATTGCTCCGCATTGAGCACCGCGATCACGCTCAAGAAGGATTTGCCCTCGCCGAGCAGCACGACCTGATCGATGAGCGGATCGCGCACGATCGCCGTCTCGATATCGAACGGCGACATTTTCTCGCCGTTCGAGAGCACGATGATCTCTTTCAGGCGCCCGGTAATATAGACCCGCCCCTGCGCGTCGATGCGCGCGATGTCACCCGAGTTGAGCCAGCCATCGCTTCCAAGCACTTCTGCCGTCGCCTGCGGGTTGTTCCAATAGCCGAGCATTACGTTGGGGCCTTTGATCATCAGCGCATCGCTCGCGCCGAGCTTCACCTGCACCCCGGGAAGCGTGGCCCCGACGCTTGCTGGCACGTTGTCATCCGGTCGATTGCCGCAGATCACCGGGCTGGCCTCGGTCATGCCATAGCCCTGCAGCACCGTCAGCCCCAGCCCCAGGAACACCCGCGAGATATCGGGCGGCAGCGCCGCGCCACCGGAAATGGCCGCCCGCAGCCGCCCCCCGAGCCGCGCCAGGATTTTCTTCGCAACCAGCGCGTTGAGGACCGGCCAGAGCAGAAATGAGGGCAGCCACGGCCCGCAGTGCTGGGCGTGCTCGAAGCGAGCGTAGCCGATGTCCACGGCGAGTTGAAAGAGCTTCTTCCTGAACGACGGGCCCTCATCCAGCTTGGCCCGGATCGCCCCATAGACCCGCTCATAGATTCGCGGCACCGAGATCAGCAGCGTCGGCCGCATCGCCTGCAGGTCCTCCGCAAGCTGCGGAATGCCGCGAGAATACGCCGTACTCGCACCTGTCATCACCGCCAGGTAATAACCGCAGGTACGCTCGAAGGTGTGCGACAGCGGCAGGAACGACAGGAACAGGTCATCGTATCCCGGGGCTAGGCAATCGCAGGCGGCTGCGGCGTTGCTCAATATGTTGTGATGCGACAGCATCACACCCTTCGGGCGCCCGGTCGTACCGGACGTATAGACGATGGTGGCAAGCGCGTTCGGGTCGCGCGCCACGTCGCGGGTTTCGCCACCCGCCTCGGGCAGCCAGTCCGCCAGGGACGTTAACCTTGGCTCGTGCGAATCGGAGACCGGGTTCACAGTGAGGATGCGCACCAGACTGCCCAGCTGGTCCCTGACTTCGGACAGCTCCTGCCACTGCTCGGCGCCTTCGATCAGCAGCACTTTGGAACTCGAGTCGCTGATGATGTAAGCGACATTTTCGGGACGGTCCTGGGTATAGAGCGGCACCGTCACCAGCCCCAGCCCAAGGGCTGCCTGATCGTAGCTCACCCACTCAGGCGAGTTACGCAGCATCACAGCAACACGGTCGCCGGCTGTCAGCCCCTCTTTTTCCAGCGCCGCCTGCCAACGCGCGACCTGATGGCCGGCCTGCCCCCAGGTGTAGCTGCGCCAATTGCGGTGTTGCTCGTTGTAGTCGAGGTAGGCAACCCGATCCGGCGTACGCGTGACCCGCTCGCGGAACAACCCGTCGAGCGTGACTGCAACCTCGACCGGGATTATATGACTCGTGTCCTGTGGCATGCTTGCCCCCCTATGCGCTAACGCACTTCAGTCGTGAATCGTCAGTCGAGAAACAGGTCTGAAATAAGCGCCGCGCCAGAGGTGACCGCGTACTGCTCGAAGTCGGTGACGCCCTCTTCACGCAACACGGTCTCGTCGATGTAGAAATTCCCCGTCGCGGTGCGACTGTCACGGTTCAGGACCACATAGACCGCATCGGCCACGATCGAGGGTTTGCGGCTCGCCTTCAAGATGGCCTTCGGAAAGTTCATCTCGATCGCCGCCGTCGCAATGGTCGTGCGGGGCCAAAGTGAGTTGACCGCGATGCCCTGCGGTCTGAACTCCCCCGCCATGCCGAGCGTGCACATGCTCATTCCGTATTTGGCCATCGTGTACGCGAGGTGGTCCTTGAACCAGCGCGGGTTCAGCCCGAGCGGCGGCGCCAGATTGAGGATGTGGGCGTTTGCTGCTTTCGCGAGATGCGGCAGGCAGGCCTGCGAACACAAGAAAGTGCCGCGCACGTTAACCGCGAACATGAGATCGAAGCGCCGTGCCGGCGTATCGAGAGTACCGTTAAGCGAAATCGCGCTTGCATTGTTCACCAGCGCGTCGATGCCGCCGAACGACTCGACCGCGCGCTTGACAGCGCCGGCGATCGCGTCGGCCTCACGCACGTCGAGCTCGAGGGCCAATCCCCGCCCACCGGCAGCCTCGACTTCTTGTGCGACGCTGTGGATGGTGCCGGGCAGGCGTGAATGCGGCGACGTGGTCTTCCCCGTCACGATGACGTTCGCACCGTCATGGGCGCAGCGTAACGCGATCTCGCGTCCGATGCCGCGCGTCGCACCCGTGACGAAGATCGTTTTTCCCTTCAATCCCGACATTCGTAGAAACCTAAATTAACCGCCAAGACGCCAAGAGAACCTAAAAAAAACAGTAATGAAACTGAAACCACTAAACAAGCACCCGCTAGAACCGCCAGGGGTCACGAGGAGATCATGATAATGGAGAATCTTGCGCTCTTTCGTGGCATGTCGGCCGTTCACTAGATTCCGTGAGTGGTGAATGGGTAATGGGTAATGGGTGATGGGCCTACCCAAAGTCAGAAGGCAGAAGTCAGAAGGC
>JAQBFV010000094.1:0-51666 GCA_032123035.1 Betaproteobacteria bacterium | reverse complement strand
CCGGGGATCAGGTCCGCCACCGCCACATAGAGCATGCTCGCAGCGGCAAGCCCGAGCAGAGGTGCAACCCATTGCTGAAGTGTCTGCAGTGCAAAGTAGGCGATGAGTCCGCCAGCCACCATGGCGGCGCTCGACAGGACGTTGAGCAGGAGCGCCTGGCGTTTCGTATAGCCGGAATGCAACAGGATCAGAAAATCGCCGATTTCCTGCGGGATCTCGTGCGCGATGATGGCCATCGCCGTAACGATGCCCAGCTCGTGATTTGCCATAAAGGCGGCAGCGATCAATATGCCATCGACGAAGTTGTGGAAGGTGTCGCCGATCATGATCATCGCGCCGCTTCGGCCGTGATCGTGCAGGGAAGCGGGCGGGTCATGCGCTTCGCATTCTTCCACGTGGCAATGGCGCCACAGCACGAGCTTTTCGAGGACGAAAAAAACCAATATCCCGACGAGAATGGTGCCAGCCATCCGCTCGGGGCTATCCGTCAGTCGGAATGCGTGCGGGAGCAGTTCCAGGAAAACTGCGCCGAGGAGCGCCCCGACCGCGTAGCTGATCAGAACCGGGATATGAGCGGCACGTGCCCTGAGCGCAAACGCGCCCGCGGCTGCAACCGACAGCACACCGCCTGCCACTGTTGCCGCGCCAATCCAGGCCAGTGTCGTCATCGCCGAGCGCTTTTGTCTCGTCGGGGCGGTTGCTCGTGCCGCACGCCGACATTAAAGGGAGCGCGGAATTATACGGGATAACATCACGGGGCGTGTCCGGTGAGCGATGACAAGTGCGAGATGGGCGAAGCTGGCTCAGCGCTGGCGTCTCTGGACGAATCACGTACCGTCGGTTTCCTCGCGCCAGATGAGCGCCGCCATGCGACCGGTCATCCGGTCGCGACGATGGGAAAAGAAGCGCGCGGTATCGGAGTACGTGCAAGTCCCGCCGCCGAAGAGGTGTTGCACTCCTGCGCGCTGGAGCCGTTTGCGCGCCAGCAGAAAGAGATCGGCTAGCCATTTTCCCGGGGTGTGCGAAGTGAACGCGGCGTCGTCGTGCGGGTCATCCGCGAGAAAAGCCTCCCTTACGTCAGGGCCGACTTCGAAAGCCTGCGGCCCGATGCCGGGTCCTAGGTAGGCCAGCAAGTCGCCAGGCTGCCCGCCGATCGCCGCGACGGTATGCTCGATCACGCCACCGGCGAGACCGCGCCACCCTGCGTGGGCGACAGCGACCACCGTCCCGGCGCGATTCGTGAAAAGAACGGGAACGCAATCAGCCACGAGGACCGCGCAGACTGTTCCCGGGAAACGCGCGATGCTTGCGTCGGCTTCGCACACGTCCGTCGTAAGCGCGTCCGCGTCGGCGACCACGCTGCCGTGCATCTGTCGCAGCCACCTGGGCTCCTGGGGTAGTGCGGCGCGCAGCCGGGCGCGATTCGCTGCGACCGCACTGGCGTCGTCGCCGGTTCGCAGCCCGAGGTTCAGGCCCGCGTAGGGCCCGGTGCTGGATCCGCCCGCCCGCGTCGTGACGAGCGCCTTGATGCACAGCGGCGCAGGCCAATCGGGCACGATCCAGTCGGGGTCGAGTGTCATGCCTGCTTGCGCAACGCCCGGATCAAGCGTTGCATGTCCGCGGGCGGGGAAACGCGCCAGCTCTTAACCCGCCGGGTCTCCGGATGGCGCAGGGCGAGGCGTTCGGCGTGAAGTGCTTGCCGCGGGAACCCGAGCGCCGAGCGCCGCTTGCCATAGGTGGGGTCGCCCACCAGCGGGTGCCCGATCGAGCTCAGGTGGACACGAATCTGATGCGTTCTGCCGGTCTCCAGCTGACAGCGCAGGAGCGTGGCGTCCGAGTAGCGCTCCATCACTTCATAGTGCGTGACAGCATGTCGGCCACGGGCAATCACCGCCATGCGGGTCCGGCTGACGGGGTGGCGCCCGATGGGTGCCTCGACCTTGCCGTTGCGCATGATGCGTCCATGTACGAGTGCGCGGTACTCTCTCGTCACGCTGCGCGCCTGAAGTTGGCGCACGAGATCGGTTTGCGCGATAAGTGTCTTGGCCACTACCAGCAGGCCGCTGGTGTCCTTGTCGAGCCGGTGCACGATGCCGGCGCGAGGCAGTCGCGCCAGATCCGGCAGGTGTTGCAGCAAGGCATTCAGCAGCGTCCCGCTCCAGTTGCCGCTTCCCGGATGGACAACAAGCCCGGCCGGTTTGTTGATGACCAGCAAGGTCGCGTCCTCGTGAACGATATCGAGCGCGATGTCCTCGGGCTCATTGACAAGGCTCACCGGATCGGGCGCCGGAACAATGTCGATGACCTCACCGCCCCAGACGCGGCGGCGCGGGAGCACGGCAGTGCCATCGAGCCTGATCTGGCTTGCGCGTACCCATTGCGCGAGCCGGCTGCGGGAATACTGTGGCAACAAACGAGACAGCGCCTGGTCCAACCGTAGCCCGGCACACGCGGGGGGGACGGTAAGCCTGAGGGGCGCAGCCCCGGTGTGCTTTGCGCTATAATTTTCCGGCGCTTTCAATTCGGTACTTTCATGCGGCCCATCCTTCGGCATAGTTTATCGCTACTCGCGAGCGTTCTCGTCGCCTCCTGCAGCCTGTTTGCCGAGCCGCCCGACGAGACCAAGGGCTGGTCGGCCCAGAAACTCTACGCTGAAGCGAAAGCCCTTCTCGATGAGCCCCGATACGAGGAGGCCGTCAAGATGTACCAGAAGCTCGAGGCGCGCTACCCGCATGGGCGCTTCGCGCAGCAGGCGCAGCTCGAAATCGCGTACGCCTATTACAAGGACGACAAGCGGGGCGAGGCGATCAGCGCAGCCGAACGGTTCATGAAGCTGCATCCGAATCATCCCAACGTCGATTACTTGTACTATTTGCGGGGGCTCGCGAACTTTAACGAAGATCTTGGTTGGGGCGGTTACATCAGCGGGCAGGATCTCAGCGAGCGCGACCCGAAGGCCGCTCGCGACGCGTTCCTGGCGTTCAAGGAACTCGTTGCGCGCTTCCCGAAAAGCCGTTACACCCCAGACGCGATCGAGCGCATGAAATACCTCGTCAACGCGCTGGCGGCGCATGAGATCCATGTGGCCCGTTACTACATAAAACGCGGGGCGTATGTGGCGGCAGCGAACCGTGCCCAGATCGCGCTCAAGACTTACCCGCAGGCGCCGGCCAACGAAGAGGGACTCGTGATTCTGGTCAAGGCCTACGACAAGCTGGGGATGGAAGACCTCCGTAAGGATGCCGAGCGCGTGCTCATGGCCAACTTTCCCAACAGCCCCTGGATCAAGGGCGATCCGCGCCGGGCGAACACGCCCTGGTGGCAAATCTGGAATTTCTGACGTTTGCTCGAACGTCAGCCGATAGCCAGGCAGACGATTCCCGCGACCATTGCCGCGGCGGCGGTCAGGCGCCGGGGCGTCTCGCCCTCTCTCAGCAGGTGCGCTCCCATTATGGCGGCGATAAGGATACTCACTTCCCGCGCAGGTGCGACGTAGCTCACGGGGGTGAACACCATGGCCGTCAGCACCAGGATGTACGACAGGGGGCAGAGCAGGGCCACTGCGACGATTTCTTTTCGTGCCCGGCGCCACGTGGGGACGATTTCGTGGCGCGCGTGCAGCGCGAGTGGCGTCATTAGCAGCACGCGGCCGCAGTTCGCCGCCCAATCCTGCAATATTGGGGGCACAAGGAAAGCAGCGACCGCGAGTTTGTCGACGACGGTGTAAGAGGCGATCATGCAGCCCGTGAGAAGCGCATAAACGACTGCGAGCAGGCTGCCGCGCTCGCGCAGGCGCGCCAGGTTGCCCGTGAGGAGCACCGCTCCGCAAGCGATGAGTGCAGCGCCGAATAGCGCGATCGCGGACGGGCGTTCACCGAGCAGCAGAACGGCAATGAGTACCGTGATAAGCGGCCCGCTTCCGCGCGCCAGCGGGTAGACGAGCGAGAGATCGCCGCCCGAACGATAACCGCGGTCGAGCAACATGTAATAGGCGGTATGCAAGACCGCGCTGGCCAGCATCAGCAGGTAAGCGATCCAGCCTAGCGGCGGACGCGTCCACCATACGACCGCGATCGCCAGCGGTGCGTAGAACACGGCGGACAGCGACGCGAACAACCAGACGAAGGCGGTGCCGCCGCCGGAGCGCTTGAGCAGATAGTTCCACGACGCGTGGATGACCGCGGCGACCAGAATCAGCGTCAATGCAAATCCGGTCACGGCAATCTCCGGCGCGAGGAATAAGTGTTTGCCCGGGCGCGATCTCGCCCGCCGATGCAGTACCCGTCGAGTGTAGGTATTCCCGATTCGGCGTGTCAAGGCGACGCGGCCGGGTGGCGGCAGTACAAAAAAAGGCCGCCCCCCAGAGCGGCTTTTTGGGAGAACGTCAGCGTCAGTTCAACATCAGTACGCCGTCCTGGACCTTGACGAAATCGCCGACACGAACGCGCGGCTCGTGATCGTAGGAGAACATGCGCGTCGGGCCGTTTTCCATCCGCACGGCAACGTTCCAGCGCCGGGTGGTCTTGACGTGTTTCTCTGCCTGATGGCCGGCATAAGCACCGCCCGCGGCACCCGCGACGGTCGCGATCTTGCGGCCGCTTCCGTGCCCGATCTGGTTGCCGAGCACACCGCCGATCACACCGCCGGCAACGGCGCCGAGTCCTGTTCCTTCGCCTTCCTGCTCCGCGATATAGATCGTCGTGACCTTGCCGCAGTCGGCGCAAATACCGAATGTCGGCGTCGGCGCCTCTGCCGCGGCCACACGGGTCTTCTCGCTCTGCATTGTCCTGGCCGTTGTCGTGTTGGCCTGGGTATTTGCAGTCGGCTGCTGGGCAGCAGCGCCGGTCATCGGTGCTTCGGCTGCGGGATATTCCCCGCTTTTCGAGAACGAGTTCGGAATGACACCGGTCATCACGCCGATGCCGACAGCGCTCAAGATGATAACGGACACGGCCGCGATCGCGACGATCGGATTCACTCGATTCTGAGTATCTAACATGGTCGCCTCCTGTTTTCGGCGGAAAGCTCTACTTCGTGCACCGACTATGCTACGCGCAGGAATTCCCAGGCGATGTGAAAAATTGCTCCCGCCAACAATGATTTACACATCATTTGTCGAGGCGTTATCGCAGCCCGGAATCGCTGCGTCGCCCGGTGGCGACAGGAAATGCCGGAAGCAGATGGGCGCGTGACGAGTGTCACGCTTGCGTCAGGAAGCGAGCTCCGGACGCTGACGGTAGTGCGCGAGCGCTTCCGGATTGGCGAGCGCTTCGAGGTTGTTCACCGAGCGGCCGTGAACGACCTCGCGTACGGCGAGCTCCACAATCTTGCCGCTCTTGGTGCGTGGAATATCGCTCACCTGAACCACTCTGGCGGGCACGTGGCGGGGCGTCGTGTTGTCGCGGATCCGCCGCCTGATCCTCTCGACCAGCGGGTCGTCCAGCGTGAGCCCCTCTCGCAGCCTGACGAACAGGACGACGCGCACGTCGTTGGGCTGCTCGGGCGGCCAGGACTGGCCGATTACCAGGCTTTCCACAACCTCGTCGAGCTGTTCGACCTGCCGGTAGATTTCCGCGGTCCCGATACGCACGCCGCCCGGATTGAGTACCGCGTCCGAGCGGCCGTAGATGATCAGGCCATCACGCGCGGTCAGCTCGACGTAGTCGCCGTGACACCAGATGTTCGGGAATTTCTCGAAATAGGCCGCGCGGTACTTGACGCCGTCGGGGTCGTTCCAGAAGCCGACCGGCATCGAGGGGAAAGGCGCCGTGCAAACGAGATCTCCTTTTTCACCGCGCACGGAACGCCCCTGCTCATCGAGGACGTCGACCTTCATGCCCAGGCCGCGGCACTGCAACTCTCCGCGCCATACCGGCCCGATCGGATTACCGAGCGTGAAGCAGGAGATGAGATCGGTGCCACCGGAGATGGATGCAAGATGGAGATCATTCTTGATCTCGCGGTAGACATAGTCAAAGGCTTCGGGAACCAGCGGCGAGCCCGTCGACAGCAGCGTCCTGAGCGGGCCGAGGCGATGACTCTCGCGCGGTTTGAGTCCGAGCTTCGCGATGCCGTCGATGTATTTTGCCGATGTACCGAAGACGGTCATGGCCTCGGTCTCGGCAAGATCGAAGAGGATGCGTCCGCCGGCGATCAGCGGCGCGCCATCGTAGAGCAGCGCGGTTGCGCCCGACGCAAGCCCCGCGACAAGCCAGTTCCACATCATCCAGCCGCATGTCGTGAAGTAGAACAGCCGGTCGCCCTTTTTGAGGTCGACATGCAGTTGGTGTTCCTTGAGATGCTGCAAAAGTGTGCCACCGGCACCATGCACGATGCACTTGGGGACTCCGGTCGTGCCCGACGAGTAGAGGATGTAGAGCGGGTGGTTGAAGGGCAGCCGTTCAAAGGCGATCCGCCGCGGCCGATACGGCGCCATGAATTCATGGACGTCTATCGCGCGAGCAAGGTCCGAAACGTTTGGCCGCGGTTGCGTGTAGGGGACGATCACCAGCTTCTCGACCGAAGGAAGCTGCGCCATGATCTCGTGGAGACGCGGCAGTATTTCGACCGTCTTTCCGTTGTAGAAATAACCGTCGGCGGCAAAAAGTATTTTGGGCTCGATCTGCCCGAACCGGTCGAGCGCGCCCTGCACGCCGAAATCGGGCGAGCACGAGGACCAGGTGGCGCCGATGCTCACTGCGGCCAGCATCGCAATCACCGTCCCGGGAAGATTGGGCATGTAGCCCGCTACGCGGTCTCCTGGTTTTACACCGGCCGCGCGCAGCGCCTGTGACAGGCGCGAGACTTCGGCATACAGCTCGCCGTAGGTCACGCGGCTTTTCAGCCGATCCTCTCCCCAGAATACGAGCGCGGTGGCGCGATCACGCCGGCGCAGCAGGTTCTCGGCGTAATTGAGCCGCGCTTCCGGGAACCACTTTGCACCAGGCATCTTGCCGCCGTCCGTCAGCACGGGCCCGTCGCCGTGCTCTCCGATGACTCTGCAGAACGACCATACCGATTGCCAGAACTGCTCCGGCTCGGTCACCGACCATTGATAAAGGCTCGAGTAATCGCTGGTAGTCGCGTTCCAGCGCTGACGAACATCGCGCATGAACGCGGTGAGGTTGGCCCGGGCGATGCGCTCGGGGGAGGGCTGCCAGAGGGGATGATCCATAAGGCGCGTAGGCGGTTGGCGGTCAGCCGTGGGCGGTCTCCCGCCCATGTCATGTTGATTACCGCTTACCGCTCACTGCTCACCGCCCTCCGGCCGGAGGAGCGGAAAGAGAATCACGTCGCGAATCGACGGACGGTCGGTGAAGAGCATCACCAGCCGGTCGATTCCGATTCCCGCGCCGGACGCGGGTGGCATGCCGTACTCGAGGGCGCGTATGTAATCCGAGTCGTAGTGCATGGCTTCGGCGTCACCTGCTTCGCGTTGGCTTGCCTGCTCCCGGAAGCGCGCCGCCTGGTCTTCGGGATCGTTCAGCTCGGAGAAGCCGTTGGCGATTTCGCGACCGGCGATGTAAAGCTCGAAGCGCTCGGCGATCTCCGGATTCTTGTCGCTGCGGCGGGCAAGCGGAGAGACCTCCGTCGGGTAATCGAGTATGAAGGTGGGCTGAATGAGCTTGTCCTCCACCGTGTTTTCGAACAGCGTCAACTGCAGCCCCCCGATGCCGTCCGCGGGCCGGTAGGTAATGCCGAGCTCCTTCAGCCTGGCAATGAGCGCATCGCGATCATTGAGCGTGGTATCCGTCATTTCGGGGTGATGCTGTTTGATTGCTTGCGTGATCGTGAGCCGCTGGTATGGCTTGGTAAGATCGATTACATGTCCCTGGTAGTTGATGGTCGCCGTCCCGAGAGCGTTCTTCGCCGCGTAGGCCAGCATCATTGAGATGGAACCCATCATGAACCTGTAATCCGTATGCGCCGCGTAGAACTCCAGCATGGTGAATTCGGGATTGTGCTTGGTCGAGATGCCTTCGTTGCGGAAGTTGCGATTGATCTCGAATACCTTCTCGAATCCTCCGACGACCAGCCGCTTGAGGTAAAGCTCCGGCGCGATGCGCAGATACAAATCCATGTCCAGCGCATTGTGGTGCGTCGCGAATGGCCGCGCCGCAGCGCCCCCGGGAATGGATTGCATCATCGGCGTCTCCACCTCCAGGTAACGCCGGCTTACGAGGAAGTCACGAATGTAATGGATGATGCGTGAGCGTTGCACGAACAGCAACCGCGTCTCTTCGTTGACGATCAGGTCGACGTAGCGCTGGCGGTAGCGCAGCTCGTGGTCGGTGAGGCCATGGAACTTTTCCGGGAGCGGCCGCAGCGATTTCGCCAGCAGGTGCATTTCCCTGACGCGAATGGTCACCTCATCGGTCTTGGTCTTGAACAGTACGCCGCTCACGCCGATGATGTCGCCGATGTCGTAGCGCTTGAATGCCTCATGCGCTTCCTTGCTCGGAGCGTTGTCGGCCACGAAGATCTGAATCTGGCCGCTCATGTCCTGGATATTCGCGAAGGTGATCTTGCCCATCGTCCGCCGGAGCATCAGCCGGCCAGAGACCTTGACTGCGACCGGATTGAGATCGAGCGAATCGCGATCGGTCTTTTCGTACTTCTCGACCAGATCGTTGCCCAAATGATCACGCTGGAATCCGTTCTGGTAAGCAAAGCCCTTCGCGCGCAAGGCATGAAGCTTGGCGCGGCGCTCAGCGACGAGCTTCTCGCGATCTTGCGCGGTCTGCGGCGCGGGCGGTGATGAGGGTTGCTGCGGTGTGTCGGACATGGGTCTGGCGTCGTGTTGTGAAAGTTTAGAGGCCTCGCTTGAGGCTGGCGTCGATGAAATCGTCGAGATCACCGTCGAGAACGGCCTGCGTGTTGCCGATTTCCACGTTGGTGCGCAGGTCCTTGATGCGCGACTGGTCGAGCACGTAGGAGCGGATCTGATGGCCCCATCCGATATCGGTCTTGGTGTCCTCGAGGGCCTGCTGCTCTTCCTGGCGTTTACGCACCTCGAGCTCGTAGAGCCGGGATTTGAGCATCGCCATGGCCTCGGCCCGGTTGCGGTGTTGCGAGCGGTCGCTCTGGCATTGCACGACGATGCCGGTGGGCATATGCGTGATTCGTATCGCCGAATCGGTCTTGTTTATGTGCTGGCCGCCGGCTCCCGACGCGCGAAAGGTGTCCACCCGAAGGTCCGCAGGGTTGACCGCGACCTCGATGGTCTCGTCGACTTCGGGGTAGATGAACACGCTGGCGAAAGAGGTGTGGCGGCGGTTGTTCGCGTCAAACGGTGACTTGCGCACCAGGCGGTGTATCCCGGTCTCCGTTCTCAGTTGGCCGTAAGCGTAGTCACCGCTCACCTTGAGGGCTGCACTCTTAATGCCTGCGACTTCGCCCGGTGACTCCTCGAGCAGCTCGACGCGGAAACCCTTGCGCTCGCAGTAACGTGTGTACATTCGCACCAGCATCTGGGCCCAGTCCTGCGCTTCCGTCCCGCCTGAGCCCGCCTGGATATCGGCGAAGCAGTTGTTCGGGTCGAGCGGGTTGGAAAACATCCGGCGGAATTCCAGTGCCGCCACCGATTTTTCCAGATCGCGGGCATCGGTGTCGATCGCATGCAGCGTCGCTTCATCCTGCTCGCTGCGCGCCATCTGGAACAGCTCGGACGCGTCGCGCAGCCCGCTCGCTGTCGTCTCCAGCTGCCCGACGACGGTTTCGAGCGCCTTTTTTTCCCTGCCGAGTTCCTGCGCGCGCCGGCCGTCCGACCAGACGCCCGGATCCTCCAGTTCCTTGTTCAGCGCTTCGAGCCGGTTTTTTTTGCCGGCGAAGTCAAAGATACCTCCGCAGCTCTGCGGCGCGGGTCTCGACGTCCTGCAGCCGCTTGGCGATGGCGTTGATGTGCTCTGCTTCCATGCTCGAATTATACATGGCGGACCGTCACCCCAACGCCGGCTGCCAGTGCTCGATGGTCACCTGCAGGCTGCGCAGGCCCCGGTACTCGTTAACGTCGAGCCGGTGCACGGCCTCGATGCGCGCGGGCAGTGGTCCGGTCGCGCCGAACAACATGGCATCGAGAGGGCGGCCGGACCGGGCGAGCCTGAGCTTCAGGTGGCGGTCGCCGACGACACGCTGGGAGATGACGTCGAACCGGCCGTAAAACGACGGGCGAGGAAAGCCCTGGCCCCACACCCCTTCTTCAAGCAGTTGTGCCAGGTCGAGCGAATAGTCGTCGTGGTCGAGTTCTCCGTCCGTTTCGATCACGCGCTCGAGGTCGGCTGGCGAAATCAAACCCTGCGCCGCCTCTTCGAAGGCGGCGCGAAATCGCTCGAGCTCCGCTTCGCGCAACGTGAGCCCGGCCGCTGCTGCATGCCCGCCAAACTTGACGATCAGCCCAGGGTGCTGGACGGCCACGCGATCGAGCGCATCGCGCAGGTGCAGTCCCGGAATCGAACGCCCCGAACCGCGCAGCTCGCCGCCGTTGCTGCGCGCGAACGCGATGGTGGGGCGGTGGAAGCGATCCTTCATCCGTCCGGCCAGGATGCCGATGACACCCTGGTGCCAGGCGGGATCGAACAGGCTCAACGTGTAGCTTTCGTCGAATTCTGCTGCTTCGAGCGCCGCAAGTGCTTCCTCCTGCATTCCCGACTCGATCGCGCGCCGCTCGCGGTTGAGCTGATCGAGCTCCCCCGCAATTTGTAATGCGCGTACTGGATCTTCGGTGATCAGGCACTCGATGCCCAATGCCATATCGGCCAGACGGCCGGCGGCATTAAGCCGTGGCGCAACCACGAAGCCGAGATCGCGCGTGGTCGCACGGCGCGCATCGCGGTTGGTTGCCTGAAATAGAGCGGAGAGGCCGGGTTGCATCCGGCCGCTGCGAATTCGCTGCAAACCTTGGTGCACGAGGACCCGGTTGTTATGGTCGAGGGCGACCACGTCGGCGACGGTGCCCAGCGCGACCACCGGCAGCAGATCGGCGAGATTCGGCTCAAATCCCCTCGGTGCGTGCGCACCGCCCCCAAATCCCCCCGGTGCATGCGCACCGCCCCCCTTTGACAAAGGGGGGTTAGGGGGATTGGTGTGGCCCCCCTTTGACAAAGGGGGGTTGGGGGGATTGAAGGCGCCGCGCTCGCGCAGCTCGGCACGCAGTGCCAGCATGAGGTAGAACATCACGCCGACACCGGCCAAGTGCTTGCTCGGGAACGCGCAGCCCGCCTGGTTGGGATTGATGATGGATGCCGCAGCAGGAAGGCGCGGGCCCGGCAGATGGTGGTCCGTGATCAGCACCTTCATCCCGAGGCGATTGGACTCCGCGACGCCCTCTATGCTGGAGATGCCGTTGTCGACGGTGATGAGCAGATCCGGCTTGAACCGCTCATGCGCGAGGCGTGCAATCTCAGGGCTCAACCCGTAGCCATACTCGAAACGGTTCGGCACGAGAAAGTCAACGCGCGCGCCAAAGGCACGAAGCGCCCGTACACCGACAGCGCAGGCAGTTGCCCCGTCGGCGTCGTAATCGGCCACGATGAGCATTCGCTGCTGCGCGTCGATCGCATCGGCCAGCAATCGTGACATCAGGCCCAGATTGAGCATAGCCTCGGGCGCTGCAAGCCCTTTGAAGTCGCCGGAGAGGTCGCGGGCGCAGGTGACGCCACGCGCCGCGTAGGCCCGGGCGAGCACGGGGTGCAAGCCTTCGCCGATAAGGCCGGCGGTTAAGGCGGGCGGCGCATGGCGGACGACAATAGCAGGCATGGCGTCAGACACAGTAGTCGATCAGGCGTCTGCGCCGGCGCCAGAACTTCAGGCGATGCGCGCGGGTGAAGAGTGCGCTCAATCCTCCGGCTGGACCGAGTGTGTGCAACGTGACTGCCGAGAACGCGCCATCGAGCATGCCGTCCAGCAGCGGGGCGAACCAGTCCCGCTCGATGCGCAGGACTGCTTCGCGCCAGGCACCCGCGTCGCCATAGGCGGCGCCCGGAAGCGGGGGCAGAACGAGCAGATGCAGCGAATCACGCGGCAACTCAGCATTCCCGGCGCTCCGGATGAAGTCCGCACCCGAGCCGGGCAGTGGCCGAGATGGAATGCCGCTGGCGAGGGCGAGTCCCCGAGCGACGGGGTCGTCGCTCCAGACAGTGTGATAGCGCACGCTTGCGCGAGGCGGCGAATCGCTCCCGGCCCCCCAGAACCAGAGGCTGTTTACCGTCAGCTCGCCGCTTTGCTCGCGGCGTTCGTTGCAGGGATGCTCATGCAGCAACATTTGCGCTTCATTGAATACGCTGCGCCAGCGCGCCTGCTCTTCACCTTTCGGCAAGTAGGGCTCAATGTCCCGTCCCGCGACCTCCACGGTTGGCGTGGTGCGTAGCTGCGGCGCCTTTGCGACGCGCGCGTACCAGCGTTCCGGCTGGGGAGCGAGAAACGTGATGCCCCTCTCCGCGAAATGCGCGTTGAGCGCATCCACCAGCTGCCGGGCCTCATCAGCCGTTATCGCGAGGCGCGACGCATCGGCCAGGACCACGCGGTCTGCGTGAATCCGGAGGTGGACCGGATCGGCGCGCAGCCAGCCGTGCTCACCCGGCTCGCAACCCTCTCCGCGCAGTGCGAACGGGGCGAGCGCCAGCTCCCCGCCGCGGTCCACGCCGAAGCTCGCCGCGAGCCAGCGCTCGATCGACCCGGCTTCAATTAGGGTGCGCTGGCCGCGCGCCAGGATTGTTTCCAGCGCCGGTAACTCGAGTTTGCCGTAGGACGCCGCGCCCGCGATCGCGGGCCAGAGCAGAGGGGAGACGAGCAGGTGGCAATTCATCGCGGGCGCGAGTTGCGCGGAGTCTAGCATGCTCTAGCATGCCGCTCACTGCGGTTGGGACGGTTCCGGCGTTGTGTCAGAATAGCCCGCTTCAACCCGCGGCCACCACGACAACGTGCGTTACGAGTTTTTCATCGGCATGCGTTACACGCGCTCCCGGCAGCGCACGCGCGTCATTTCGTTCATTTCCGCGATATCAGTCATTGGCATTGCACTCGGGATGACGGTGCTGATCACGGTGCTGTCGGTGATGAACGGCTTTCAACGCGAGATCCGCACTCGCATTCTGGGCGTTGCTTCGCATGTTCAGCTGAGCGCCCCGGCCGGGCGGCTAGACAACTGGAGGCAGGTCGCGGCGGGGGCGAAGCGCAATCCCGAAGTTCTCGCCGCCGCGCCGTACGTGTCGGCGCAGGGGCTGCTCACGCACGGCTCGGCGGTACGGGGCGCATTCGTCCGGGGCATTGTGCCGGTGGACGAGGAGCGCGTGTCCGACATCAGCAAGTTCATGCGCCACGGGCGTCTGGAGAATCTGAAACCGGGCGAGTACGGCATCGTGCTGGGGGTGGAGCTCGCGCGTGCCCTGCGCGCAGGTCCGGGAGACAAGGTCGTGATGATCGCGCCGCAGGGGCAGGTAACGCCAGCCGGCGTCATCCCGCGCCTGAGAAAGTTCACGGTGGTGGGCATCTTCGGCGTGGACCACTACGAGTACGATTCCGGTCTGGCCCTGATCGCGCTCGAGGATGCGCAGCGCCTGTTCCGTTTCGGCACGGCGGTGTCCGGGGTGCGGCTCAAGCTAGAAGACCTGTTTCAATCGATCCGGGTCGCGCGTGACCTTGTGCGCCAGCTCGGGCCTGATGTCTATGCCACCGACTGGACGATGCAGCACGCCAACTTCTTCCGTGCGGTCCAGATCGAGAAGCGCATGATGTTCCTCATCGTGTTCCTGATCATCGCAGTCGCTGCGTTCAACATCGTCTCCAGCCTGATGATGGCGGTGAAGGACAAGAATTCGGACATCGCCATTCTGCGCACGCTCGGGGCGAGTCCCGGAGGGATCACGAAAATCTTTCTCATTCAGGGGACCATGATCGGTGCGCTCGGCACCGTGCTCGGCCTGATCGGCGGTGTCGCCCTGGCGTCGAACGTGGAGGTCGTCGTCCCGTTCCTCGAGAGCCTGTTGGGAATAAAATTCCTGTCCAAGGACGTCTACTACATCAGCGAGCTGCCATCCGAGCTGCAGGCGCCGGACGTCGTGATCACGGCAGTCATCTCGTTCGTGCTCACCGTGCTGGCGACGATCTACCCGAGCTACCGCGCCTCGAAGGTCAATCCGGCGGAAGCGCTCAGATATGAGTGAGCGGCCAACGATGAACGCATCCGGACCGGTGATTGCCTGCCGCAATCTCTGCAAGACTTTCTATCAGGGCAAGGAGCCGGTCCCGGTGCTGCTCGGCGTGGACCTGGAAGTCGCCCCGGGCGAGCGGGTCGCGATCGTCGGTACTTCTGGATCAGGCAAGAGCACGCTCCTGCACATTCTGGGAGGGCTCGATGGCCCCAGCGCCGGGGAGGTGCATGTGGCGGGACAGGACCTCGGCCGCCAGACGGAGATCGAGCGCGGTCTCATTCGGAACCGCGCGCTCGGTTTTGTTTACCAGTTTCACCATCTGCTGCCGGAGTTCACCGCGCTGGAGAACGTGGCGATGCCGCTGCTCATCAGACGCATGGACCAGAAGGCGGCCTACGCCGACGCGGCGCAGATGCTGGCGCAGGTCGGACTCGAACACCGGCTCACGCACCGTCCCGGCGAGCTCTCGGGCGGGGAGCGCCAGCGCACGGCGCTCGCTCGCGCTCTGGTGACGCGGCCGGCATGCGTGCTCGGCGACGAGCCTACTGGCAATCTCGACCGCCAGACGGCGGAAACCATGATCAATTTGATGCTCGATCTCAACCAGCGCATCGGCACGAGCCTCGTCATTGTTACCCACGACGCCGAGATCGCGCGGCGCGCAGACCGTATCCTGCGGTTGCGGGACGGCGAACTGCGCCCTGAAGCTCCGAGTAGCATGGCGTAAGCAGTTGGCTGCAGGCGGATCAAATACCGTGAATCGTGAATCGCAAGGGCGCGGCCCATTCAGTTCACCGTTTACCGGTTTTAGTATTCGACCGGAATCGGGTCGAGCGAGCGCCACAGATACCAAGTGGCAACCGAGCGCCAGGGGGACCACGCGGCGCCGATGCCCCGCATGCGCTGTTGAGACAGCGCCCGCCCGCGGTTGTAGTGGATCCGCATGGCGCGCTGCAATCCCAGATCCGCAAGCGGCAGCACGTCGGGCCGGGTGTAATAGAAGATCAGGAACATCTCCGCCGTCCAGCGGCCGATGCCTTTGACGCTCGTCAGTTCCACGATCAGCCGTTCGTCGTCGAGCGCATGCCAGCGCGCGGGGTCGAGCGTGCCGTTGCGGAACTGGCCAGCGAGATCCTTGAAGTAACCGGCTTTTTGTGCTGAAAGGCCGCACGCGCGCAGGCGCGACCGGCGAGCGCGGTGAATCGAGTCCGGCGTGACGGCTCCGAGGCGGGCGGCTATCCGGTCCCAAACGCTTTGCGCAGCCTTGACCGAGATTTGCTGTCCGACGATCGAGCGTGCCAGCGTCGAGAAGGCATCGCCTCGGCTACCGAGCGCCAGTCCCTGGAAGCGATCGATCAGGCCTCGCAGCACCACATCGCGCGCGGCCAGTTCTCGAGTCGCCTGCGCCCAGTAGTCCGGCGTTCTCAGCACAGCCTGGCTCGCTGGCGGCGACGGCGTTGCCACGCGCATCGCACGTAGAGCTGCCATGTCCAGTCAACCGCGAAATAACCGGTCAGCGCCAGCAGCAACGCCAACAGCGGCAGCCCGACAATGAGTGGCTTGCCGACGCTGGCGAGCCATTCGAGCGCGGTCGGAAACCACTCCGTGAAGCCCTTGCCCTCGAGCGTGAACGCGAGGGACGGCAAGCTGCCGCCATCCTGCAACAGCACGAACTGACCGAGCCGGAAGGCAAGGTAGTAGAGCGGAATGATGGTGAAGGGGTTGGAATAGAGCGTAACCAACGCCGCGATCGGCAGGTTCACCCGCGCGGCGATTGCGAGGAGCGCGGCCACGGTGAACTGCACCGGGTTGCTTCCGGGAACGAGGCCCGCGAACAGGCCCACGGCGACTCCGCCGGCGACCGAGCGCCGATGCAGATGCCATAGGTTGTGGTGCCTCAGCCATGGCCCGAAGCGGTTGATGTAGCGGTTACTCCTCACCCTTTGGTGACTGGGCAGGAACCGGCGGAATAGCTTGCGGGGCATGTTGAGCGGTCGCGGCGCGCGATCGAGAAGTATTTTACCTAAGAGCCTGCAACACAATGCAACACACGCTGCGCTGTCACGATTTTGGCGAGGAGCGTTCCGTGATGCTTCGCGGGGCGGATTGGCGTGGATTCTGGTGGCGATGACGCGGGGGAAGGTTGGCCAAAATCGTGCCAGCCCACAAGGGGTTGCGGCCAGAATCGCCGGCGCGCCGAAGCGTGGAGCAGGGGCCCCGTTTTTTTGGGGATGCGACCGCGTAGGCGTGTGTGAGTGCCGCGTATGATGGCGCGCCCATGTCCCGCTCCGGGGTCGCATCCAAGCACACAACGCTTGGAACCTGCTCCGCCCTCCGCGGGACGCTTTGTCGCTCGGCTTGCCAATACAGCGAGTATTGGCTGCACCTCGCTTCGCGCTATCGACGATTCTGCCTCGCAACGCACGCGCGTTTCATTGTGTTACAGGCTCTAAGTCCACCGGACGCACAGGTGATGCGTTACACACAGGGAGGAGGTGGCGAGGGGCGCGGATGCAGTTCAACGTCATCTGCTTCGTGGCGGGCGTGGTTTGGCTGCAGCAGCAGGCCGAGCTGCCCGCGCCGACCTGGATCGGGGCGCTCGCGGCATCCGTGCTGGTTGCCCTATTTATGGCGCCGAAAGAAGGCAGGCTGCGCCTGGTTCGCGCGGCGATTCTGGGGGCGGCGTGGGGTATCGCCGGATTCGCCCTGGCGGCGTGGAGCGCGCATGCTCGCCTCGCGGACGCCCTGCCAGCCGACTGGGAGGGGCGCGACATTGCGATCGTCGGGGTCGTCGCAGGATTGCCACAGGCCGACGACCGACGGGTGCGTTTCGAATTCGATGTCGACGGCGTGATGACGCCGGGCGCATCGGTGCCGCGCCGCGTCGTCTTGTCGTGGTGGGGCCCGAGGGAGCATCGGGTTCGGTCGACGCGGGTGGAGCGGGTGCGCGCCGGTGAGCGCTGGCAGCTAACAGTGCGGCTCCGGCGTCCGCGCGGCGCTGCGAATCCCCACGGGTTCGACTACGAGGCGTGGCTGCTCGAGCGCGGGCTCCGGGCCACCGGTTACGTACGGTCGAAAACGCCGAACCGCCGTCTCGCGACCATGGTGCACCGGCCACGATACTGGGTCGAGCGTGCACGAGAGCTCGCGCGCACGCGGATCGAGGCGGCTCTACCAGACGCAGCTTATGCGGGCGTGATCGCTGCGCTTGTCATTGGCGATCAGCGGGCGATTGCACCGGAACAATGGCAAGTGTTCACCCGCACCGGGGTCAATCACCTGATGAGCATCTCGGGCCTCCATGTCACCATGGTCTCCGGGCTGGTATTCGCGCTGGCGTACGGGTTGTGGCGGCGCCAACCCGCGTTGACCTTGCGCCTTCCGGCACGCAAGGCGGCAACCGTCGCTGGACTCGTTGCCGCGTTCGGATACGCCATGCTCTCGGGCTTCGCTGTGCCCGCCCAGCGCACCGTTTACATGCTGGCCGTCGTTGCCGTGGCGCTGTGGGTGGGGGCGGTTGAGTCGGCTGCGAACGTGCTCGCCATCGCGGTGCTGGTTGTGCTGCTGCTAGACCCCTGGGCCGTGCTGGCGCCGGGCTTCTGGCTGTCGTTTGGTGCCGTGGCCATCATCATGTACGTGTCGGTCGGCCGGACTGGCCGCAGCCACTGGCTCGCCAGTTTTGGCAGGGCACAGATCGCCGTGACGGCGGCGCTGATTCCGCCGCTGCTTGCGATGTTTCAGCAAGTCTCGGTGGTCTCGCCGCTTGCCAATGCCTTTGCCATCCCGATCGTGAGCCTTCTTGTCGTGCCCATCGCCCTCGTCGGCATGGTTGTGCCATTCGATTTCATTCTGCAGCTTGCTCACGCCGTGGCGACAGGCTGCCTGTTCGTCCTTGGCCATTTAAGTAATTTACCAATGGCGGTATGGGCGCAGCAGGCACCGCCGGTGTGGACTGTCGTGCTGGCGGCAGGCGCCGTACTATTGCTGCTCGCGCCGCGTGGCATTCCCGCGCGCTGGCTGGGCGGGGTAGGCCTCGTGCCCCTGTTCGTCGTCGCACCCGCTCCGCTCGAAACAGGCGCCCTGCGGATCGCCGTGCTCGACGTCGGGCAGGGCGTGGCCGTTGTGGTGCGCACCGCGCGCCACGCGCTGCTTTATGACACGGGGCCTTCCTTCGGCCCGCACGCCGACAGCGGCTCGCGCATCATCGTGCCGTACCTGCGCGCGGTGGGTGTCAAGCGTCTCGATGGCGTCATCGTGAGCCATGACGATGATGATCACTCCGGAGGCGCCGCGTCCGTCCTGCAGGCCGTGCCGGTAAATTGGGTGATGACGTCGTTGCCCGATCCCGATCCTCTGGCGCTGCTGGCGGACGCGTCATTTCACTGCTATGCAGGACAACGCTGGGAGTGGGACGGGGTGCGATTCGAGATGCTCCACCCGACGCGCGAGAGCTACGACGATCGTGGCATCAAGGACAACGACCGGAGCTGCGTGCTCAAGGTCGAGACGGCAGGCCTGCGCCTGCTCCTGCCTGGCGATATCGAGCGTCGTTCGGAGCAGGCCCTTTTGGGTGCTGACCGAGCTGCGCTGCGTGCGGACGTGCTGCTTGCACCCCACCAGGGCAGCAAGACGTCGTCGCTTCCCGAATTCGTCGCCGCCGTGAACGCACGTGTGGTCATTTTCCCGGTCGGCTACCGCAACCGTTATGGCCATCCGCACCGGGAGGTGTTGGGGCGATATCTCGAGCGGGGGAGCCGTGTATTTCGTACCGACCGCGATGGCGCGCTACTGATCGAAGCCGGTCCTGATGGCCCGATCCGGATCACGCCCTATCGCGCCACTCGCCGTCGCTACTGGCAGACGCCGCTTGACGCGGACGCGATCCCGGTACCTCAGCAATTGTGATCGGCCAATGAAATCGCGGGTCCAGGCGCGGTAGCGGCTGGCGCGTCAGCCGGATGGCACCGTCGCTCACGCCTGCGCTGGTCAAAAGGCCAGCAGCCCGGTGAGGCTGAGAAAGATGAGCAGGATCACGACCGGTGAGATGTAGCGCACCGTGAAGTGCCATATCCGGAATAACCGCTGACCGCCGGCGAGTTCCTCGCGTGCGTGCGCGCTCTTGAGAACCCAGCCCGCGAATGCGACGATCATCAGACCACCGAGCGGCAGCATGATGTTGCTCGTGAGGTAGTCGAAGAGATCGAACAGCCCGAGGCCGAACAGCTTGACGTCCTGCCAGGCATTGAACGAAAGCGCGACCGCGATTCCCATCAGCCAGATAATGCCCCCGATCAAGGCGCTTGCCTGTCCCCGGGTGAGACGCGTCTGCTCCGCGCACCAGGAAACGCCGGGCTCGGCGATGGAGATCGCGGATGTCCACGCGGCAAACACGATCAGCAGGAAAAACAGGAAACCGATCACGGAGCCACCGGGGATATTCCCGAAGGCGATCGGCAGTGTCTGCATGACCAGGCCGGGGCCCACGGCCGGCGTCATGCCGTGACCGAATACGATCGCGAAGACAGCCAATCCCGCCAGGATCGCGAACGCGGTGTCTGTGGCGGCCACGTAGAACGCGGTCTTGGCAATGGAGACGTCGCGCCGGAGATAGGAGCCGTATGCCATCATGGCGCCCATTCCGACGCTGAGCGTGAAGAACGCCTGCCCCATGGCGGCCAGGATCACGTCGGGCGTGATCTTGGAGAAGTCGGCGTGGAACATGAAGGCGGCGGCGCGCGACATGTCTCCCCGCACGACACCGTAACCCAGCAGCATAAAAAGTATGATGATCAGGGCAGGCATCAGAACGCGATTGGCTGCTTCCAGGCCTCGTTGCACGCCGCGCGCGACGACGGTCATCGTCATGAGCATGAAAAGCGTGTGCCAGAGCGAAAGGCGCAGCCCATCGGAAAGAAGGCCTTTGAAGGCGCTGCTGGCTTCCCGCGCTCCGATCGAATCGAACGCCCCGCTGCTGGCCCGGACCAGGTAATCGAGCATCCATCCGGCAACGACGCTGTAGTACGAGAGGATGATCGCGCCGGCCACAATCCCCGCGATTCCCACGAAGCGCCACTTTGCCGATGCCCGTGCTTCGCGCGCGAGCAGCGCCATCGCCATGGCGGGATTGCGCTGGGCGCGGCGTCCAAGCAGGATCTCGGCCATCATGACGGGAAGACCCACGATCGCTATGCACGCCAAGTAGACAAGAACGAACGCGCCGCCGCCGTTCTCTCCCGCCATGTACGGGAACTTCCAGATGTTGCCGAGGCCCACGGCCGAACCCGCCGCCGCCAGTACGAATGCCCAGCGGCCGGACCAGTGACCGCGCTGGCGCAGATCCGGATCGATGGGGGCAGAGGCAGGCGGGCTCATGTTTTTTTTCTCTTGGCGGCTTATTTATGGAGCGGGAGCGGCCGATCTGCGCGTGTCGGAAGCAAAGGATGAGGTGGTCATTGACCCTGCCGGTCGCCTGCAGGAAAGCGTAACAGATTGTGGCGCCGACGAAACAGAAGCCACGTCCGCGCAGATCACGGCTCAGGGCATCGGACTCCGGTGTCATCGCGGGCACCTGTTGCGGGCGGGTCCAGCCGTTATACTTCGGCCGGCCGCCGACGAAACGCCGGACGTATTAGAATCGCGTCTCCCTCCAGAGGTGGCAACGGGCGCCCGCATCTCAGAATTGCCGGAAAGCGCAACCCTGCTGATGGCGACCGGGCATAGGGTCAAGACAATGCATCTCAGACTCGTTGGATCAACTTCGAATGCTGCGACCCAGCCGGCGCTCGCCCAGCTCGCGGGCCGCTACGCGCAATGGGAGCTGGCGCGCGAGAAAATCCGCGGCATGGCGACCCGGCTGACGGCGAGCGAGACGGCGACGCGCATGCGCATTACACTGGAGGTGGGCGGGTCTCGGTCAGCTGCGGCGAGTTTTGCTTCAGCTGCAGGACGTTTCGGGCGTGGCGCGGGCCGGCCGTCGCTGAGCCGCACCCAGGGAGGATGGGAATGGACACTTACGAATCATTGCGCACGTCGCTGGCAAACGCGTTTTCCCAGCTCGGCGCGCAACTCGCCGAGTTTGCGCCCAAGCTGCTCGGAGCGGCGCTGCTGCTGCTGGCCGGATGGCTGATTGCGCGGTTGCTGCGAGGCCTGGCCGTGAGGCTGATGCACGTGCTCGAGCTCGTGCTGCACCGCCTTTGGCGCGGGCCCGCTGGCAGGGCATCAGTGCTGCCGTCCGCATCGGTGGAGATCGTGGGCACCATCCTGTTCTGGGTGGTGATCGTGTTTTTCGCCGCTGCTACCGCGCACGTCCTGGGTCTCGAAGCATTCTCGTCCTGGTTGAAGGACTTGATGGCCTACCTGCCCACCTTGGTGGCGGGACTGCTCATCATTCTGGCTGGCGTCCTGCTGTCGGGATTCGCGCGCGATCTTACGGTGGCGGCGCTTGCCGCGCTGCCCGATTCCCAGCGATCGCAGCTTGGCCGGATCGTCCAAGGCGCAATATTGGTCACCGCCGTGGTCATGGGCGCCGACCAGATTGGCATCGAGATCACGTTCGTGGTCGTGCTTGCCGCCGTGACGACGAGCGCCATCGTCGGAGGCGTGGCGCTGGCGGTCAGCCTCGGGGCGAGGACCTATGTAGCCAACCTGATCGGCGCGCATTATCTGCGTCACGCATTCGAGCCGGGCCAGCGAGTAAGAATTGGCGACACCGAGGGCACAATTCTCGAGCTGACCGCGGTTTCGGTCGTGCTCGAGACGGACCAAGGTCGCGCAAACATTCCTGCGAAAGTCTACAACGAAGAGATGATCTTGCTGCTCTCCCCAAAGGGCACCGATGCGTGAAGTGAACGGGCTATCCGTCGCATTTGTCGAGGGGCACCCGACGGAGGCGGCGCGGGTCCTCGAGGGGCTCTCTCCTGCGGATGGCGCTGAGTTTCTGGCGGCGGTGGCGCCGCCTCTAGCGCTACCAGTGCTGCGACACCTCGGGCCGGCGTTTTGCTCTAAAGTTTTCGGGCAGCTGGATGATGATCAGATCGGCCGGTTGCTCCAGCCGATGGGACCGCAGGAAGTGTCTCGGTTGCTTCAGCACGTGCCGCTCGAGCGTCAGACCCAGCTGCTCATGCGGCTGCCAGTCGCGACGGCGGTTGCCGTGCGGATGCTGATCGGCTATCCGAAGGGCACCTGTGGCGCCAGCATGGATCCCTCGCCGCTCGTGCTCTCCCCGGACGCGACCATCGCGGAAGGTCTGGAGCAGTTGCGCCAGTTCGAGGGCGAGCCGGGCGATTGCGTTTTCATATGCGAATCCCAGCGCCGTCTCGTGGGCGTGCTCGGTGTGGCCGAACTGGTGCGAGCTGCGCCACGCGCAGCCGTTGCGAGCGTCATGCGCGCGCCGGAGCACACCATTTCCGCGCTGGCGTCGGTCGGGTCCACGGCAGGACACCAGGGATGGGAGACGTCCCACGTCCTGCCGGTGGTTGAGCGGGAGAGCCGGCTTGTGGGAGCCATGCATCGGCGCATGCTCATGAAGCAGCATTCCGGCGTGACGGCGAAAACTGACCTGCCTCTCGTAGCGGGAGCGGCCGGTGCCTACTGGGAGACGCTTGCCGCTCTGACGGCAGGTGTCATCAGGGGGCTACCGCCGGTGTCGCCAATGGGCAAGACCAGGAGGAATAATGAGCGCTGAATCGGTGGTGATCGCTTTGGAGAAACGCTATCTGCAGGATTTTCCGCGAGAGGCGGCGCGCAAGCTGGAGCGGCTTCCTGCCGCGCAGGCTGCGCAGGCGATCGAAACCCAGCCGCCGGAGCTGGTCCTGCCTGTCTTCGAGCAGCTTGCGGCAGACGTCCAGGAGCGCCTGATTGAACGGCTGCCCGAGGCGATGGTCGGGCGTCTCTTCACCAACATGGATCCGCCTCTCGCAGCGGAACTGCTGCTTGCGCTCGAGGCGGAGGAACGCACCCGATGGCTGGCGAGGATAGAACCGACAGCGAAAAAGCTTGTTGAAGGCCTAATGGCCTATCCCCCCGATACCGCCGGACGGCTCATGGATCCGCGAGTGACGAGTTTCAAAGGTGACATGACCGCTGGAGACGCGATCGAGCGTATGCGCAGCTTCAAAAAGAACCGCGCGATACGCGAGTTGTTTCTGGTGGATAACGACGGAATATTGTCTGGACGCCTCGAGATCCAGGACCTGGCACTGGCGCCATCGGACCAGCTGCTAAGCCAGCTGGCGCGGCCGGTAACGGCAGCCGTGCTCGATGCCGCGCTCAAGGAAGAGGTCGTGGAGAAGATCGAGCAGCAGCGCGTGCCCGCTTTGCCCGTGGTGAGCGTGACTGGCCGCCTCGTCGGCGTTATTCATCAGGCCGCGCTGCTCACGGCCGTGCAGGAGGATGCCACTCTCGATATCCAGACCATGGTGGGTGCCAGCAGGGACGAGCGTGCGTTGTCGCGCACCTGGTTCGCGGTGTTCAAGCGGCTGCCCTGGTTGCAGATCAATCTTGCGACCGCTTTTCTCGCGGCCGCGGTGGTCGGATTGTTCGAGAGCACGATCGCCAAGTTCACGGCGCTTGCGGTCCTGCTCCCAGTCGTCGCTGGCCAATCCGGAAACGCGGGCGCGCAGGCGCTGGCCGTCACTATGCGCGGGTTGGCGTTGCGTGAAATCAGCGCGCGGCATCTGCCTCGCGTTGTTTTCAAGGAGATCAATGTCGCGCTGCTCAACGGCATTGCCGTTGCCGCCGTGTGCGCGCTGGGCGTCTGGGTGTGGAGTGGATCCTTCGGGCTGGTTGCTGTCATCGCGTCTGCGATGGTGATAGCAATGGTTGCAGCCGGGTTTTCCGGTGCCGCGATCCCGATCGTGCTGAACCGCATGGGCTTCGATCCCGCGCAGTCGAGTTCCATTGTGCTCACCACCGTAACGGACGTCGTCGGCTTTTTCTCCTTTTTGGGCATTGCCACGTGGCTTCAGGCGTGGCTCTAATTGCAATGATGAATTTTGAATGATGAATGATGAATCGAATTTGCGTGCGTTCAACTCATCCATGCCCGCCGATCGATTCGCGCCACGCCTCAATCCGTAAACGTAAGCTGAAGTCCAGTCACGGGGAGCCTGCCGTACTCAGAGGACCAGGTCTCGTCGGGCCGAATCGGCAGCGCCGCGGTGAGTGTTCCGGTCGTGATGACTTCACCAGCAGCCAGCGGTGTGAAATGCGGCTGCCGCGACAGGATCTCAGCAAGGAACACGAGCGCGGTTGCAGGGTGGCCGAGGGCGTTGGCCCCTACGCCACGATCCATTATGGCGCCATCGCGCCGCAGCGTGACTTCGCAGTCGCGCAGTGAGCCGATCAGCCGCTCAATATCGCCGGCGCCGACCCCGTGCGGCTCCCCGACAATCAGGCGCCAATGAAACGAGAAATCGGCCGCGGCATCCGCGGGCTTGAATTTCCAGTCCGCAAAGTGGCAATCGACGATCTCGAAACTGGGTGCGAGCCACTCGATCAACTGCAGGACCTGCGCTGGATCGGAGACACCGACAGGCAGCGCCGCCTTCAGCTTGAATGCGATTTCAGGCTCGAGACGCGGACGCGCTGCGTCCCGCAGGGAGACTGTCGCGCGATGGTTCTCGGCGTACACCAGCGTGCGATCGTAGACAGGTGCCCAGATCGGCGACGTCGCGCCGTATTGCGGCCAGATATTTTGGTTGGTGAAGCCGATCTTGCGACCGACCGGGCGCTCCCCGCGCTGCTGCCTCAGCTTTAGGAGATCGGCCGCCACTTTGTAACCGTCGTCCCAGTCGACCCCGGGATGCCGCTCGACGACGGACGGGATCGTGCCGCCGCCATCAAGCGCGTCGAGCAGTTCACGCGCGATTTCGAGGGTCTTCACGGTCTGCCGTCGTCGAGTATTTTTGTCGGCTTCTCCGGGAGGGTTCTACCTGGCGCAGCGGAAGCCAATATTGTGATGCCCCGAGGCCGGATTGCGCGAAAGATTGCGACCGCGCTGGGTCACGGTGATTTCGTCGGCCCCGGAGTCATGACCGCCGCCACGGGTGGCACGCACAGGCCCTGGCGCCAGGTCTTCGCGACCATCTTGCGAATCGTACGGATAGGGGCGGTAGGCACTTGAGATCCACTCCCAGGCGTTGCCCGCCAGATCCTGCACGCCATAGGGGCTTGCCCCGGACGGGAAGCGATCGACCGGCGCCGTCTCGTTGTATTCCGCGTTGTGCTGCGCGCGAGTGCGATCGGGCGGGGCGTTGCCCCACGGGTATTTTCTCGCGTCGGTTCCGCGCGCTGCCTTTTCCCATTCCGCCTCGGTCGGCAGTCGCTTGCCGCGCCAGGCGCAATAGTCGCGAGCCCCGGCCCAGGAGACCTCGACGACCGGATGCTGTTCGAAACCCGTGTGCGCAGTCCAGCGGGCGCCGACCTGGCGGACGCGCGCATCCGGATCCTGAACATCGAAGAGACGTTCGCCATTGGCATTGAATGGACCCACCGCGTGCAGGAACACCGCAAACTGGGCACTGGTAACGGGATAGCGATCAATGCTAAAGGCAGACAGCGTGACGTGATGCTCGGGTTGCTCGTCCGCCGGGCCGTTGGTGTTGCCCATGGTGAATGAGCCAGCCGGGATATCCACCATGTCTGCCTTTGCCGGCTGCGCCGCGGCCTGGTGCGCAGTCGCCGTGAGCGCGGCGATGAGACAGGCCGACGCGATGCTGCGCATCATGCGGTGCCTTCGACCACGACCATACGCGTGCTCGCGGCACGATCACGGATCTCGCAGGCTGTCCGATACTCGGGCGAGGCGCGCCATCGTTTTGCTTCCGCCAATCCGGGAAATTCGAGGACGACCAGGCGTTGGGGATGCCAGTCCCCGTCGAAGGTCTCGCTCTTGCCGCCGCGCGCGAGGAAGCGGCCGCCGTACTGCGCGACCGTGGCACCGGCCAGTTTGCGGTAATCCTCGATCCCCGCCGGATCGGTCACGGTCATCTCGACAATCACATAAGCTGCCATATTGCCTCCCAAATTAGCGTTCCAAGCCCCTGATTTTATTTGAACCGGCCGCCGGGTTCCGATACAATTCGCCCTCACCCAGGCGCGTAGCTCAGTTGGCTAGAGCGCATCCTTGACATGGATGAGGTCGTTGGTTCGATTCCAATCGCGCCTACCAGTTGTCAAAGCGGACGCGGAGCGCCGCTTTAACTCTGTGCGTTGGAACGGACGCGATGCGCCGCCCAACGGGCAGGGTAGCTAACGAAAGAGTCAGAGGCGGCTGACCAACCGTTTCTGGCTCTTGCTTTTTGGACGATAGCATGCCGGATATCCGTTTGCCCGACGGGTCGGTCAAGAAGTTCGACAAACCCGTGACCGTCGCTGAGCTCGCGCAGAGCATCGGGCCGGGGCTGGCGCGCGCTGCGCTCGCCGGGCGGGTTAACGGAAACCTGGTCGACACCTCGTATCGCATCGACGCGGACGCGGAGGTGGCAATCGTTACGGACAAGGACCGCGATGGGCTGGAGATATTGCGCCACTCCACTGCGCACCTGCTGGCGCACGCGGTGAAGGAGCTGTTCTCCGAGGCGCAGGTCACCATCGGTCCGGTCATCGAAGACGGGTTCTACTACGATTTTTCTTTCAAGCGCCCGTTCACGCCGGAAGATCTGGCGGCGATCGAGAAGCGCATGGCGGAGATCGCGAAGCGCGACATCAAGGTCGAACGCAGTCTGATGCCGCGCGATGCCGCCGTAAAGCTGTTCGAGGAAATGGGCGAGCGCTACAAGGCGGAGATTATTACGTCTATTCCGGACGTCGAGGCCATTTCGCTTTATCGCCAGGCTAATTTCATCGATCTTTGCCGTGGGCCCCACGTGCCTTCGACCGGCAAGCTCAAGGTTTTCCGGCTGATGAAGGTGGCCGGCGCTTATTGGCGCGGCGACTCCCGCAACGAGATGCTGCAGCGGATCTACGGCACGGCCTGGGCGAGGAAGGAAGACCAGGACGCCTACCTGCACCGGTTGGAGGAGGCCGAGAAGCGCGATCACCGCAAGCTTGGCCGCGCACTCGATCTTTTTCACACCCAGGAGGAGGCCCCGGGCATGGTGTTCTGGCACCCGCGGGGATGGGTGATCTGGCAGCAGATCGAGCAGTACATGCGTCGCGTGCTGGGCGAGAACGGCTACCAGGAGGTGAGAGCGCCGCTCGTGCTCGATATCTCGCTATGGAAACGGTCGGGCCACTGGGACAATTTTCGCGAGTACATGTTTTTTACCGAATCCGAGTCGCGGAACTACGCGGTGAAACCGATGAATTGCCCGGGGCATGTGCAGATCTTCAACGCCGGACTCAAGAGCTATCGTGACCTCCCGCTTCGCTTGGCAGAATTCGGCTCCTGCCATCGCAACGAGCCGTCCGGTGCGCTGCACGGCCTGATGCGGGTGCGCGGCTTCACCCAGGACGACGCCCACATCTTCTGCACCGAAGCCCAGGTCGAGCCCGAAGTCATGCGGTTCATCGACTTTCTGCAGGCGGTTTATGCTGACTTCGGCTTCGACGACATTCTCGTCAAGCTCTCCACGCGGCCACCCAAACGCGTCGGATCCGATGAGCAGTGGGACAAGGCGGAAGAGGCGCTGCGGACCGCGCTTGATCGCAGAGGGCTCGACTACGAGGTGCAGCCGGGAGAGGGTGCGTTTTACGGCCCCAAGATCGAATTTTCGCTGAAAGACAGCCTGGGCCGGGTGTGGCAGTGCGGCACCCTGCAGCTTGATTTCTCGATGCCCGGCCGGCTGGGTGCCGAGTATGTGGCTCAGGACAACGCGCGTCGCGTGCCCGTCATGCTGCACCGGGCAATCCTCGGCTCTTTTGAGCGTTTCATCGGGATCCTGATCGAGCACCATGGGGGGGCTATGCCGCTTTGGCTTGCCCCGGTCCAGGCGGTGGTGATCAACATTACGGAGCATCAGGCCAGCTACGCGGAGGAGGTGGAACGCGCGCTCCGGAGCGCCGGATTCCGCGTCGAGGCTGACTTGAGGAATGAGAAAATTTCCTATAAAATTCGAGAACATAGTTTGCAGAAGTTGCCCTACCAGGTCATCGTTGGTGACAAGGAAGTGGCAGCGCAAAAGGTTGCCGTGCGCACCCGCAAGGGCGAGGATCTCGGCCAGATGAGTCTGGCCGATTTCGTCTCCAGGCTCAGTGCCGAACTGGCCAGGCTCGGACGCGCGGCGTAATACAGACGGGACGCAGGGGGTTTTACATCGCTCAGGAAAAGGAACCGCGAATCAACGGCGAGATTACGGCGCCAGAGATCCGGGTAATAGGCGCGAACGGCGAGCAGGTCGGTGTCATCAGCCTTGCCGCTGCCAATAAATTGGCCGAAGAGGCCGAGCTGGATCTGGTGGAAATTGCACCGACGGCGATGCCGCCGGTGTGCCGGGTCATGGATTACGGGAAATACAAGTACCGTGAGAGCAAGAAGCGGCACGAAGCCAAGCTCAAGCAGAGGCAGGTCGTCGTCAAGGAAATCAAGTTCCGGCCCGGCACCGATGAAGGTGACTACCGGATCAAGTTGCGCAATTTGACGCGCTTCCTCGAAGAAGGTGACAAGGCGAAAGTGACGCTGCGGTTCCGTGGCCGTGAAATGGCGCATCAGGAACTGGGATTCCGGCTGATCGAGCGGGTAAAGAATGAGCTCGAGCCATACAGCGCGGTCGAGCAGTATCCGAAAATGGAAGGACGGCAGCTCGTGATGGTGCTGGGGCCCAAGAAGAGCGGGAAGGGGGTCGGCAAGGCCGCTCCCAAAGCTGCACCAAAGAAGCGGGTGGCGACCGTCAAGGCCGCCAAACCGACGGCCGAAGCGGAAGCGCCGGCTGAAGTCGAGAAGAAGTAGTTGTCCGGGTTTAAAGACCTCCGCCCGGAGGCACCCGGCGCTACGCTAAAATAAGGAATCGTTATGCCGAAGTTGAAGACCAAGCGCGGCGCCGCCAAGCGCTTCAAGAAGCTGTCCGGCGGTGGATTCAAGCGCGGTAAGGCGTTTTTGCGCCACATCCTCACGAAGAAGAACACCAAGCGTAAGCGCCATCTGCGGGGCACCGCCGGTGTACATCAGGCCGACAAGCGCGCGGTGCGCGCGATGCTGCCTAATTAGAGGAGAGCCGCCATGCCCCGAGTCAAACGCGGCGTCATCGCACGCGCCGCTCACAAGAAGGTTCTCAAGCGTGCCAAGGGCTTTCGCGGCCGGCGGAAGAATGTTTTCCGTGTGGCGAACGAGGCCGTCATGCGAGCGGGCCAGTACGCCTACCGCGACCGGCGCAATCGAAAGCGTGAATTTCGTGCGCTGTGGATTACACGTATCAACGCCGCAGCCCGCGAACATGGCATGACCTATAGCGGATTCATGAACGGTCTGAAGAAAGCCGCGGTTGCCGTTGACCGCAAGGTGCTGGCCGATATCGCAGTCCTCGATAAGCCGGCCTTCTCGAAAATTGTCGAGAAGGCCAAGGCCGGCCTCGGCGCTGCGTGAAATATTAGGGCTAGGAAAATCCATCCGAGGGGGCCGGCCCTCTGCCTTGGTCGGACCCGAACGGGAACCCTGCCCGTTTTGCCCTAGCAGGTGTCGCTGGATTCAAGATCGAGTATCCGCCCAGTCACCAGCCTTCGTCCTTCGTCCCAGCATGCAAGACGTTGACGCAATTGTGAATAAGGCGATCGCCGCGTTTGCGGCGATCGACGACGCCGATGAGCTCGAGCAGGCCAAGGCGCGTTATCTTGGCAAGGCGGGCGTACTCACGGAACTGCTTAAAGGACTGAGCAAGCTTCCGGCAGCGGAGCGCCCCGCATTCGGCAGCCGCGTCAATGCCGCGAAGGAGCGGCTGGAGGACGCGTTGCGCGAGCGGCGCGATTTGATCGAGGCGCGAAAGCTCGAGGCACGTCTGGAGCAGGAGGCGCTCGACGTTACGCTGCCGGGCCGCGGGCTCGGTAGCGGCGGCCAGCACCCGGTCACGCGCACCATCGAGCGCATCGAAACGCTGTTCCGGTCGATCGGGTTCGAAGTCGCTGACGGTCCGGAGATCGAGACCGATTACTACAACTTCACGGCGCTCAACCAGCCGGAGAACCATCCGGCCCGGTCGATGCACGATACGTTCTATCTTGCCGATGCCCGGCATCTGCTGCGGACGCATACCTCGCCGATCCAGATCCGCTACCTCGAGACCCATCGCCCGCCGGTCAAGATCATCGCACCGGGTCGTGTCTACCGGGTGGATTACGACGCCACGCACTCGCCAATGTTCCACCAGGTGGAGGGGCTCTGGCTGGACGAGCAGATTACCTTTGCCGATCTGAAGGGCGTGCTCGTCGAGTTCGTGCAACGCTTCTTCGAGAGCGACGACGTCCGCGTGCGGTTCAGGCCGTCGTTTTTCCCTTTTACCGAGCCCTCTGCCGAGATCGACATGAGTTTCGGCGAGAGCTGGCTTGAAATCGGCGGCGCCGGCATGGTGCACCCCAACGTGCTGCGCAACGTCGGTATCGACAGCGAGAAGTATCAGGGCTTCGCCTTCGGGCTTGGCCCCGACCGGCTCGCGATGTTGCGATACGGGGTGAACGACCTGAGGTTGTTCTTCGAGAACGACCTGCGCTTCTTGAAGCAGTTCAATTGATTCGTTTATGAAGTTTTCGGAAAACTGGCTGCGCACCTTCGTCAACCCGCCGCTCACCACGTCGCAGCTGGCGGACGCGATCGCCATGTGTGGGCTTGATGTGGAACGCGTCGAGCCCGCCGCGCCGCCCTTCGACGGCGTTGTGGCGGGCGAGGTGATGAAGGTCGGGCGGCATCCAAACGCGGACCGCCTCACGGTGTGCGAGGTAAACGTCGGCGACAAGCTTCTCACCATCGTGTGCGGTGCGCCCAATGTGGCAGTCGGAGCGAAGGTTCCCGCCGCGCTTGCGGGTTCGCGGCTCCCTGGTCTCGATATCAGGGTCGCCGAAGTGCGAGGGGTGGAGTCGCAGGGGATGTTGAGTTCGGCACGCGAACTTGGTTTGGCAGAAGAGGCCGGTGGACTTCTGCTGCTGCCACCGGATACGTTACCCGGGGTCGATGTTCGCAAGGTTCTCGAGCTGGATGACCAGTTGATCACGCTCAAACCGACCCCAAACCGGGGTGACTGCCTGAGCATCGCCGGCATCGCGCGGGAGGTGGCCGCGGTCACGGGCGCGGCGCTTCTTTCCTTGGACGTAAAGCCGGTACGCGTCACCACCACCGATCGCCTGAGCGTAACGATCGAGGCGCCGCAGGCCTGCCCCCGCTATTGCGGTCGTCTGGTGCGGGGTGTCAATGCCCGTGCGGTCACGCCGGACTGGATGGCGCGCCGGCTCGCACGAAGCGGTATCCGCTCCATCAATGCGCTGGTCGACATAACCAATTACGTCATGCTGGAGCTGGGACAACCGCTGCATGCCTTCGACGCGAGCAAGCTGGCCGGTGGTATCCGGGTACGTGATGCAAAGGTGGGCGAGAAGCTCACATTGCTCAACGGAACCGAGCTTACACTCGATCCCAGTTTCCTTGTCATTGCCGACGAGCGGCAAGCAGTCGCCCTTGCGGGCGTCATGGGCGGGCTCGAGTCGTCGGTTAGTGATGCTACGCGTGATGTGTTCATCGAAAGCGCCTTCTTCACGCCGAATGTCATCGCCGGCAAGTCGCGCGCGTTGGGGTTTGCATCCGACTCGGCCTACCGCTTTGAGCGCGGTGTTGATTTCGCAGGGACCGCCGGCGCGCTAGAGCGCGCTACGCAGCTGATGCTCGACATTTGCGATGGCACGACGGGGCCAGTAACGGAGGCGCGCGCTACGCTACCGGCCCGCGATCCGGTGCGGTTGCGCCTGGCACGCGTAGAGCGGCTGCTCGGCGTGCGCCTTGACGGCACCCAGGTAAGCGACATCCTGCGGCGCTTGCGATTCGAGTTCACGGCGGCGGGCGGCGAGTTTCGCGTGACGCCGCCAAGCTTTCGATTCGATATTGCGATCGAAGAGGATCTCATCGAAGAGCTTGCCCGCATTTACGGCTATGAGCGAATTCCCGCCACGCTGCCTGCCGCCCGTGTCGCGCTCCTACCGGTGCCGGAGACGGGGCGTGATGCCTCCACGATACGAGCGCTGCTCGCCTCGCGGGACTATCAAGAGATCGTCAGCTACAGCTTTGTCGATGAGACTTGGGAGCGCGAGCTCGCGGGAAATTCGGCCCCCGTGGCGCTTGCCAACCCAATCGCAAGTCACATGGGCGTCATGCGCTCGACGCTTGCGGGCAGCCTGCTCGGGTGCCTGGTCCGCAACCTGAGCCATCAGCAGGCGCGCGTGCGCCTGTTCGAGCTGGGGCGCTGCTTCATGACCGCGGCATCAGGGGACTATCACCAGCCCGTTCGGGTGGGGGGTATTGCCTATGGTGATGCGGGAGAGGAGCAATGGGGGCTGGAGTCCCGGCGGCTGGATTTCTTCGACGTGAAGGGCGACGTCGAGGCACTGCTGGCTCCCCGCGTAGCCGAGTTCCGGCCATCAGAACACCCCGCACTACACCCTGGGAAATCGGCGCAAATCCTGCTCGAGGGCCGGGTGGCCGGGTGGATCGGGGAATTACACCCACGCTGGCAGCAGAAGTATGATCTGCCGCTGGCCCCCGTTCTGTTCGAGCTCGAATACGATGTCATAAGTGAACGGGACATGCCGGTCTTCAAAGAGATCTCGAAATTCCCGGCGGTGCGCCGCGACATTTCAGCGGAAATCGACGAACAGGTCACTTATGACGCTGTTTTAGCCGGTTTACGTGCCAAAAAGCCCGCAATTGTGACCGAAATCTCACTGTTTGACATTTACCGTGGCTCGGGTGTAGAAAAGGCCAGAAAAAGTCTTGCATTCAGGGTGTTATTACAGGATACTCGAAAAACATTAACCGAAGCGGAAGTCGAATCCGCCGTCGAAGAGCTACGCCAAGTATTGCTGCAACGATTCAACGCGAAACTCCGTTGAAAGGGGAGAACATGACTTTAACTAAGGCCGAACTCGCGGATCTTCTGTTCGAGAAGGTTGGATTCAATAAACGCGAGGCCAAGGACATGGTCGAGTCGTTCTTCGAGGAGGTGAGGATTGCACTCGAGACTGGGCAGGGCGTCAAGCTCTCCGGCTTCGGCAACTTTCAACTGCGCGACAAGCCGCAGCGGCCCGGCAGGAACCCCAAGACGGGGGAGGAGATCCCGATCACGGCGCGCCGGGTTGTGACGTTCCATGCATCGCAAAAACTGAAGGCGATGGTGGAGCAGAACTATGATGGAAGCAAACCACAGTCATAAAACGCAGCTGCCGCCGATTCCGGCGAAGCGCTACTTCACCATCGGTGAGGTGAGCGAGTTGTGCGGGGTCAAGCCGCACGTGCTGCGCTACTGGGAGCAGGAATTCACCCAATTGAAGCCCGTGAAGCGCCGCGGCAACCGGCGCTACTACCAGCACCACGAGGTGCTGCTCATCCGTCGCATTCGCGAGTTGTTGTACGACCAGGGCTTCACCATCAGCGGCGCCCGCAACCGGCTCGACGAGATCGTATCCGAGTCTCCGCGATCGACCCGCGCCTCCCGCAACAATCTCGCTTCTCTGCGCAGGGAACTCAAAAGCGTCCTCGAAGTGCTTCGCAGCTGACCTGCGCGGTCCTGGCGGGACGCGGGCTGAGCGCGTCCGGGCTCGGCAGGCGCTAACGCCTTGTGTCGTCCGGGTCGGGAAAGCTTGCGGGCCAGTTCTCGAGCACGGTCTGAAAATAAGTCCTGACCTTCTCGGGATCCAGGTTGAGCGAGCGCTTGATCTTGTCCACCTCACCCTGGACTTCCACGGGGATCTGCAACGAATCCATGAAGCGGTTGAACATGTTGAAGAATCCGCTAATGAGCGTGAGCTCGACGATCTCGGCCTCGCTAAAATGCTTGCGGACCTCCTCATAGACGTCATCCCGGCTCCGCGCGGTGTTTCGGGTCACGTGCTCGGCCCACAGAACGGCTGCCTTCTCGCTCGCGTTTAGATGCGGCGACGCAAGGTAGTCGTCGCCCCCGATTGCGAGGACCTGGTCCTCGGTGATTCCGGCCGCTTGACCAAGCGACGTGTTGTGGGCAATTCAGTAACGACAGCCATTGATGTGGCTGGTCTTGATGACCACCATTTCCTTCAGGCGCGTAGGCAAGACGCTACCAGCGCCTTGTCGTTGCAGAACCGCGTTGTAGGGCACCAGCATCATTGCAACCATCGGCGATTGGGCGAGCACGCGATAGGAATGCGGCACGCGACCCAGCATCGCTGTCACCGCGTCGAAAAGTATCTTCACGTTGCCCTCGGCCTGCTCCGGATCGATCATGCGGATCCGTGATTGGGTCTGCGCCATGCATTCCTCCCCTTCGTAGATTGTTCGGACTGAATATTGTAGAAGTGGTAGCAGGAACTCTAGCATCGAGTGCCGCAGCGGACCAATGGGGCTGCGCCGGCCGCGCCGTTCGCCGCAGGTTGCTCTGTTATAATCCGGCCCTCGGGGCGTAGCGCAGCCTGGTAGCGTACCTGCATGGGGTGCAGGTGGTCGGAGGTTCAAATCCTCCCGCCCCGACCATTCAATCATACCGTTAGAGCGCCCGCTCGACTGCCAAAAAACAGTTTGGCAGCGTTTCTGCCAAATTCTCGGACACTACTCGGAGAAAGTAGTCCCATGTCCGCCAACCTAAATGATCAGCTGCGCCGCGCGATCTTGGAGTACCTCTGCGAATTAAACCGTACGCATAAAGGCACGCACGGGCATGAAACCGTTGGGGGCGGGGTGGCCGTGAGCGTACGTAAGCGCGCGGGAGCCACGCTCGACGATTTCGCATCGAACCTCTCTTATTTAGTCGAAGCCGGCCTTGTCGGCGAAAGGCGGCAGCTCCGTATTTTTTCGAGCGGGCACTCAGTCGACTACGTGGTGTACAGCATCGCGGGGCCAGGACTCGTGGAAATAGAGGGCGAATCAAAAATACGAGTGGTCGAAGGCCACCCGATCGAGGCACTACCGAAGGCGACAACATTCGGCGAAAGTTACTTTAGGAATCTTGATGTCTATCTCCTGGACTTTATCCGTCACGAGTTTCGCATCGTCGGCCGAACGTTTGAGGATTGCATAATCAGCGGCCCAGCAGTAATCGAACTTCTTCGCACACACTTGGACGATCAATGTGTGTTTTTCGTGGCGGAAAATGGCGATGCTGCCTTGTCCATCCCACCGAAACGCACCCTTTCGGGCGCCTTGCCCGTAAACGACTGTACATTCCGCAGATGTCGCTTTCGCAATGTGGGGGTCGTGGTGCGCACGGCGCAGGATCACCTGCCCACTGCAACGCGATTGGCCGAGACCTAGTTTTTCAGACGCACGTGCACTCCAAGGCGAGTGCAGTCTTCGTCAGTCCTGAGGTTGGCGGCACGGATACCGTAGACAGCGAGTTCCTCGTCACGGTCCTGCGTATCACCCGTCACGCCGACCGCGCCGATCACTTCGCCGCGATCGTTGCGTATCAGCAGCCCGCCGCCTTCCGAAAAGATCTGTCCACCGGATGCGCCCATGAGAAAGTTCATGAACAAAGGCCGCTCTTCCGTGCGCTCGCGAACCAGGCTGGACGAGCGTCCGAGCGCTAGCGCGGCGTAGGCCTTTCCCAGTGCCATCTCGAAACGCAGCATCGCCGAGTTGTCCTCCTTCTTGAATGCCTTGGGATGCGCACCGGGATCGGTGATGATTACGCTCAGCGGCCGGCAATTGAGCTCGCGCCCGCGCGTGAGGATCGCATTGATGATGAGGTCGGATTGCTCCAATGTTACTTCGCTCATGTCGGATTCTTCCTCCAGGACGCTCTTGATCGAGTTCGCGCATTGTACGGCGGGGCCCGCCCAGTCCCGCGCGCGAGGTTGAAGCCAGGCAATGCTCCGGCTGCACCCTATGTTAGACCGCGGCCAGGAAAATTAGAACGGAGTTGATCGGGAGACCGCTTGCATTACAATGGACCCGAGACGCCAAGCTCTTGAGAAGACGGACAATCGATTCTGCGGGAGGATTTCTGTAATTCCGAACGCAATGACATTTAAATGATGGATCACGGAAGCGTTCGTATTGCGTGTTTGCAGATGAACTCGGGCAACGAGTTTGCTGTCAATTTAGCGACATTCAGCGCGATGGCGCGTGAGGCTGCCGCCAGCGGCGCAAAATTCATCCTTTCGCCCGAGTATTTCCTGATGATGGACGGCACCGGGCGGGTAATGCGGGAAGCGGCCCTCGATGAACGTGGAGAGCCGGCGCTGTCGGCGATCACGGCGCTGGCGCGCGAGCTCGAGGTCTGGCTGCTTGCAGGCTCAGTCACGCTCAAGAGCGGCGACGGGCGCATGTGCAACCGCTCGGTTCTCATCTCGGCAGAGGGTCGGGTGGTCGCGACCTACGACAAGATCCATATGTTCGATGTCACCTTGCCCGACGGCAAGGTCATTCGCGAATCTTCGGCTTACCGATCCGGTGAGCGCGCGGTCCTGGCGGAGACGCCGTGGGGCAAGTTGGGCATGACCGTTTGCTACGATCTGCGGTTCCCGGGGCTGTTCCGGGCGCTCGCCCAAGCGGGCGCTGAATTCATCTCCGTGCCGTCCTCGTTTCAGCGCCAAACGGGCAAAGTGCACTGGCACACGTTGCTGCGGGCTCGGGCGATCGAGAACGAGTGCTTCATTCTAGCGCCCGCCATGTGTGGCGACCACTCAGGGAACCGGCAGAGCTACGGCCATACCCTGGTCGTCGATCCTTGGGGGAAGATTATCGGAGAAGGCGGCGAGTCTCCGGAGATCGTGTACGCCGAGATTGATCCCCGCCGCGTCGCTAAGGTAAGGGGCATGATTCCTTCGCTCGAGCACGACCGGCCTTTCGCGCCGCCCAGCGGGCGGCTGGCTTGACGCGCACACACCGCGGCTCGTACCGCGTACGAGCTGCCGTACGGGACGGTGTATAATTCGGGCCGAATTTCACAGACATGCAGATCCTGCTGAGTAACGATGACGGCTACTTTGCGCCGGGCATCGTGTTGCTCGCCCAAATCCTTGCTCCCTTGGGGGAGGTGACGGTGGTCGCGCCGGAGCGCGATCGCAGCGGCTCCTCCAACTCGCTCACGCTCGACCGGCCGCTGACTGTGCGTCAGGCACAGAGCCAGACATATTTCGTCAACGGCACGCCAACCGACTGCGTTCACCTCGCGGTGACCGGGCTGCTCAAGCAGCTGCCGGATATCGTCATTTCCGGAATTAACCATGGCGCGAATATGGGCGACGACACGATTTACTCCGGCACGGTCGCCGCGGCGACCGAAGGGTTCTTGCTGGGGATTCCTTCGATCGCGATATCACTGGTCGCCGAAGGCGGGGATCATTTTTCAACGGCGGGGCGCGTCGCCGTCGAGCTCGTCAGTCGCTTCAAAGAGCGACCTTTCGAGCAACCGGTACTGCTGAACGTCAATGTGCCGGACGTCGAGTACGGGAAGCTCAATGGCTTCCAGGTGACGCGGCTGGGTCGCCGACACAAAGCCGAGTCGGTGGTAAAGTCTACGACGCCGCGTGGCGAGACGGTCTATTGGATTGGCGCGGCCGGCAGCGCGCAGGATGCCGGAGAAGGTACCGATTTTTATGCGGTCGCAAACGACCGCGTCTCGATCACGCCGTTGCAGGTCGACCTTACGCGCTACGCGCAGATGGAACCGGTCAGCACGTGGCTGAAATGAACACGCCGCACTCCGGCATCGGCATGACCTCGCAGCGCACGCGCCTGCGCATGATCGAGCGACTGCGGGCTCAGGGAATCCGTGACGAGACCGTGCTCACGGCAATGGCTGAAGTACCGCGGCATGTCTTCATGGATGAGGCGATTGCCAGCCGCGCCTACGAGGACATTTCGCTTCCCATCGGGTTCGGGCAGACCATCTCGAGCCCACATACGGTTGCGCGCATGAGCGAGCTTGTGCGTGCGGGTCCGACACCGCGCAAGGTTCTGGAAATCGGAACCGGCTGCGGCTACCAGACCGCGGTACTCGCCAAGCTGGCGAAACAGATCTATTCGATGGAACGGATTGCGGCCCTGATCCGTCAGGCGCGCCGAAACTTGCAGAAGTTGCGGATTGGCAACGTTCATTTGCGCCACGGCGACGGGCACATCGGCATGCCGGGTGTGGCGCCGTTCGACGTAATTGTCCTTACTGCGGCCGCTACCCAGGCGCCGGCAGCGTTGCTGGAGCAGCTCGCCGTCGGTGGTAGAATGATTTTGCCGATGGCGATTCACCACGACCAGCATCTTTGCGTTATCGAACGCACCGACAGAGGTTACGTCGAGCGGCGCATGGATACAGTAAAGTTCGTGCCGTTGCTTCCCGGGGTCGGCTAGAGTTCGCTTGCGAATCCCGGTGACCCGTCTTGCGCCCATTCTTGTGCTGGTAGTCGCCTTCGGTGTGCTGGCGACCGGTTGTTCCGTGCGTAGCGGGGCGCCCGTTTTCGATCGCGTTCCCGGGTCAAAATCGTCGACCACGACGCCCCGAGTGTCGGAAGCGGCCACCTCGCGAGCAGGCGATCTTCGTCCTGAGTTCTACACGGTGCGCAAGGGCGACACGCTCTTTAGCATCGCCCTGGACAACGGTCTCGACTACCGGGAACTCGCGGAGTGGAACGGCATTACCGATCCTGGTGTGATACGCGTGGGGCAGGAGGTTCGTCTCAGGCCGCCGAAGTCGGCTGCGACAATTGCGCCCCTCAAGACTTCGCCTGCGGTCGAAGGCCGCCCGATCGTGGGCGAGCAACAGAGCAAGCCCGTAGCAGCGGGCCGCATGAAGACGGAGCCGCAGGCAGTGCGAGTGCCGTATACGAAGCAGGCCTACGCGCAACTCGCGCATGCGAAGGCCAAAACGGCCCCATCGACGCGCCCCGCGCCGACTCGGCCCCCTCAGCGGCAAGCACCCAAAGGCGAAAGCGGTGTGATCACCTGGGCCTGGCCGACGCGCGGCAAGGTGGTCAGCACGTTTAACGACGCCGCCAAACTGAAAGGAATCGGCATTGCCGGCAAGCTGGGTCAGCCGGTGACGGCCAGTGCCGCCGGCCGGGTCATTTTCAGCGGGTCCGGTATTCGGGGATTCGGGAAACTCATCGTCATCAAACACGACGATACGTTTCTGAGCGTCTATGCCCACAATAATGAGCTGCTCGTGAAAGAGGGCGAAGCGGTTGCCAAGGGGCAGAAAATCGCCGAGATGGGGAAGACCGACACCGTCCGGGTTCAGCTCCACTTCGAAATACGCCGCTTCGGAAAGCCGGTGGATCCGATGACGTTGCTGCCTAAGGGTTAGCTGGGCTGAGACAAGCAATCGAGCAGGCGGGGCCAGTCGATCATGACCGTTGAGTGGGGATTTGCATTGATGGCAGCACTTGGCGACCGGGCTGCGATCGATGTGTCGGCAGGCGGGGAGTCGCGGTCACGCGTTATCGGCTTCAGGCGCTGAACTGCTTTACCTGATGCCGCAGCTCATTGAGGGCGGAGTTGCTCGTCTCTGCGCCGTAGCGCAGCATCACGTATAGCTGAGTGATGCCACCCACAGGCAGTGCAAGATCAGGCCGCGCCCGCTCGAGCCGGCGCGCATAGTCGACCGGCCCCTCGTCCGCGGCGCGCGGCAGGCCTTTGCGCTGCAGCTTGTCGCAGAACTGAAAATACGCCTTGCGGACCGGATCGTGCGCCCGGGCCTTGAGCCGGCGCAGAATGAACGCCGCCAGTATCACGACGATGAGTCCGGCCAAAGCGACCATGACGACGGTTAGCGTGTACCACGTTGCGTCATCTATTCCCATCCCGATCAATAATTGCCGCTGACGCTCCGGCGTGTAGCCGAGAACCCACTGATTCCAGGTGTTCGCCATCAGGTCCCAGGTAAACCGCAATTGGCGGAGAACCTTGAAGTCGCCGCGCACGAGCATTGGAAGAGGATCGCTACGCGGGATGGCCGCGGAAATGCCGGCTTCCACGCGGAGCGGAGAGACGGCCGCGGTGGGATCTACGCGCAACCAGCCTACGTCGGCGAACCAGACCTCGGTCCAGGCGTGAGCGTCCGCCTGCCGCACGATGAGATAGTCTCCGAGCTCGTTGACTTCGCCTCCAAGATAGCCCGTGACGATTCTGGAGGGAATGCCAGCCGCCCGCATCAGCACTGCGAAGGCCGAGGCGTAGTGCTCGCAGAAGCCTCTGCGCGAATTGAACAGGAACTCGTCGACTGAGTGCTGCCCGAGCAGAGGAGGATACAACGTATAGAAGAAATTCTGTTTGCGGAACATGGCGAGCACTTCGCGCACAAGCATGCGGTCATCGGGAAATTTCTGGCGTAGCGTCCGCGCCAGCTGGACGGCACGTGGATTGAAGCCGGCCGGCAGCTGGAGCGCGCGGTGCAGCGCCATGCTGTTTTCATCGGTCCCGTAGCTGTAATCGAGGAAGGACGCCATCTCGTAGCGCATGCGGTTATTGACCGGCGAGAAGGAACGGATCTGAAAGTCGGCGCCGGTCGCAGACTGCGGGACCGCCCTCGCAGGAAGATCGAGGGCAAACAGCCAGCGCTTGTTGTGCGGCTCGAGAGTGACGTCATAAGTGATCGGGTTGCCCGTCTTCGTGAAGCTAGGCGAGCCGTAAATGAAGCGCGCTGCGAACCAGGTCTGGCCGTCGAAGTCCCACATGACGGGACCGCGCCAGTAGCGCTGCTTTGGCGGAGGAATGTCTGAGTCGAACCTTACGCGGAACGCCACCGCGTCCGAAAGGCTCAGGTTGGAAAGGCTGCCGGGGGTCATCGTGTCGGATAGCCCGCTCACACCGGAATAGGCATCCTGGGGAAGCCCCCATAGCGGGCCTGAGACGCGCGGGAACAACAGGAAGAGCACCAGCATGAGTGGTATCGATTGAGCAAGCAGCACTCCCCCGACGCGCAGTTGCCTGCCGAAGGGTGGCTCGTCGCGACCATAATGCAGGCTCATCATGGCCGCAGTGATGATCCAGACGCAGGCGAGCATGTAGAGCCCGGTGAGAATCGTCTGGGAGTACAGGAAATTGGTGATGACGAGGAAGTATCCCAGGAAGATGAGCAGCATCGCATCCCGCAGCGAGCGCATCTCGAGGAGCTTGAGCCCCAGCATTACCACCAGCAGCGCAACCCCGGCATCCCGGCCGAAGATCGTGCGGTAATTGAGATAGATACCTATCGTTGCCACGATGACGATCAGAAACAGCAGCCAACGATTGGGTAGCGCATGACGCCCATACGCTATATAGGCCCGCCAGGCGCCGAGCGTTACCACCAGGGCAACGATCCACCATGGCAGTCGAGAGGCGTGAGGAGCCGTGATCAGTGCGAGCGATAGCAGCAGCCACAGCACGTGGTGCAGGGCGAGCGGTTGCCGCGGGTCGATCATCCCCGTAAACCGTGAATGGTGAGTGATGAACGGTAGTTGGATGGAGACCGCGTTAGCTGGCCACCAACGGGTTTTTCCCACTGGCTACTCACGACTCATTCCTTTGCTACGGCCGGTTCAAAGAGAGCGAGGGCCTCGAGGCCGCGCTCGCGCTGAGCGTCGCCGTTGGCCATCTCAACGGTTTTGCCGGGCAGCCGCAGGCCGAACGAGAGTCCAGTCTCATGCGCGTCTATGACCCAACGTGCGAGGTGCGAGAGCTTTTCTTCGGTGCCCATGGCAGCAGGCAGCAGCAACCAATCGAGCCAGAGCTCGGCCTCGGCGCGTCCCGAGAACTGCTTGGTTAGCAGGCCCTGGTCGCGAGCCGCAAGCTTCCACGCAATATGGCGCGGCGAATCGCCAACGTGATATTGCCGCATGCCGGAGAAATCTTCCTGTCCCGTACCGCGTTCACTGCCGGCGCCGGCGCTTGTCTCTGGCGCCGGCAGCGGCAGGCCGGGCGAGGCCGGGCGCGGATAGACCACGCAGTGCAAATCGAGCTCGAGGTAAGCCCAAGCGTAGACCAGCCCCAGTGGATAGCGCGTGAAAAGGGTTAAACGCCCAGGCCTGAGGAGGCCGCGGCGACGGGCAGGCACGCCCGCCGCCGTAGAAACAGTCGTACGAGCCGGAATGTCAACGGTTTCCCATTCGCGCTTGTCGTGGGTGAGATTGACGGCATAGCGCGGCGTATCTCCAATGTTTTCGAGGTGCACGATGAAATGGGCCGTGTCACCCGCGAACACGGGCCGCGCGCGGCCGCCTGCGATGCGCAAATTGGCAAGGTTCCGGAAGGTATAGATGATGGTGTTGACGCCCATTGCAGCGAGCAAGAACGTCAGGATGAATCCAAGGCTCAGGCCGTAATTGATCGAGCCTGTGAGCATGAGCATCAGCATGGCCGCGAACATCAGGCCATGCCGCGTGGGCAGGATGAAAATCCGCCGCTGCACCAGCACGATCACGCCCGTTTGAGGGCCGCGCAGTTGGAACAGCCATCGCTGGAATTGGTTCCTGAGCGCGCTATACATCGGTGAACGGTGATCAGTGAACGCCAAGAGAGGAGAAATCAGCGGCGGGCTTTTCCCGTTTACCGTTTACGGGATGGCGACCTGTTTGACCAGATGCGCGGCAATATCATTGCTCGTTACCCGACTCACCTGCCCGGTGGGGACGAGGCGGTGCCCCACTACCCCGGGCAATACTGCTTGCACGTCCTCGGGCACAGCGTGGCCGCGGCCCGACATGAGTGCCCATGCCCGCGCTGCGTGGAGCAACGCCAACGCTGCGCGCGGAGATAGCCCGTTAACGTAGTCAGCGGCGCGTCGGGTGTGGGTGACGAGCGCCTGAACGTAGTCCAGCAGCGCGCTCGAGGCGTGGACCTGCTGAGCGCGTTGTTGCAGCTCGATCAAATCGGCTGCGCTCATGCTGGGCGTCAACCCATGCAGCAGATCGCGCCGGTCCTCGCCCTGCAGCAAGGCGCGCTCGGCCTCGCTATCCGGGTAACCGAGATGGACCCGCATGAGGAACCGATCAAGCTGGGATTCCGGAAGAGGGAAAGTGCCGACCTGATAGGACGGATTCTGCGTGGCAATCACGAAAAAGGGTTGCGGCAGACGCCTTGTCTCGCCCTCGGCGGTAACCTGGGTTTCTTCCATCGCCTCCAGCAACGCGCTCTGGGCCTTCGGGGTCGCGCGATTGACCTCGTCAGCCAGAATGACCTGATTGAAGATGGGGCCCGGATGAAACTGGAACCCGCCATTTTCACGATTGAAAATCGAGACGCCGATGATATCGGCAGGAAGCAGATCGCTGGTGAACTGGATGCGCTGGAATCCGAGGCCGAGCGATGCGGCGAGCGCATGCGCCAGCATCGTCTTGCCGACACCGGGCACGTCTTCGATTAACAGGTGACCCCGTGCCATGAGGCAGGTGAGGGCGAGCCTGATCTGCCGTTCCTTCCCCAGGATGATGTTACCTACCTGGGCCACGACACTCTCGAGTCGCTGCATTACGTTTCGCGTGACGTGAGCGGGGGTCGAGTTTGCCACATCCATTGGGTTTCGTCCTGTGTCTGGCACGGTTGAAATCTCCTGAGCGCTACTGCGGCGGCGATTCAAGCATTGCGTCAGTGCGGCGGAATCCGCGCGGTGTGCGCGCGAAATTAAGCGTGAAACCACACGTGAGCGCCTTGCCTTCGCGGAGCGGGCGAGTTGTATTCACGGCACTGTCTGTTCGCGAGATGAGAGCGCTCGACAGGTTGATCGGGTTGAGGCTGCATAGTCGACCCGCTTGCGCGAAGCTGACCAGATTCAAGGCGCCTGCCTTGCAGCGCTCTCTCCGCATCGTTTGGCATTATAAGAGCGGCGACCCGGTGAAGATCATGGAAAAACATCACGTTGGTTCCGTGATGATCCGCGCGTACTGATGGTGTCCGTTCTCGAAGGCGGCTACGAACTGCAGGCACGGGGGCGCAGCGTCGCGGCGCATCTGAAGGCCATGGCCGATCTGTAATTCTTTTTGCTTTCCCCAAGCGGCTTCGTGCCCCTCGCCCGAGTTGCCTCACCCGGGGCAGCGTTGATAGGGGAGCGGGGCCCAAGGGCATCCCCCGTTACGTTTCCAGCCAACGACCCGGTCTGGGGCGGCACAGAATGACCCTAACCGTAGGATTTTAAACATTATTATTTTGACGACTTGGCGCAGCTGGGTCGCTGAGCCGTCTGAGCAGTATTTCCGAGCTTTTTCAATGCGCTTAGGGCATCTTCTTCAGGTAATTCTGACCACAGGGGATGGCCCGGTTCTCGCCTCGACGACGCGTCGAAAGCGTTAGTGTGAACCTGGCGCGCGATGAGCCGGGTAGAAGGCTGCGCGGCGCGGAATTCCGGGATAAGCGATGGATAGCGGCGTATTGAATACGACAGCAGACCGCATTCTGCGCATCCTCTTGCTCGAAGAGGGGGCGGAGGGCGCCATGCAGATCGAGCGCGCACTCACGGGCGCCGCGCTGCGGCACTTTCTCAAATGCGTCAGCTCGGAACCGGCGTTCCGCAGCGAGCTTGAGACGCGTCCGCATGCCGTCATCATGGATTACCACATGACGGGCGTCAGCTGGCGCCACGCGCTGCAGCTCACCCGTGAGCGTTTTCCCGACATTCCGGTGATTCTCATCGCGGGCTCCTTCACGGAGCAGCAGACGACCGAGGTGGTGGTGCTGGGGGCGACCGATCTCATTTCCCGGCAACACCTCGAGCGGCTTGCGCCGGCGATCCGTACCGCGATCAGGATGAGCGAGCTGCGTCGCTACGCGAGCGACGTGCAGGAGCAACTGGCGCAGAGCGAGAACGATTTCCGCAGCGCTTTTCAGAACGCCGCGTTCGGCACGGCAATGACCACGCTCGATGGTCGTTGGCTCAATGCAAACGATACCCTGTGCCAGTTCCTCGGCTACAGCGAGGCTGAGCTGCTTGCGACCGACTGCAACGGTGTCACACACCCGGACGACGTCGCGGGCGATGTTGAGCTGTTAAAGCACCTCGTTTCCGGGCACCTCACGAGCACTCAGCGTGAAAAGCGTTATCTGCATAAAAGAGGCCATGTCGTCTGGGCGCAGGTCACCGCTTCGCTCGTAAAAGGAGCGGACGGCAAACCACGCTATCGCATGCTCTACGTGCTGGATATCAAGCATCGAATGGAGGCGGAGGAACGTTTCCGGGCCACGTTCGAGCAAGCCGCCGTCGGGATCGCTCATGTGGGCATGGACGAGAAGATTGTCCGGGTGAATCGGCGTTATTGCGACATCGTTGGCTATTCCGAGCAGGAACTGCTCGGCCAGGTGCCCAAATTTCTCAAACATCCGGACGACAACAGCGTTAGCCAGGAGGCGCGCCGTCGTCTGGCCACTGACGCAATCGCTCATTACACCCAGGAGATGCGCTATGTGCGCAAGGACGGCGAGATCGTGTGGGTCAAGCGCACGGAGTCGCTCGCGAGAGACGACGGGGGGCGCCCGCAGTACTTCATCCGCGTAATCGAAGATATTAGCGAGCGCAAGCAGGCCGAGGAACGGCTCGCGCGTGCTGACCGTGCGCGCAGAGTGCTCGCGGAGTGCACCCGCGTTGTGGCGCGTGCGACGGATGAGGGCGAATTGCTGGAAAGAATGTGCGGCATCATCATAGCGTCGGGCCGTTATCGTCAGGGATGGATCGGGCTCGCGACAGGGGATTCGATGTTCCCGCTCGAACCGGCTGCGCATGCCGGCTACGGGAACGACGAGCCGATGACGAATACTACCTTCTTGACTCCAGAAGGCATCTACCGTGGAGTCGCCTTTGAAGCCCTAGCCCTCGGAGCGCCCGTTATCGCCCGCGACATCCAGAACGATCCGCAGCATGAGTGGCAGCGCCAGCGCGCCCTGGAGCATGGTTACCAGTCTTCGATTGGCCTGCCCCTGCTGGCAGAGGATGGTGTGCTGGGCGTGCTGGTGATGTATGCCAGCGAGCCGGACGCGTTTGATCAGGATGAGATCGCGCTACTGACCACGCTGGCGGAGGATGTGGCCTTTGGCATCGGATCACTGCGCAAGGAGGCGGCACGCAGGCAGACGGAGGCACGGCTCGCACGAGTCAGCCATGCGCGGCGCGTGATGGCGGAGGGTAATCACGTGCTCATGCACGCCACCGATGAGACCGAAATGCTGCAGCATATGTGCAGGATTGCCGTGAATTCGGGCGGCTACAAGCAAGCCTGGGTTGGCTATGCGACCGAGGATAGCTCGCGGCCGGTTTACCCTGCTGCACATGCGGGCTTTGGCGACGGCGATGAGCCCATGACAAGCAGCGCCAGCTGGGCTGCCGACAGTCGCTACCAGGGCACGATGGGACAGGTGCTGGCGACGGGAGAGATCGATATCGCGCGCGATATCTTCAATCAACCACTGCACGAGCGACGACGGGAGCGGGCCAGACAGCTCGGCTGCCAGTCCGCGATTTGCCTGCCACTCAGAAACGAGGGCCGGTTGCTCGGCGCGGTCGCGTTCTACGCGGCGGAACCAGACGCCTTCGACGACGAGGAAATCGCTCTGCTTACGGAGCTGGTGGATGACATCGCCTTCGGCGCGTCCATTTTGCGCACGCGGATCGCGCACCGCAAGGCCGAAGCGGCCTTGGGCGAAAGTGAAGAGCAGTTCAGCCAGCTGGCGAACAACATTCCCCAGGTCTTCTGGATCACCGACGTCGAGCACAAGCGGACGCTGTTCGTGAGCTCGGCGGCGGAAAAGCTCATTGGCAGGCCACTCGAGGAAATTCGCGACAATCCCCGCTTCCTGGTCCGTGCCGTGCATCGCAAGGACCGCAAGCGTGTGCATGCAGCACGCAAGATGGCCCTGATCGACGGTTATGACGTGACCTATCGCATCGTGAGGGCTGATGGATCGGTGCGCTGGGTGCGCGACCGCGCATTCCCGGTGCGCGACGCGGAGGGCAAGACCTACCGGGTGGCCGGGATCGCTGAGGATATTACTAACCGCCGGCGTTCCGAGGCCGCGTTGCAGGAAAGCGAACAGCAGTTTCGTCAGCTTGCCGCCAACATTCCGCAGGTGTTCTGGATTACCGATGCGGCCCAGCGTGAGCCCATCTACTTGAGCCCGGCCTTCGAAAAGATCACGGGGCGCCCGCTCGCCGAGGTTCGCGAAGACCCGCGTTGCTGGATCAACATGATTCACCATGAAGACCGCCAGCGCGTGAGGACTGCGCGCAAATTGGCCGCCGAAGGGCGCTACGACGAGGTGTTCCGTATGGTGAGGCCGGACGGCTCGATACGCTGGGTGCATGACCGCGCGTTCCCGGTCCATGACGCCGAGGGCGCGGTCTACCGTATTGCTGGAATTGCCGAGGACATCACGGAGCGCAAGCACGCCGAGGAACAGCTCATGAAGCTCGCGCACTATGACGTGCTCACGAGCCTTCCGAACCGAGTGCTGTTCTACGACCGGTTGAAGCAGTCGCTGGCACAGGCCAGGCGCAATCACTGGATCGTGGGCGTGATGTTCATCGATGTGGACCGTTTCAAGAATGTCAATGACACCCTCGGGCATGCGGTAGGCGACCGGTTGCTCCAGCAGGTATCCGAGCGGTTGACAGGGACCGTACGCTCGGGCGACACCGTAGGACGGCTCGGCGGGGACGAGTTCGCGGTGGTGTTGTCCAATCTGGCGAGCGCGCAGGACGCGAATCTGGTCGCGCAGAAGATGATGACCTGCTTCACGGAGCCGTTCCGGCTCGAAGGCACGGAGGTCTACGTTACGGCCAGCATCGGAATTACGCTCTACCCCGAGGACAGCACCGAACAGGACATACTGATCAAGAATGCGGACGCGGCGATGTACAAAGCGAAGGAGATCGGCCGCGATAGCTATCAGTTCTATACGCCGGAAATGAATACGCGGGCGCTCGAGGTCCTTGGCATGGAGAACAGCCTGCGGCGCGCGCTCGACCGTAACGAGTATCTGCTCTACTACCAGCCGAAAGTCGGTATCGTGAACGGTGAAATCACCGGCCTGGAGGCGCTGATCCGCTGGCGCCATCCTGAGCGCGGGTTGGTGTCACCGGGCGAATTCATGTCTGTGCTCGAGGAAACCGGGCTCATCGTGCAGGTGGGGCAATGGGTTCTCAATGCGGTCTGCCGGCAGATCAAGGAGTGGGAAAACGCCGGGGTGCAAGCGGTCCCGGTGGCCGTCAATCTGTCGGGTCGGCAATTCACCTCGAAGGACCTGGGCACGACGATCAAAGGCATTCTTGAGGAGCACGAGATCGATCCCGCGCTGATCGAGCTCGAGATCACGGAGAGCTCCCTTATGGTGAATACCGAGGAGGCGGTCCGCACGCTGGAGTATCTCAGCGGTCTGGGCGTCTCGCTCTCGATCGACGACTTTGGCACGGGTTATTCGAGTCTGAGCTATCTCAAACGTTTTCCGCTGGATTCACTGAAAATAGATCGTTCATTCATCCGCGATGTCACGACGGACGGGGACGACGCTACCATCACTCGAGCGGTGATCTCGATGGCGCACAGCCTGGGGCTCAAGGTCGTGGCCGAAGGGGTGGAGACCGAGCAACAGCTCGCATTTCTGACCGAGTACGGTTGCGACCAGATCCAGGGCTATTTTTTCGCGCACCCGCTCCCGGCGGATGACTGCGGGATGTGGCTGCGCGAGATGCGTCGGCTGCAGCAGGTCTCGCCCGAGCATCCCGCGGACACTCCCGTGGTGCTCCTGGTCAATAACGACGGGGCGGTCCTCACCGATCTCCGCCAGTCGCTGGCAAAGGACGGATACCGGATCTTCGTCGCCTACAATGCACACGAGGCCTTTGAGCAGCTCGGCATGCAGCACGTTGACGTGGTCATCGCGGATCAGAACATGCCCGGAATGTCAGGCACGGAGTTGCTGGAGCACATCAAGGCGCTTTTCCCGGACACGGTGCGTATCATCACCAGCCCGTATCCCGATTTTGGCACGATGGCGGATGCTGCCGCCAAGGGGGATGCGGCGCGCTTTATCCCAAGGTCTGCCAGCGAAGAGGAGCTTCGGTTCGAAGTGCGCGTTGCGCTTGAATCGCGAAGCCGGATGGTGCCCCCGATAGCGGCCTGAGACCTGCCGCACCAGCGAGCGGGCGCAGCCCGCTAGTTGACCAATATTGCCGCCACGACTTTGCGTTCCTCTCCCGCCAGGATGTTGTAGGTGCGGCAGGCGGCGCCGCTGTCCATCACTTCCAGTCCAATGCCGGCCGTGGCGAGCGCGAGCGCGAGCTCCCGTGCCGGAAATCTCATGATCCGGCCAGTGCCAAAGATCACCACCTCGGGCTTTAGGGCGAGGACAGGGGCGAAATCTGCCGCGCTGAGCGTGTCGAAGTCGGTGACCGTCCACTCGGTTACGGACGCTGGCGTTACCACGATGTGGGTCTCGTAGCGCACGCGGTTGACCGCGACGTAGCCAGGGCCGTGGCCGGAGAACAAGTGCTGGCCCTTTCCCGTTGTCAGGTGCAGTTTCACAACTGTTTGATAAGCCGCTGATTTGCTTACGGTAACTGGCTCCGTTAGAATTATACGCTTTTGCGCCACCCGCTACCGCCACTCGATTGCCACGATGGAAGAGTTCGCCAGAATCAACCGCCTGCCGCCCTACGTTTTCAACGTAACGGGCGAGTTGAGGCTCGCGGCGCGCCGGCGCGGCGAGGATATCGTCGATTTCAGCATGGGCAATCCGGACCAGCCGACGCCGCGGCATATCGTGGACAAGCTGATCGAGGCGGTGCAGCGGCCGGACACGCACCGGTATTCGGTATCCAAGGGAATCTACCGGCTGCGGCGCGCGATCTGCAGCTGGTATCAGGTGCGCTACGGCGTGGAGCTCGATCCTGACGCCGAGGCAATCGTATCGATCGGCTCGAAGGAGGGTATTGCGCACCTCGCGCTCGCGACCCTCGACCGCGGCGATATCGTGCTCGTTCCGAATCCGAGCTACCCGATTCACATCTACGGACCGGTCATTGCCGGTGCCGACATTCGCCACGTGCCGATGCTGCCGGGAGCGGACTTCTTCGAATCCCTGGATCGCGCCCTGCGTGACCTGTATCCCAAGCCGAAGATGCTGATCGTCAATTTTCCGAGCAATCCCACCACGCAGTGTGTGGACCTGCCATTCTTCGAGCGCCTGATTGGGATTGCTCGCGAGCATCAGATCTACGTCGTGAATGATCTCGCCTATGCCGACATCGTCTTCGACGGCTACCAGGCGCCCTCCATCATGCAGGTGCCTGGTGCACGCGATATCGCCGTCGAGTTCTTCACCCTGTCGAAGAGCTACAACATGGCGGGGTGGCGCGTCGGCTTCATGGTGGGCAACCGCGACCTGGTGACGGCGCTGGCGCGCATGAAGAGCTATCATGACTATGGCCTGTTCACGCCGATCCAGGTGGCCTCCATCATCGCGCTCGAAGGACCGCAGGACTGCGTACAGACGGTGCGCCAGGTCTACCAGGGCAGGCGCGATGTGCTGTGCAGCGGGCTCAAGTCGGTCGGCTGGGATATCGAGATTCCCAAGGCGACGATGTATGTCTGGGCGCCAATTCCGGCGGGATATGGTGGCATGCGTTCGCTGGAATTCGCGAAGAAGCTGCTCGCGGATGCCAAGATCGCAGTAGCACCGGGCGTGGGTTTCGGGCAGTACGGCGACGGTCATGTGCGCTTCGCCTTGATCGAGAACGAGGCCCGGACGCGCCAGGCGCTCAGAGGCATCAAGGAAATGTTCAGAAAGGATGGGCTGCTCAAATGAAGCGCCCCGCGCTCAACCCCGTCAACGTGGGGCTGCTAGGCATTGGCACGGTGGGTGGCGGCACTTTCGCCGTGCTCGCACGCAACCAGGAGGAAATCGCGCGGCGCGTCGGCTGCGCGATTACGATGAAGATGGTTGCGGACAAGGAAGTCGACAAGGCGCGGCGGTTGGTTGGAGCGCGCGCCATTGTCACGGCCGACGCCTACGAGGTCGTCAATCATCCGGAAATCGACATCGTGGTCGAGCTGATCGGAGGCACCAAGGTGGCGAAGGATCTCATTCTGAAGGCCATCGCCAATGGCAAGCACGTTGTGACGGCAAACAAGGCGCTGCTGGCCCAACACGGTAACGAATTATTCGCCGCCGCGGAGAAGGAAGACGTGATGCTGGCGTTCGAGGCGGCCGTGGGCGGCGGCATTCCGATCATCAAGTCGCTGCGCGAGGGCCTGGCTGCGAATCGCATCGAGTGGATCGCGGGCATCATCAATGGCACCAGCAACTTCATCCTTTCCGAGATGCGCGAGAACGGCGCGAGTTTCGCGGACGCGCTCGCCGCGGCGCAGCGGCTGGGATACGCCGAAGCCGACCCTACCTTCGACGTTGAAGGGGTCGATGCGGCGCATAAACTGACGATCATGTCCGCGATCGGATTCGGGATTC
>JAQBFV010000093.1:0-6600 GCA_032123035.1 Betaproteobacteria bacterium | reverse complement strand
GCCCGGGATATCAACTTTGTAGAGCGGCGGGCAGGCGATATAGATGTGCCCGCGCTCGATCAGCTTCGGAAAGTGGCGGTAGAAGAGCGTCAGCAGCAGCACCGAGATGTGCGCCCCGTCCACGTCCGCGTCGGTGAGCGCTCCGATCTTGCCGTAGCGCAGGCCGGAGAGGTCGGGGTCGCCGCTCTCGCCGTGCGGATCCACGCCCACCGCCACGGCGATGTCGTGGATCTCGGCGTTGGAGAAGAGCAGCTCCCGCTTCACCTCCCATGAGTTCAGCGCCTTGCCACGCATCTTGTAGATCGCCTGAAAGCGCTTGTCGCGCGCCTGCTTCGCCGAGCCGCCCGCGGAATCGCCCTCGACGAGGTAGAGCTCGTTCTCGCCGAGCTCGCTCGACTCGCAGTCGGTCAGCTTCTCGGGCAGGATTACGACACTCGAGGACTTCTTGCGCTCGACTTTCTGCACGGAGCGCGACCGCTCGACTGCCTGGCGAATGGCGAGCTCCGCGATCTTGCGGCCATGCTCGACGTGGGTACTGAGCCAGAGCTCGAACGGGTCGCGCACCATGCTCGAGACGAGCTTGACGGCGTCGCGATTGGAGAGCTTCTCCTTGGTCTGCCCGTGGAACTGCGGCTCCAGCACCTTGGCCGAGAGGAAGAACACGGTGCGCGACCAGACATCGTCCGATTGCAGCTTGATGCCGCGCGGCATCATGCTGTGGTGATCGGCAAAGGCCTTGACCGCCTCGAACAGACCCTCGCGCAGCCCCGCCTCGTGGGTGCCGCCGGCGGGTGTGGGAATGAGGTTCGCATAGGACTCGCCATACCCCTTTGCCTCCTCCACGAACGCGAACGCCCAGCCGGCGCCTTCGCCCGCCGCAAAGCCGTTCCCCTCCTGCACGTACTTCTCGCCCTCGAAGACCGGGACGATCGGTTGTGCCTCGCCGAGCATTTCCGCGAGATAACCCTTCATCCCGTCCGGGTAGCTCCAGGTGCGCGTCGTGGTCTCTTTCGCGCCTTCGATGTTGAGCGTGACCTTCACGCCCGGGAGGAGCACGGCCTTGGAGCGCACGATGCGCTCGAGATCGGGCAGCGAGACCTTCGGTGAATCGAAATACTTCTTGTTGGGCCAGATGTGAACCGATGTTCCCGTGTCGTTCTTCGCGCAGCTGCGGACCCTCTTCAGCTTGCGAGCGACAGCGCCGTCGGCGAAGGCCATCGCATGCACGCCGCCCTCGCGCCGCACCTCGACCTCGAGCTGTTCGGAAAGCGCATTGGTCACCGACACGCCGACGCCGTGCAGCCCACCGGAGAACTTGTACGCCGCGTCCGCCTCCGACCGCGCGAATTTCGCGCCCGCGTGCAGCTCAGTGAACACCAGCTGCACCGTGGGGATCTTCTCCTCCGGGTGAAGGCCCACCGGAATGCCGCGCCCGTTATCGGCGACCGTTACCGAGCCGTCGCGGTGCACAGTGACGTCGATGCGGTCGGCGTGCTCTCCGAAGGCCTCGTCGGCCGCGTTGTCGATCGCTTCCTGGATGATGTGGGTGGGATCGCCGGTCCGGGTATACATTCCCGGAAGCCGCTGCACCGGCTCGATGCCACGCAGTTTCTTGACCGAGCTTTCGTCGTATTTCTTTGCCGCCATGCTCTCCCGTCGCTCAATAGAACATCAGCTCGCGCGCGAGGGCGCGACTTGCAGCCCGTAGCGTACCGCATTTCCAGCGCACGTACCACTTTCCAATCCGGGATGTCGCCCCGCAGCGACAGCGGCACCGCCCAACTGGTGATGAGAAATGGTGATGGAAACTGGTGATGACAAATGGTGATGGGAACTGTCCGCGGCAAGCTGGTTACGCGCCGTCCGCGCTGAGGTGCTAGCATCGCGACGGGAGGTTCACATGTCCGAGGATATTCATCAGCCCGCGCACGGCGTATTCGAGGCGGCGCGTACCCGCCGCTCGATCCGCGCTTATCAGCCGAAGCCCGTTCCCATCGACATTGTGCGCGAGATCGTAGCGCTCGGCCGTCATGCCCCGAGCGGCTCGAACATCCAGCCGTGGCGCGTGCACGCGCTGACCGGCGCGACGCTCGCGCGCGTCGGCACGGCGATCCAGCAGGCGTTCCTCACGGACGAGCCCGGCCACCAGCGCGACTACGACTACTACACCGATCCCATCGAGGAACCCTATCTCGCCCGCCGGCGGCAGTGCGGCTGGGGGCTCTACGGCACGCTCGGCATCGGACGGGGCGACCGCGCGAAGTCCAGGGCCTACCGCGCCACCAACTACAATTTCTTCAGCGCGCCGGTAGGGATCATCTTTACGATCGACCGCCGGCTCGAGCGCGGAAGCTGGCTCGACTACGGCATGTTCCTGCAAACCATCATGCTCGCTGCCCGTGCAAAAGGCCTTCATACCTGCGCGGAGGCGGCCATCGCGAGCTACCCCGACGTCGTGCGGCGCGAGCTCGGCATTACGGCGGATTGGATCGTGATCTGCGGGATGGCGATGGGCTATGCGGATCCGGAAGCGGTCATCAACACGTTCCAGCCGCCGCGGATCGAAGTGGACGAATACGCCACGTTTCTCGACTGATGCCCGGCGATAAAAAGCTTACTACTAGCTATTTTATATACCTGCTTTCCACATCGGGCTACTCATGGTTTCTGCAAATTTCTGAAACATCAAATTAAAGGAAACGCTGATCCTGCGGTTTGAGCTCTGGTTTGCCGGGACAGAATGATGTAACCAGGATGGAAACAACAACATGTTTCCAGGTGTCGCCTCTACAATCAAATGGTCTGAATTTTCCAATGTCATTTTTTTCACCGGCGGTTTGATAATACTGATTTGTGGTCGCGGATCGTGGAAAATGATGTTGTTACTTCCGGGGTGTGTTTCAACATAATAAACCCCACTCAAGAAATTATTAGGATGAGAATGTTGTCTGTGATTATTACCCATGCCAGCTATATTGGCCCAACAACCCGTGATTTGGATATTCTCATACTTAAAATTTAAGTAGTCCAATGCGCTATTAGCATACGTATGGATATACTTCACCAATTCCGCAAATTCTGGCTCCAAGTGTAAGTTTTGTTCTGTTTGAAAAAATTGACTTTTCCTTGATGGCTGTGGAGTACTTTCTAATTTTCTTTCAATTAGTGGTAGTACTGAACGATTGATACTTTGAGTAAGCTCATTAGGAAATTCAATTGTCCACACATATGTAGGAAACATTGGCACAATTGTTTTTTTACTTCAGTCATAACACTTTCCTTCATTAGAAATTAAAAAACAGAGTTAGAAGGTGGAAGGCCATAACCCCCGTGATGAGTGATGCGTGATGAGTGATGAGTAACTGCTCTTAATTCTTGTTTCTCTCGGCGTCTTGGCGGCGAGAAAAGCAAGTCAGAAGGCAGAAGGGGCCCACAACCAAGCCGACTTCGTTTCACGATTCACGATTCACGATTCGCGGCCCTGTTATCGGCGGCCATCGGCGGTTAAACATTCCTGCTCTTGTTTTTGATTCTTGTATCGACCTATCTGCGTTTATCCGCGTTTATCCGCGGCTAAATATGATTTACAAGCAGTTTAGTCCACTCACTACTCACCACTCACGCAGTACAAGCGCAGCTCCCCGCTCGGCGATCATGATCGTCGGTGAATTCGTATTGCCCGAGGTGATCGTCGGCATGACCGACGCGTCGATCACACGCAGGCGCTCGACGCCACGCACGCGCAGTTCTGGATCAACTACCGCCGAAGGATCATCGGCTCGCCCCATCTTGCAGGTTCCGATCGGGTGAAAGATGGTGGTGCCGATATCGCCTGCAGCCTTCATCAATTCCTCATCCGACTGGTAACGCGGCCCCGGTATGAACTCCTCGGGTGCGTAGGGCTTCAGCGCCTCCGATTCGGTCACGATGCGGCGCGTGAGGCGAATCGACTCCACCGCGACCGTTCGGTCCTCGGGCGTGGAGAGGTAATTGCACTGAATCGCGGGGTAGGCGCGCGGGTCGGGCGAGGTGATTCGCAGGTGGCCGCGTGAAGTCGGGCGCAGGTTGCATACACTCGCTGTGAAGGCGGGGAAACGGTGCGGCGGATCGCCAAACTTGTCGAGCGAGAGCGGCTGGACGTGGTACTCGACGTTGGGTGTCGCGTGCGACGGATTCGATTTCGCGAACGCTCCCATCTGCGAGGGCGGCATCGTCATCGGCCCGCTGCGGAAGAGCGCGTACTCGAGCGCAATTTTTGCCTTGCCCCACCACGATGAGAGGATCGTGTTGAGCGTCTCCGTGCTCTTCACCTTGAACGCCATTCGCAACTGCAGGTGGTCCTGCAGATTCTCGCCGACGGGCAACTCGTGGACCACCGGGATGCCGTGGCGCTGCAGCAGCGCGCCAGGCCCGATGCCGGAGAGCTGGAGGATCTGCGGGCTGCCGACCGCGCCGGCCGAGAGGATCGTCTCGCGCCGCGCTTCGGCGTACACAGCCTCGTTGCCCTGAAAAAACTCAACGCCCGTCACGCGCCGGCCTTCGAGCCGGAGCTTCTGCACCAGCGCCCCGGTCAGCACGGTGAGGTTGGGACGCTTCATCGCGGGCCTGAGAAACGCCTTCGATGCATTCCAGCGCACGCCGCGTTTCTGGTTGACCTCGAAGCGGGATACACCCGCGTTGTCGCCACGATTGAAGTCGTCGGTCCAGGGAATCCCCGATTCGACCGCCGCATCGCGAAAGGCCTCGATGACATCCCACCGCAGCGGGTTCGCCTCGACCCGCCACTCACCGCCTTCGCCATGCTTCTCGTCCGCGCCCCGCCAGTGGTCCTCGACCCCCATGAAGACCGGCAGCACGTTCTGCCATGCCCAGCCCGAGTCACCGGTGAGGCTCGCCCACTGGTCATAGTCGCGCGCCTGGCCGCGGAGATAGAGCATGGCATTGATGGAGGAGGAGCCGCCGAGCACCTTGCCGCGCGGGTAGAGGATCGAGCGACCGTTCAGGCCCGGATCGGGTTCGGTCCGGTAGCACCAGTCCGTGCGCGGATTGCCGATGCAGTAGAGATAGCCTACCGGGATGTGGATCCAGATCCAGCGATCCTTGGTGCCCGCTTCGAGCAGCAGCACCGACGTGTCCGGGTCGGCGGACAGGCGGTTCGCGAGCACGCAACCGGCGCTGCCGCCGCCTATGATTACGTAGTCAAACGGTCCGATCGTCCTCGTCATGCTGCCTAACCGCACGAGAAAGTGACGAGAAATAGTGATGGAAAATGGTGACGGAAACTGGTGATGAAAAACGAAAAAACCGCCGTACATCACCAGTAATCATCACGATCTTTCATCACCAGTACCCATCACCATTTTCGCCTCCCCGTCACGAGGCACGAGTGACCGGAAAGGCGATAAAGGCGTCAGCGCTGCACCTCGAGCTTCGCCTCCCGCACCACCTTCGTCCACCGGGCGATCTCGGATTTCACGTCTGCGGCGAACGCCTCCTGTGTTTCCGGCGTGATGGTAATGCCCTGGGTTTCGAGACGCTTGCGAAGCGGCGTGCCACTCGCCAGCAGCTTGTTGAGGTCGGTGTTGATCTTCGTCTGTATGGACTGCGGCACCTTGGCCTGAGTGCACAGGCCGTACCAGCCGGTCACATCGTAGCCCGGCACGCCGGACTCGGCGAAAGTCGGCACGTGCGGGACCTGCGCATTGCGCTTCGCCGAGGTGACAGCAAGCGCCCGCACTCTTCCACCCTTGATCGCCCCCAGCGGCGCGCCCGCGAGATTGCCCACCGAGGATTCCACGTGCCCGCTCATCACGTCGGTGAGCGCTGCCGCCGCGCCCTTGTACGGCACGTGCACGATATTGATGCCGGTCATCATAATGAGCAGCTGTATCGACAGGTGAGGCGAGCCGCCGACGCCGGAGGAGCCGAAGTTGAGCTTGCCCGGGTGCGCCTTTGCATAGCGAATGTACTCGCCCAGCGTCTTCATCGGCATCGAGGGATGCACCATGAAGACATTCGGCACGCCGCCGATCTTCGCCACAAACGCGAAATCACGCACGGGATCGTACTTGAGCGTTTTTCTAAAACGCGCCGGGGTGACGCCATGCGAACCGATGTTGCACAGCACCAGCGTGTAGCCGTCGGGCGCGGCCTTCGCCGTGTACTCGGTAGCGATGTTGCCCGATGCGCCGGGCCGGTTCTCGACGATCACCGTGCCGTGCCACGAATTGGCAAGCGCCGCACCGACGATGCGCGCGGTGGTATCCACGCCCCCGCCCGGCGAGTAGCCCACCATGATACGCACCGGCTTGGCGGGATACGCCTGCGCCGTGACGGCAGCGCTACTGAGCACCATCGCCAACGCCAGGGCAAACTGAAGGATGAAGGCAGACGGATGAAGGCAGACGTGCGGCTTACGCATGATTACTTCCTCCCGATGAACGATGAACGGCGCGAGTGTGGCGCTGGACTTCTTATTTGCGGCCATTGTGTGCCTCGGCGCCGCGCTCGGCAACACTTGCAGTGTCTCTTCGATTCGACTGCGAAAACAAGCGGATACCCGCGCGTTTCCGCGTTTGTCGCGTGCCAATTGCGGCGTCC
>JAQBFV010000092.1:0-3176 GCA_032123035.1 Betaproteobacteria bacterium | reverse complement strand
ACTCACGTACGCTATCCAGTGCCGGATCGCGTACCAACCGGTGGCCTCTCGCATCACCGGGTAAGCGGCGCATGACGTAGAAAGCGCGCCCGATGAGCGAATCGTCGGCGCAGGCCCACAACGGTTCGGGAACTTTGAGTCCCGCTTCCCAAGCGACTTTGAGCACTGCGAACTCGTCGACCCGCGATCGGCTGGCGGCGACGCCGGACGGCGCATCGGTGCGCAGCACGAGCGCGTGACGACCGTCCATGATGCCACCGCTGAAAAGCGCATCGACGGCGTAGTTCTCCTGCACGGCACCACCGCCGAGTCTTTCCAGCGCGATGATCTCCAGCGAATCGCAGTTGCTCACTTCGGATAAAAATGTACCGAGTCCGTGACTCAGCTCTTCACCCACGGGCACCGTGCCGTTGCCGCCGTTTATCCCCATGACCAGAACTCCGAACCCAGCTCCAGCAGGTTTTTGGAAAGCACCATCTTGTGCACTTCCGATGCGCCATCCACGAGGCGGGCCTGGCGGGCGTAACGATAAATCCACTCCAGCGGCGTGTCCTTGGAATAACCTCTGGCACCGCAGAGCTGGATGGCTGTATCGGCGGCCTTGTGCAGAGTGTCCGCCACCGCGACCTTCGCCATGGAGACTTCCTTGCGGGCGTAATCCCCCTGCTCGAGCTTCCAGGCGGCGTGCATGGTAAGCAGGCGTCCCACCTGAATGTCCATGGCGGCTTCGCCAAGAAGCCACTGCACGCTTTCGCGTTCAACCAGCTTGATGCCGAAGGCTTCGCGCTCGCTCACGTAGTCGGTGGCCACTTCCAGCGCGCGCTTGGCGAGACCAAGCCAGCGCATGCAATGAGTGAGCCGCGCGATGCCGAGCCGAATCTGCACGAACTTGAGCCCTTCGCCGACTTCCATGAGGCGATTCTCGTCGGGGATCTCGAGGCCGTGGAAGCGCAGTTCGCAGTGCCCGCCATGCTCTTCGGGACCCATGATGCCCACGCGGCGCACCAGCTCCCAACCGGGATCGTCACGATCGAACAGGAATGCCGTCAGCCCGCGGCGCGGATCATCGGATGTGCGCGCGATAACAATAAAGGTCTGAGCGACACCGGCACCGGTGATGAACCACTTGTGGCCCTCGATGATCCACTTGTCGCCCTTGCGCGTGGCCGTGGTCTGCATCATGCCGGCGGGATCGGATCCGGCTCCCGGATGCGGCTCGGTCATGGCGAGAGCAGAACGCACCTGACCGTCGACAATGGGTTGCAGCCAGCGCGCCTTTTGATCGTCGCTCGCGACTTTCTCCAATACCATCATGTTGCCGTCGTCAGGCGGCGCGCAGTTGAATACCGCCGGCCCGAAGAGCGATCGATTCATTTCCTCGTAACAGGCGGCCATGCCGACGGCGCCGAAGCCCTGACCGCCGCGTGCGCGGGGCATCTGTGGGCACCACAGCCCCGCATTGCGCGCTTTGGCGCGAAGCGGCCCGAGCACCTCGTCGCGGACATTCTCGCCTTCTCCCCAACTGCTCGCCAGCGATTCCAGCGGCAGAACGTACTCGGCAACGAACTCACGCACGCGCAACCGAAACGCGTCGACATCGGGATCCAGGGTGAAATCCATCGTTAGCGCGACACTCCAGTTGCGGCGGGAATGGTTACGAGGCGCATCTTACACCGGGGCGGAGCGGAGAATAAAAAGCCGCGGCGCGGAGTGCCCCCTGTAGGCGCGAGTGGGCGGCGAACCGCCGTCTAATCTGCCCAATGCAGCTGCACGTCATAGGCCGCGAGTTGGCGATCGGCGCTCAGGATCGCGAGACCTTCCACCTGGGCCTGGGCAATCAGCAATCTGTCGAAGGGATCCCGGTGATGCCACGGCAGCGTTGCCACCTGCAGAGCGTGACTGTGCTGAAGCGGCAAGGCATCGACGCCGCTGCTTTTCATGCGGCTCGGCACGTATTCCGCCGGCGGCAGGGGGCAGCGTCAAACGGCCTTCGGCGTACCTGGTGGAGATTTCCCAGGTGCTCACCGGCGAGAGCAGAAGCACGCTGTCCGGGTCATCCACTATGTCCCGCGCCGGGGGCGAGAAGCGCTCCGGCGATGCCTGCATCCACAGCCAGCATTGGGTGTCGAGCAGTAACTTCACCCGCGGGAGTCTCCCCGCGGATCTTCCACCCGCGGCGTATCGAAATCGTCCGCCAGCGTGACGGTGTTCTTGTCCCGGCCCAGATCGCGGCGCGCGCGTGAGTGAATGGGCACTAACCGGGCAAGCGGCACGCCGCCTTTGGCGATGACGATGACCTCACCGGCCGCCACGCGGCGCAGCAGTCTGGACAGATGGGTTTTGGCTTCGTGGATGCCGACTTGTGCCATGTGCAGAATATAGACTAGGTCGTAGACTAAGTCAGTCTTATTAACTCAGGAATATCAATACGCGGTCTATAACACTCTCTGATTCTTTGTGTTGTCGCACCGGGCGCATACCATACCCGCCTCCCCGCCTGCTGGATCGACCATGGCCGAACAAGAGCGCTCACCTTATCTACGCACCACGTCCCTGGGTAAGCAGGTTCCGAGCCCCGAAGGGCAGCTCGTCATACTGGACGACATCAATTTGAGCGTTGCGCCGGGCGAAAGCCTGGCCATCGTCGGCGCCTCCGGATCCGGCAAGTCAACCCTGCTCGGTCTCATGGCGGGCCTCGATACGGCGAGCCACGGCAGCGTATACCTCGCCGGGCACGATCTCGGTACCTTGGACGAGGACGGTCGCGCCAGCCTGCGGGCGAGCCGCGTGGGCTTCGTGTTCCAATCCTTTCAACTGTTGCCGAGCCTGACGGCGCTGGAGAACGTAATGCTGCCGCTGGAACTCGCGGGACGCGGGGACGCGCGCCGCGGAGCCGAAATTGTCCTCGATCGCGTGGGCTTGGGCGATCGCCTGAAGCATTATCCAAAGCAACTCTCCGGCGGCGAGCAGCAGCGCGTCGCCATCGCGCGCGCCTACGCCGGGGAGCCGATGGTTCTGTTCGCCGACGAGCCCACTGGGAACCTGGATCGGAAAACCGGTGAGCGGGTCGGCGAATTGCTGTTCACCTTGAATCACGAGCATGGTACGACGCTGGTGCTCGTCACCCCACGACGTGCGACTGGCCGAGCGTTGCGATCGCATCGTGGAGCTGGATG
>JAQBFV010000091.1:0-3731 GCA_032123035.1 Betaproteobacteria bacterium | reverse complement strand
GCATCACACCGAACATGCCGAAGATCAACGACGCCAGCGGCAGGCTGTATCCCATGTCCACCAGCATCCGCGTCTGGTGCACAACTATGATCATGTTGCACAGGCCGATCATGGTGACGGAGAGGGCCAGTAGCCAAAAGGCCGGGGTACGGACCGCATCCCCGATGGTCGCAACGGCCTTGACAGGCGCGGTTCGCGCGGCAGGTCGCGCAGACGGGCCATCGGGGACCAGGCCAACGTGCTCAGCGGAATGGCGATGGAACAGGAGGTTGATGGGGATCAACACCACCATCGTGGCAAATCCGAACCACCACATCGTTTCCCGCCACCCGATGCGCACGATGAGTTCCGCGCTCAGGGTTGCGATTCCGAGGGAGCCCAGGCCCACGCCGGCCAGGGATGCCGCGGAGGCCAGCCCACGCCGCCGGACGAACCAGCGGGGGACAATGGCCATGTGCGGAATGAATCCAAGCGCCGCGTAGCTGAGCCCCAGCGTGATGCCGTAGGAGACCGTCAAGCCGGCAAGGGAATCGGTCGTTGAGCAGAGCATCAGCCCCGCCCCCATGCAGAGCGCGCCGATGGGAAAGAGCACGCGCGCGCCCAGGCGGTCAAACAGGTAGCCACTCAGGGCCGCCGTGCAGGCGTAGACGATCATGGAGGCGGATACCACGCCCGCCGTGTCCGCGCGCGACCAGCCGGTCTCGTCAAGAATGGCGGAATAGAAGACGCCGAAAGCGAAGCGAAACCCGAGAGAAATGAATAGCGTGACAAACATCACGGCGACGATGACCCAGCCGTAATAGATGCCGCGCGCGCCGAACCATCCAATCAACCGCGATGTATTCACGTTCTATCCGTGCTCCAGTCAAGCGCGCTTGCGGGAGCCGCGAGCAGACCCGCGCTGCGTTGCTCCTCTATTCCCCGCCGCGCACGATAGTAGGATAAAACGCGGCGGGAAGCTCACCTCGCTCGATTGGCGGGTCTTGGCCGAAAAAGGACACTATCTGTCAGATCAAGACTGAGCTGGTACAACTCATCACCAGTCCCCATCACCCGCGTGTTTACGGGTCACCCGTCAGTCGTCACGCATCCCCGCTGCTGGCGCCGAGCCAGCGCACGAGGGGGCCCATCGTCAACGCCTGCACGAGGATGCTGAAGATCACGACGACATAGGTCGCCGCGATCAAAGTCTCCCGTCCGGCGAAGGCCGGAAGCGAAAGCGCGAGCGCGACGGAGATGCCGCCGCGCAGCCCGCCCCACGTCATGAGCTTGATCGTATGGGGCGAGAATTTGCGTACCTGCCGCAGCGCGCCGATCGGCAGCGCGACGCTGATCCAGCGCGCGACAAGGACGATCGGTATCGCGATCAGTGCCGGCACCAGGTCGTGCACCGAGATGGACAGCGCGATGACCTCGAGCCCGATGAGGCCGAAGAGCAGGAGATTGAGCAGCTCGTCGGTCAGTTCCCAGAAGGAGAAGAGCTGTCCGCGCGTGTGCTCGGACATGGCGAAGCGCTTGCCGTGGTTGCCGACGATGAGCCCCATCACCACGACAGCAATCGGCGCGGAGAGGTGTAGCGCCTCGGCCGCGCTGTAGCCCGCGGTGGCCATGGAAAGCGTGACGAGGATCTCGACGGCGTAGCTGTCGATGGTCTTCAGGAGATAGAAGCCGGCGAAGCCCGCCGCGATGCCGAAGATCAGGCCGCCAGCGACCTCGCGCGCGAGCAGCCAGATCGCCTGCGGCACGGACGCCTCGCCAGCGCCGGTGACGAGCCCGAGCAGCGTCAGGAACAGCACGACGCCGGTGCCGTCGTTGAAGAGGCTCTCCCCGGTGATGCGGGTCTGCAGGGTTTTCTCGACGCCGGCCTTGCGCAGGAGGCCCAGCACTGCGATCGGATCGGTGGGCGCGATGAGCGCGCCGAAGAGCAGGCAGTAGATGAAAGGCAGTCCCAGCCCGAGCAGCGGAGCGGCGTAATAGAATCCCATCCCGACCAGGACGGTCGAGAGCACGACGCCGGCCGTCGCCATCACGAGAATCACCCACTTCTCGCCGGCGAGCTCGGCCAGATTGACGTGAAGGCTGCCGGCGAAGAGGAGCATGCCGAGCAGCCCGTGAAACACGACTTCCGAGAAATTCACCTCGCGCATGGTCGCGGTCGCCCACTGCGTGACCTCGGGGTTGGCCGCGCCCAGGGCGGTGACGATCAACGACACGACCAGGCCCATCGCGGTGATGCCGATGATGTCGGGCAGCCCGATGAAGCGGTGGTTGATATAGCCGAACAGCGCGACGAGCGTGATGATGAGGCTGATGACCTGAAACAGGGACATGGACTTAACTCACAAAAGGCGTGACGACTGGCGCGGCTGAACCTTCATCCTTCAGTCGGCGCTGTCGGTCGTCACGCAAAGAAGTGATGAATAATGGTGATGAATAATAGTGATGAAAAAATGGTGATGAAAAATCGCTACATGAGACCCAGGCCCCTTTGCGATTTTCATCACCAGTACCCATCACCAGTACCCATCACCTAGATTCGTCCATCGTGGGAGGCAATCGCCACGACGGCCGGACGGCCAGAGCGGTTGGCCCAGGCGTGGTTGGTGCCCCGCTGCACGACGATTTCCCCGGCTTTCAAGGACACTTCCTGCGTGTCGAGCACGAGCACGATCTCGCCTTCCAGCACGATGCAGAAATCGAGCGTGCGCGTCTTTAGCATGTACGGATGGGGAGCAAGCGGAGAGTACGTCGATGCCGAGGGCGATCCCAGGGCGCGAAAATGTGCCTGCACCTCGGCAGCGCCGATCTTGCCTTTCCATGAATCGTCGGGCGGGAAGGTGACGACTCTGCAGACGGAGCCCCCAGCCGGCGGCTCGAGCGTGTGAGGCAGGTGCAGCGTTTCGAACACGATTTTTGCCGGGGTACTGTCGGTCACCCAGAGACGGGCGCAGGCGTAGCCGGGGCGCGCCGGATCGGTGCGCACGTCGGGCGCGGGGCCGTCGCTCACCAGCGAGGATTTGCCCGGTTCCCGGTCTATGGTGACGATCCTTCGCGTGGGTTTCACCCCGGCGGGCAAGTCGGGCACCGTGCGCATCGGCGCATCGCGGCCCTGCGCGAGGCCCGCCGGCCCGTCCACGAAGCGCGCGCTGATCATGTCAAAGGCCATCATGGCGCCCTTCGGCATGCGCCACTGATGCCATGCACCGACCTGGATGACGATATCGCCGGGTTTCATGACGAGCTCGCAGTCGTCCAGGATCAGCCCGCGCTCGCCCGCCAGCACGATGCCGTAGTCCACTGTTTCGGTCTTGTGCATTGCCGAGGAGAAGGCGTTGTTGCCGCCCCGGTCCCAGACTCCGCGGCCCCCGGCGCGCGGCTTCGGCGGGTGATCCGGCACTGCGTCCTTGTCCGTCGCCGGATCGTAGTCGGCCGGCTGCGCGCGCGCCTGCACGACGCGGAAATGTCCGCCCTCCGGCGGACCTGTAAAGATGTACTTCAGATTCCCGTCGTCGCTTCCGGATAATGGAAGCAGAGACTCGTTCCAGACCCAGAGGTCCGTATGGCCGCGGCCGGAACCCATTGATGCTTCGTGAACGTTGGGTGCGGGCCCGTCCCAAATCACTTTCGAGCGGCCGCGCTCGTCGTTTCCGGTGACCACGCGCCGGATCGGTGTCAGACCTTTTGCCATCGCCGCCTTCCTCCTTCCAAGATTTTTCCGTCGGTGCTCGATT
>JAQBFV010000090.1:0-19221 GCA_032123035.1 Betaproteobacteria bacterium | reverse complement strand
GACGCCTTCCCGCCTTCGGGCTCCCTTTTCAATCCAGATTTCTCCTCTGAATGACGACGAATTTTGCCCCAAGTGGCTTCGCATTTCTAATCCAGATCAGGGAAATAACAGGGAATTTGCAGTAATTACTCGCAGCCGTTCTTTGAGCAACTGACTCTCGGCCTGGAGAAGCTCGATGACGCGCAGCTGATGCCGATGGACCCATCCCGACACGGCCATCAGCAGAAACGACAGTAACGGTGGCACGGAACCCATGCCAGAAGTCTACCGCGGGCTGTCGTTCGAATAATTGGACACTACGGGGTCTGTGCGTTGGGGCGCTTACGGTGGAAAGTATCGCCGAGCCGCATTCGGCCGACGCGGCCGTCAGCCGCCAAAAATAACGGCAATCGACAGCCCCAACCCGAACACCAGGAACGAGAGAATCGTCATCCAGGCGAGGGCGCCGTTCGATACCGATTTCACGCTATCGTCCATTGGCGGCTCGCTCTTTGGTTGCACGTTGCCGGGATGCTCGGTGGACGCATGATTGTCATGCGCGCTTCTCGATGCTCCACCGCTTACGGACTCGCCCGGCGGCCGCACCGTCATCATGCCGTGCTTCAAGTGCCGCGCTACCAACCACCAATTCATGGGGTACGCGGTGACGAAGCCGACAAGAAGAGCCATGGACATGACGAACCAGAATTCCGGTCGCGATGGATCGCGGCTTGGGGGAGCGGCCTTCATCGCCAAAATCATCACCGGAACCATGCCCGCCATGAGGCAGTTCATGGACAGCAGTTCCGGAAAGAAAGCGCCGGAGAGCGCGCGCCGGTATGAACCGCCCGCCATGTCCCGCATGAACAGGGCCTGGAAGATGCTCCATCCGAAGCCGAAGCCCAGGGCGTACTCCAGTGCGATGTCCGTGATTTTGGTCAAATGAAAGACGCTGGCGATGACCGCGCCCGCCAGGATGCCCACGCCATCGCCAGCCACGCAATGCATCGTCGAGCCCAATACCTGTCGCCAGCGTGTACCGACGTAGCGTTCATGCAATCCGGGCAGGGGTTCGCGACAACCTAATACATACAGGAATGCACCGATGGGTCCCGTATATGCCGTGAGTAATACGAACCCCCACTTGAGGACCGGGGATGCCGGCGTGGAGCGAATGTCGATCACCACATACAACAACGATAGCGCAGTAAGCAGGAACCACAGAAGCATTACGCCATCGAGCATCGGGATGGGATGACTGCTCATATACGTCTTCAGTCGGTGATGAGCAACGCGCCGGAACGCAAGACCGAGCGCGCAATCATCAGTTCCTCGTCCGTGCGAATGACGCGAACCGTCGCCCGCGTAGTATCCAGAAACTCGGCCGAAGGCCTCACGCCGCCTTGCGGTAGTAGAAGTTGAGCACGCCACCCAGCCTTTGACGGCGATGAACGCGTCCGTTGTTCATAGCCACACACGGGCAAGCCCGGATCAGTCTGTTCTCCAATCCCCGGTCTCAGCATCGGACAAGCGAATGCGCTTGCCCCGCAGCCGTTCCTTCAGCAGGCGATTCTCGGCTTGGAGGAACTCAATGACGATCAGCTGATGTCGGTAAACCCAACCCGACACGGCCATCAGCAGAAGCGACAGTAACGGTGGCACGGAACCCATGCCAGAAGTCTACCGCGGGCTGTCGTTCGAATAAATGGACACTACGGGCACGGTGAAGGTGGCCAGCCGATGGACGCCGGCGGCATAGGCCCAGGCATTCGCGGAGAGCGTCGTGAGGTCGGTCTTCATATCATCGTCATCGGTCACGGGCTGACCCGGGTCCGTCGTAACGGTAGCCGATTTCCCTAGACGCGTTCGGTAGTTGCAGCGCGGTGGCGAAGGTAAACCCCTCTCATTTGAAGTTTTTTTGCCTACAGGCGCATTTTCAGCCGCAGGGGTAGAATTATCAATGTTTGGCTAACATTGAGGGCGGTAACGTGAACACTCGAGATCCGCACGCGCTAATCGAGAAGCTTAAAAACCTGCCCCCGGAACGGGTGGCCGAGGTCGAGGACTTCGTCGATTTCCTGCACACCCGCGACGGGGAGCGCGCGGCGGTGCGCGCCGCCACAGGCGCGGCCGAGCCGGCGTTCGCCAAGGTCTGGAAGAACGAGGACGATGCCGCCTACGACAAGCTATAGCTTTGGCGACATCGTCTTGGTGCGAATGCTCGAAACTGCGCTCGCCGAGGCGGGACGCTGAGCAAGCCTGTAGCCCTTCATGGCCGAGCAACCCAAGCCCAGGTATTATTTCGATTGGGACCCGTTCAAAGCACGCAGCAACCTCGCCGATCACAAGGTGAGCTTCCAGTTGGCCACTACGGTATTCCGCGATCCCCTGGCGCTCACCGTCTACGATGAGGAACACAGCGAGGATGAGGAACGTTGGGCAACGTTGGGGCAAGCGGAGAACGGGCAGCACCTCGTGGTGATCCACACCTTCGAGCAGGCAAACCCGACGGAGGCGAGGATCCGGGTGATCTCGGCGCGCACGGCAACGAAGCGCGAAATTCAGGACTACGAAGAGGCGCCGCGCTAAGCGGCCAAAAGGTGAAGCGATGAAGGACGAGTATGATTTCAGCAAGGGGGAGCGCGGCAAGTTCCATCGGGCCGGTGCCACCTTCAAACTGCCGGTCTATCTTGATCAGGACATCCAGTCCTACCTCGCCGCGAAGGCGCAATCGAAGGGCGTGGAACTCTCCGACCTCGTCAACGATTTGCTCAAGAAGGAAATCGAGATCATCGAGACCGTGAAGTAGGGCTCTCGATCAAGAACCGCGGCCTCTACCGGCAACTGCAGAACATCGAGAAGCTCCCCAAGCGCGATCAGCAGGCGCTGCTCAGAACGATCGACGCCTTCCTCGCGAAGACGAGCTAGCAGCAAAATAACAACGCCTAGCGTAAGGCCGGGCGTCGTCGAGCATTTCAACTCTTATTCGAGCCTGGCCCCTTTTAGCTGCAGAGAGTTGCAACGTTGACCCGGCACAGCAGCATCTTCGTAAGACTTGATCTCAACAGCCCAGTTTTCTTCGGCGGAAATTTCTGAGGGGGCCTAGACAGAACCCCGCGAGGGCGAAACTCCCCCGGTGGGGCACCGCGTTGACGCAGCCAACGGGTGGCGCGGGGGCGCGGCTGGATCAACGCAGGAGCGGATAGGAGTCGGCAAGGACAAGCCCGCAGGACACGAGCTTGCTGCTGCTGGCTCGGGCTAGTGGCTCGGTAGGCCGCTCCGGTTGTAGTACCGCTCGAACCAACCGATGCGAACGAATACGCTTGACGGGCTCAGTTCAATTTTGACGCCCTCGGTGCGCTAGCGTTTTGTTCAGGGAGAGGGTGGGATTGTGCGCGTCTCGCATTGCCTCTGCGATCCGCGCATCCCTCGCCACACTCCGGCTCGGGACCGCCAGACCTCAAAACGGTCCGGCGTCCAACGCGACGTCCCCCGGACCTCGCGTTGTCGAACCAGTGGTTTCGTCCACACACCCCTACCGCCAAACAAAAGGACCCACGCGGGGCCCTTTTGTTTGGCGGAGAGGGTGGGATTCGAACCCACGATACGCTTGCGCGTATTCCGGTTTTCGAGACCGGCCCGTTCAACCACTCTGGCACCTCTCCCGCACATCTAATCACTTCACGACTGCAAGGAACCGGAACCGGTCCAGCGTGAAGGCGCGATTTTACCAACGCGCGCCCTGCACGCCTAGCTCGCCTTGATGACTCTCGCGTCGCCCATATAGGGTCGAAGCACTTCCGGAACGAGAACGCTCCCGTCCGCTTCCTGATAATTTTCCAGTATGGCGACCAGCGTGCGCCCCACCGCCAAACCCGACCCATTCAGCGTGTGCACCAGCTCGTTCCTGCCATTATCGCTGCGGAATCGCGCCTGCATGCGGCGCGCTTGAAACGCTTCGAAGTTGCTGCACGATGATATCTCCCGGTACGCCTTCTGCCCCGGCAGCCAGACCTCGATATCGTAGGTCTTCGCAGCGGAAAATCCCATGTCCCCCGTGCACAACGTGACAGTGCGGTACGGCAACCCCAGCTTGTTCAGGATATTTTCTGCGTGCCCGGTGAGCTCCTCCAGCCCATCGTACGATTTCTCCGGGTGCGCGATCTGCACCAGCTCGACCTTGTCGAACTGATGCTGGCGGATCATGCCGCGCGTGTCCTTGCCGTACGATCCGGCCTCGCTGCGAAAACAAGGCGTGTGGCACACGAACTTTAGCGGTAGCTTTTCGAACGGCAGGATCTCGCCGCGGACGATGTTGGTGACCGGCACCTCGGCCGTGGGAATCAGATACCACTTGCGCTGCTGCGCCGCCCCGGCTTCATCCTTGCCCGCTCCTGCTTCAGGCACTGATTCACCAGCACCAGCAGCCACGCCAAAACCGACCTGGAACAAATCACTCTCGAACTTGGGCAGCTGCCCGGTGCCCGTCATCGAGAGATCGTTCACGATGTACGGAGCATAAATCTCCGTATACCCATGCTCCCGGGTGTGCACGTCGAGCATGAACTGTGCAATCGCCCTGTGCAGGCGCGCGATCTCGCCCCTCATCAGGACGAAGCGAGCGCCGCTGATCTTGGTCGCCGCATCGAAATCGAGCCCGAGCGGCACGCCCACGCCCACGTGGTCCTTGACTGGAAAACCGAATGCACGCGGCGTACCGACCTTGCGCACCACCGGGTTGTCATCCGATGACTTGCCGACCGGTACGCTCTCGTGCGGAATGTTGGGAATATCCAGGAGAAACTCCGACAATCTCGCCTGAATTGCTTCGAGCTCGCGCTCCAGGGTCTTCAGACGGTCCGCTTGTGCATTGACCTCGGCCATTAGCGCCGAGGCATCCTCGCGCTTGGCCTTGAGCTGACCGATCTGCTTGGACAGCTGATTGCGCTTCGCTTGCAGGTCCTGCGTTTCCGTCTGCACCGCTTTTCGCTCGGACTCGAGGGCCTCAAAGCCGGCGGCGTCAAGCTTGCCGCCGCGCGCGGAGAGCCGCTTCACTACACCGGCAAGGTCACTACGCAGCAACTGGACATCGAGCATCTGGCTGGGTCTCCACGGAATTCGCTTTTTCGGCGCACATTATCTCGGAGATTCGGGCGCCTCGCCAGTCGGCGTGCGGCAAACGGTGCCTGGTGCGCCGTCGACGGCGCTTGAACACTACTTCTTCTCGGGTTTGCTGCCGCGTCGCGCCTTCAGATCGAGTGCGCGCAACTCGCCAAGCCTCTCCCGTATCCTTGCTTCGAGGCCATGATCGGTGGGCTGGTAAAGAGCGGGTTGTTCCATGCCATCCGGAAAATACTGCTCACCCGCGACGTACGCTTCGGGCTCATCATGCGCATAGCGATAATCCCGTCCGTAACCGAGCTCCTTCATGAGCCGCGTCGGCGCATTGCGCAGGTGCGCGGGTACCGGGCGTGACTTGTCCTGTCGCACGAGTTCCTGCGCCGATCCGAAAGCGCGATAGGCAGCATTGCTCTTGGGGGCGATCGCCAGGTAGATCACCGCCTCCGCAAGCGCCAGCTCGCCCTCGGGGGAGCCCAGCCGCTCGTAGGTTTCGCAGGCATCGAGAGCGATGCGCAGTGCGCGCGGATCGGCAAGGCCGATGTCTTCGACCGCCATGCGCACGAGCCGGCGCGCGAGGTACAGCGGGTCGGCCCCGCCATCGAGCATGCGGGTCAGCCAATACAACGCAGCGTCCGGCGCCGAGCCCCGCACGGACTTGTGCAGGGCCGAGATCTGATCGTAGAACTCGTCGCCGCCCTTGTCGAAGCGGCGCAGCCGCTGGGCCAGCGCGTCACGCACGAACGTCTCATCGACCTCACGACGGCCGGCTTCACCCGCCGCGAGGCCGATCTGCTCGAGCATGTTGTAGAGCCGCCGCGCGTCACCATCCGCAAAGCCGATGATGATTTCACGCGCCCGATCGCTGAAAACGAGCCCTTGCAGCGACTCGCGCCGCGCACGCTCGAACAACTCGCCAAGCTCGGTTTCGGTGAGCGGTTGCAGCACGTAGACGGCCGCCCGCGACAGCAGCGCGCTGTTCATTTCGAACGAAGGGTTCTCAGTCGTCGCACCGATGAAGGTGAGAAGCCCCCGCTCGACGTGAGGCAGGAACGCATCCTGCTGCGCCTTGTTGAAGCGATGCACCTCGTCGACGAAGAGGATGGTTTGCCGCCCGGACTGCTGCAAGCTCAACTCTGCACGAGCCACGGCGTCGCGAATATCTTTTACACCCGCGAGGACAGCCGAGATGGCGATGAAATCGGCATCGAACGCCTGCGCCAGCAGGCGCGCGAGCGTCGTCTTGCCCACGCCGGGCGGTCCCCAAAGGATCATCGAGTGCGGTTTTTTCGCCTCGAACGCCAGGCGCAGCGGTTTCCCCGCGCCGAGCAGGTGGGATTGCCCGACAAAATTTTCGAGAACCTGAGGTCGCAGCCGCTCTGCTAGTGGGGCGTCGGGCGTCCGCTTTTGAAAGAGATCATTCACTGATGACGTCCGCCCCCTCGGGCGGCGTAAAGCGGAACGTTTCCGGCGGCAGCTCGGCGTTGTGTTCCATGACGGAGAACTTGATAACCGTGATCTGCCCGAACTGATCGTGCAGCTCCATTGCCTCGAGCCCAGCTTTGCTGAAGCCCAGCCGGATTCGCTCGAATACCGTGTCCTGGGCCCTCGGCACGGCCTCGAGCCAGTCGAGTCCCTGCTCGTTGCCAACGTTGGAGAGCGTGTAGCCCTGCTCCATCTCGTTACTCCCCGCGAGCAGCGCCGCCGGGCTGGCGCCCAGCGCGCCCTCGAGCTTGCGCACGGTCACCTGATTGAGGTCTTTGTCGTAGATCCACAGGCGCGCCCCGTCGCCGACAATGACCTGCTCGTAGGGCTTGTCGTACTCCCATCGGAAGCGCCCCGGCCGCGCGAACGCCATCCTCCCCGTCGCCTTCTGCAACACCTTGAGATCTTTGTCGAGAACGACCTGCGCGAATCGTGCGCGTGCCGTCGTCGTATCCTGCAGGAGCGCCTTCAGTTCCTCGATAGAGGAAGCCCCGCTCGCCGCGGGCAGGAGCAAGGCAACCAGCAAAAGGAAGAGGCACTTCATCAGAATTTCTTGACGCGTTCGATGCCCTTCTCGTCCACCCACTTGTAAGGCTCAGCCGCAGTGCACACACCGGCCGCCACGACGATGATAAGGGCAAATACCGCCTTCATGGATGTGTCTCCGGGACCGCAACGTCTTTATAGCCCCTAACACAGTGAAACACACACTGCGCTGTCACGATTTTGGCTCGCAACGCATGCGCGTTTCACTATGTCAGGAACTCTTAGGGTAAGACAGCGCCATTTAGCGCAAATTCTACACCGGCCCTAGCGCTCGTCGGAGCTGGAGGCTGGCACAAGCACGTCGCGGTTTCCGTTCGATTGCATGGCCGATACCATGCCGGCCCGCTCCATCTGCTCGACGAGCCGCGCGGCGCGGTTGTAGCCGATGCGGAGATGGCGCTGAACAAGCGAGATCGAGGCGCGCCGCGTCTTGAGAACGATCGCGACGGCCTGATCGTAGAGCGGGTCGGACTCGGCATCCCCCGCGTCCAGGCCACCCTCGCCGTCCGTTTCGGCCTCCAGTCCTTCGAGCACGCTCTCGACGTATTGCGGGCGCGCCAGCTGCTTGAGATATTCGACGACCTTGTGCACCTCGTGATCGGCAACGAAAGCGCCGTGGACGCGCTGCGGGAAGCCCGTGCCCGGCGGCAGGTACAACATATCTCCCTGGCCGAGAAGCGCTTCTGCGCCCATTTGATCAAGAATGGTCCGCGAATCGACGCGTGCCGAGACCTGGAACGCAATGCGTGCAGGTATGTTCGCCTTGATAAGGCCAGTGATCACATCGACGGACGGACGTTGCGTCGCAAGGATCAGATGTATGCCCGCCGCGCGCGCTTTCTGCGCGAGGCGCGCAACGAGCTCCTCGACCTTCTTGCCGACGACCATCATGAGATCGGCCAGCTCGTCTATTACCACCACGATCAACGACATCTCGTGCAACGGCTCCGCTTCCTCCGGGACGGGTACGAGCGGGTTCGGTATCGGCTTCTTTACCTTGGCTGCCTCCCGCACCTTCTGGTTGAATCCCGCCATATTGCGTACGCCGAGCCCGCTCATCAGCTTGTAACGCCGGTCCATCTCCACCACGCACCAGTGGAGTGCATTCGCCGCCTGGTGCATATCGGTCACCACCGGGGCAAGCAGATGGGGGATGCCTTCGTACACCGACAGCTCGAGCATTTTCGGGTCGATCAGAATGAGCCGCACCTGGGATGGCGGTGACTTGTAGACCAGGGACAGCAGCATCGCATTGATCGCAACCGACTTGCCGGAACCGGTGGTACCCGCAATCAAGAGGTGCGGCATACGCTGCAGATCAGCCACCACCGGGTTTCCCGCGATGTCCTTGCCAAGGGCCAGCGTGAGCGGCGCGGCCTGATCGGCGTAGACCTGGGAACTCAAGATCTCCGACAGGCGCACAATCTGCCGGCTCGGATTCGGTATCTCCAGGCCCATCAGGCTCTTGCCAGGGATGGTCTCGACCACCCGAATGCTCACCACTGACAGCGCCCGCGCGAGGTCTTTCACCAAATTGATGATCTGGCTGCCCTTCACGCCGATGGCCGGCTCGATTTCGTAGCGCGTGATGACAGGTCCCGGGTAGGCGGCAACCACCCTCGCCTCGACGCCGAAGTCGAGCAGTTTCTTCTCGATCAGCCGCGACGTGAACTCGAGCGTCTCGGTGCTGAGAACTTCCAGGCTCCTGGCGGCCTCATCGAGCAAATTGATCGGCGGCAAGAGGGAGTCGGGAAGATTCTCGAACAAGGGCACCTGTTTCTCGCGCTCGACCCGCGCGGACCTGAGGATTTCCATCGCTGGCGGCTCGATGCGAATCGGTTCGTGGGTGTCCAACTTCTTCTGCTTTTCCTCCACCACCTCTTCGCGCTCGATCGTCGCCTGTTCGCCCACGCGGCGATCTTCGCGCTCATCCCACTTGTGGAGGACGAAGAGGTAGCTTCCCTCGACCCATGTGCCGAGCCGCTCGATCACGGTAAGCCACGAGATCCCCGTGAACAGGCTCAGGCCCGCCGCAAACAGCATGAGCAGAATAAGTGTGCCGCCGGTAAAACCCAGGGCCTGCGTCAGCCCACCGCCCATCACGGCCCCCAGGATGCCACCGGGCTGGTATGGGAGCGTGGCGTTGAGCGTGTGCAACCGGATCGCCTCGATCCCGCTGCTGGCAAGCAGCACGATAATGAAACCAGCCACGACTACCGCGTACGATCTGCGATCGCGTTGCGGTGCATGCTCGATGCGGCGAAAGCCCCACCAGACCAGGGCCCCGCAGAAAACCACCCACCAATACGCCGACAACCCGAACACGTAGAGAATGATGTCGGCAAGCCAGGCGCCCACGCGCCCGCCCGCATTGTGCACGGCGGAGACTTCGGCGCCATGCGACCATCCCGGGTCTCCCGGGTAGTACGAATAGAGAACGAGAACGAGATAGAGGGCGACACCCAGCAGCGCGAGCCACCAGAACTCGCGCAGCAGCGCCGCGATTTGGGGGGGCAGCGGATTACGTGCCGTGCGCGTGCTCAAGGTTGTCTCGCTCGACTGCCTTAACTAATCGGTTTAACTTGCTGATTATAGACCGGAAGCGACAACGCGTGAACAGCGGGGCCGGCATTTTCGCACCGGTTGCCCCTTCCCTGCCGATACGGCTTCTTGACTTGAGAGGCAGGCCCCAAAAAACAAACCCCGCGCTCGGCGGGGTTTGTCCGAAAGTCGCGAAAACGGTTGGTCTACCGCACGACACACTCCCGGCTCGCTCCGGCGCTGGCGCCACCGATTGTGGCAATGCCGAGCACAAACGGGAGCTGACTCAGATTGAGGCCCGGGTCACCCGGCAGGATCACGGGCGACGAGCTTCCGTCCTTGGCAAATCCAAACTGCCCCTCGCCAATAACCTGGTCGCCGGCGCCGTTTTGCATGATGTAGCTGCCGGTGTAAGTCGTGTGGTAGACGCCGGGCTCGAGTTTCTCGCTGGTGCTGGTGACGCCTTCACAACCATGCACGCAATCCAGCGTATCGCCCGAGGAACCGCGAATGCCGATCGTCGAGGTGTTCGTCCCGATCTTGTACGCATCTTGATCGCCGCGTTTCCCGATCAAGCCGGTCACGGTGCGCAGACCGCCCTTGATCAGCCGCATGAACGAGCTATCCTCCTGCGGCCGGTCCTGGACAAAATGGAACCGCTCGATTTTCATCTGCGTGTTCGGCCGCATCGTCATTGAGCTGCCGTCCGCAAAGTTGATCTGCGCGTAGCTGTCGCGCTGGGTCGTCAGGATATCGCCCGGGTGGACCTCCGACTTCTGCGAGAGGATCCGCACGCTGTTGTCCGGACGTTGCACCGAGAGGGTGCCGCTAAGATGGGTTACGGTGCCGGCCCCAGCCGCCAACGCCGCTGCGCTCGTCAGCGCGAACAGCAGAAAGGCCGCCCGTAACACGCTTAGCTTGAAAGTATTCATAGACTGCCCCCTCCGCTTGAGGGCGCTACAGGTCGAATCGCCCTCATGAACCCCTTGTAATCATTGCAAGTTTTATACCACAGGGGAAAAGCCGAGGCCGTGACAAAGTGCGCAATACACGCTGCCGCGCCAAAGCGGAAAAACGACTTAAAACAGAAAGTTAGGAAAAAGGTGGGCGCTCGTCACGGCGCCTCCGGCCTGCACTGCAACGTGAGTTCGTCAGTCAGTGTCAGGTTTTCGGCTCGCGGTTGCGGGCGGCATGGTGACGGGTAGAGGCCCGCTTTTGCATGGACTGCTGGTCCAGTACGAAAATCTTTCGTTTCTCCGCCCGTATCAGGCCCTTGCGCTGTAAATCCTTGACCACGCGGCTCACCATCTCCCGCGAGGCGCCGATCATACGAGCAATCTCCTGCTTCGGCGGCGCGTGCTCCACCACCCATTTGCCGTCCACGTTGTGCGCCATGTCGAGCAACAATCGGGCCACCCGGCCATAGACATCGATCAACGCCAGACTCTCGATCTTGCGGTCGGCTTCCCGTAGCCGCTTCACGAGGTTGCGGATGATCAGATTGGCCAGATCGAAGTTTTCCTTGATCACGCCGGTGAAGCCGGCTCGCGACAGGCGCAGCATCTCGCAAGGTTCAAGGGTCTCAACGCTCGCGGAGCGCACCTGGTCATCGAGCAGCCCCATTTCGCCGAAGAAATCGTGCGGCCCGAGTACAGCGAGAATGACCTCGTGCCCCTCTTCGTCCGGGATGAGCACCTTGACGCGGCCCGACAGCATGATGAAGAGCGAATCGGTCTCTTCGCCCGCGCGCAAGATGAAAGCGTTTCGCGGGAAGCTGCGATGCTGCACGCAAGTCAGTACCTGCGCGAGTTGCGCGTCCGAAAACATTGAAAATAGCGGAACGCTCTTCAGAATCTGCGGGTTCAGTGCGAACTGAGCTGCCATCTTCCCCACTCCACTTTTTGTTCTGCCTCGCGCCCCCTGGCGCGCCACCCGTGAAATACGGCCTATATTGCCAGAGTCAAGCGCCGCCGTCACGTCTCGCACGACCGGCCCCAACCTTTGCACAGCCCGGCTAACTGAACGCGGTCAGTGCGTCTCATGCCCAGTGCCGAATGCTCGCGTGCGCGCGGCAAATGGGGCATGCGATGACATCGGTAGTCGCCAATGATCGCAACCGGGCTTAGCCCCACCTGCGCAACTCGACATCGACTGGCGGGCGCTGCTAGAGTTCAGCTTCCCTGCACAAGCTGTTAAACGAACTTCGCATGGCAAATCCACCAAAACACTGCCGCGTCCTCATACTGGGCTCCGGTCCCGCCGGCTATAGCGCCGCCGTCTACGCCGCCCGCGCCAATCTCAAGCCCGTTCTCGTCACCGGCCTCGCCCAGGGCGGGCAGCTGATGACGACCACCGATGTGGATAATTGGCCGGCGGACGCAGCTGGCGTGCAGGGCCCTGAACTCATGGAGCGGTTCCTCAAGCATGCCGAGCGTTTCGGCACCGAGATCATCTTCGATCACATCCATACGGCACGGCTCCGGGAGAACCCGATTGTCCTGGTGGGCGACCAGGGCACCTATACCTGCGACGCATTGATCATCGCCACGGGTGCATCCGCCATGTATCTGGGCCTGCCTTCCGAGCAGAATTTCATGGGCAAGGGCGTGTCGGGTTGCGCGACGTGCGACGGCTTCTTCTACAAGGGGCAAGAAGTCGCCGTGATCGGCGGGGGCAATACTGCGGTTGAGGAAGCACTCTACCTGACCAATATCGCCAGCCGCGTGACCGTGGTTCACCGCCGCGACAAGTTCCGGGCCGAAGCGATTCTCGTCGACAAGCTCAACGAAAAGGTCGCTTCCGGCAAGGCGGAGATTCTGTGGGATCACGTGCTCGACGAAGTGCGCGGCGACAACAGTGGTGTGACGGGCATGCGCGTCAAGAATGTGAAGACCCAGGCATTGTCGGAAAAAAAACTGCAGGGCGTCTTCATCGCCATCGGGCATCGGCCCAACACGGAACTCTTCGCCGGTCAGCTCGAGATGACAAACGGTTACATCATCACCAAACCCGGGCTCGGGGGCAATGCCACGGCAACCAGCATCCCGGGCGTATTCGCGGCCGGAGATGTGCAGGACCCTGTCTATCGCCAGGCAGTCACCAGCGCGGGGACGGGATGCATGGCAGCGCTCGACGCGCAGAAATACCTCGAAGGCTGAGTCGCACGGTAGGCCCCGATATTGTGTCCGGCGACGGCAACGCTCCACCATGAAAAAGCGACTTCACAAACCCGTCGCCGAAGCGCACGATGCAGACCTCTTTCGAGCGTTTGTTTCAGACGTGACCCCGCTGCGCCATTCCAAGACCAAGCTCGAGCGTCCCCGTCCGCGCCCGGTGCCCGTTCAGAGGCTGCTGGACGAGCGCGCCGCGCTGCAGGAAAGCCTCGGGCACCAGACGGCCTGGGAACTCGGGCTCGACACGGGCGAAGAACTCTCCTTCGTGCGCCCCGGAATCGGCGCCCAGACCCTGCGCAAGCTGCGTCGCGGCCACTGGGTCATTCAGGACGACCTCGATCTCCACGGCTCGACCAGCACCGAGGCGCGCGAGCTTCTCGCGCAGTTCCTCGCTCACTGCGCGCGCCGGGGTCTCCGGTGTGTTCGGATCGTGCACGGGAAAGGGCTGCGCTCGAAAAACCGCGAGCCTGTGCTCAAGGGCAAGGTAGCCGGTTGGCTGATGCGGCGGGACGACGTTCTCGCGTTTTGTCAGGCGAAACCGCCGGATGGAGGTGGCGGAGCCGTGGTCGTCCTACTCAAAGGATGAAGGATGAAGGATGAAGGAAAGGCGCCTTAGACTTCCGCCTTCCGCCTTCCGCCTTCCGCCTTTAGATCGCTGCCTCGTCGGTCTCGCCGGTGCGGATGCGAAGCACCTGATCGACATTGCTGACGAAAATCTTGCCGTCCCCGATCTTGCCGGTACGAGCCGCCTTGACGATCGCATCAATCGCGCCGTCCAGCAGGTTGTCCGGGACCACGACGTCGAGTTTGACCTTGGGCAGGAAATCGACGACGTATTCGGCCCCGCGGTAGAGCTCGGTGTGCCCCTTCTGCCGACCGAAACCCTTTACTTCCGTCACGGTTAGGCCGCTCACGCCAATCTCGGAGAGCGCCTCGCGTACCTCGTCGAGCTTGAATGGTTTGAAGATGGCTTCGATTTTTTTCATGGGGCCCCTCCGCAACAATCGCATCTACTGTTTCCCGTAAGGATAACACAGGCAGGAATTTGTCGGTCTAAAGCCGACAAATTCCTTCATGCTGTTTTCCGTCCGACAGTCGTGCCTGAGGATTTCGTCGAGTGATTGTTCGACGAAATCCTAGTCGAACCGGTGCCGGAACTTGTTGGTGATCGGGAACCGCCAGTCCTTGCCGAAACCGCGCGGCGTTATCCGCACACCAACCGGGGCCTGGCGTCGCTTGTACTCGCTACCGCGCACCAGCCGTACCACACGCTCGACGTCTGCAGGGGCGAAGCCATGCTCGATGATCTTTCTCGGACTGATATCGTTCTCGACGTACGCCTCCATGATGGCGTCGAGCACCGCGTACGGTGGGAGGCTGTCTTGATCGGTCTGGTCGGGACGCAGCTCGGCTGACGGGGCGCGCTCGATTACCCGCTGGGGTATGACAGGAGAGACGCTGTTGCGATAACGAGCCAACCGATACACCATCATCTTGTTGATGTCCTTCAACACGCCGAAGCCGCCGGCCATATCGCCATAAAGCGTCGCGTAGCCGGTTCCCATCTCGCTCTTATTCCCCGTGGTGAGCACCAACGCTCCCGTCTTGTTCGAGAACGCCATCAGCAACGTGCCACGGATCCGCGCCTGCAGGTTCTCCTCTGTGACGTCCGCAGGCAACCCCTTGAACTCGCCCGCCAGCGCTGCCAGGAACGTGTCGAAAATCGGCTTGATCGCGAGCTCCGTGTATCGAACCTTGAGCGCCCCCACCTCCGCCCGCGCGTCTTCCACGCTAATGCCGGCGGTGTATTGCGAGGGCATCATCACCGCACGCACGCGATCGGCCCCGAGGGCGTCGACCGCTATGGCCAGCGTCAACGCGGAGTCGATTCCGCCCGAGGTGCCGACAATCACGCCGGGAAAACCATTCTTGTCGATGTAGTCTCGCACGCCGGTAACCAGCGCCCCGTAGACCTCGGCCTCGGTCGAGAGCTCGGGCGCGATCTCCCCGCGCTGCGGGTCGCCGTCGGTGAGCGTCACGAGTCCCAGCGCCTCCTCGAACATCGGCAGCTGGTGCGTGATCACTCCGTCGCGGTTTAACACGAACGACGCGCCGTCGAAGACGAGCTCGTCTTGTCCGCCGGCCATATTGACGTAGACCAGAGGCATGCCGGTCTCCGCCACGCGATCACGCATGACGTCGTAGCGCACGGTCTGATTGCCCACGTGGTAAGGCGAGGCGTTCAAGACCAGCAACACGCCGGCGCCGGCGTCGCGCGTCGCTCGCGGCGCCTCGGCAGTCCACGAGTCCGCGCAAATATTGATGCCCACGCGCTCGTCGCGCAGAGAACTCCTGCGACGCGCCGTGGCAGGACCCTCCGATCCCCACGTATCCTCGCAAATATTGACGCCGAAGCTGACGCCGTCGATGCCGAAAACACAGGGCTTTGCGCCCGGCTCGAAATAGCGCTCCTCGTCGAACACCGTGTAATTGGGCAACCGGAATTTATCATAGAGACCGATGATCTTTCCGCCCTGAATGATCGAAGCCGAGTTGTAGCGCTTGCCCTCCTCGGCGCGGGGATGGCCAACCACCAGCGTCACGTCGCGCACGCGCGCCGCCAGGTCCCGCAGCGCCTCATCGCAAGCCTCGAGAAAATCGTCGCGCAGCAACAGATCTTCCGGAGGGTAGCCGCACAGGGCCAATTCGGGCGTCACCAGCAGGTCGGCACCGGACCGGCGCGCACGGTCGGCAAACTCGGCGATGCGGGCAACGTTGCCCGCCAGGTCGCCGACCGTCGCGTTCATCTGTGCGATCGCAATCTTCATTTCGCTAATATATCATTTAGCGGTCTCTTCCCGCCTGCTCGAAGGTGCCAAAAAACTTGGAACTCGAGGTCTGTGATTCGCTCGCCGCCGTGCCGGCCGATGAATGGAACCGGCTTGCAGGAGACGATCCGTTCCTGACGCACCAGTTCCTTTCGGCGTTGCACGAGACTGGCTGCGTCAGCGAAGCGACGGGGTGGGCGCCGGTCTATCTCCTGCTGAAGTCGGGGGCGCGGCTTTCCGGCGCCATGCCGCTCTACGTCAAGTCGCACTCATACGGCGAGTACGTGTTCGACTGGGCGTGGGCCGATGCCTACAACCGGCATGGCCTCGATTACTATCCGAAGCTGCTTTGCGCTATCCCCTTCACGCCGGTCACGGGCGCGCGCATCCTCGCCGAAAGTGAACAGGACCAGGACCGCCTGATTGGTGCGGCGCTCGCCCTGGCGCGCGAGCTGCGGGTTTCCTCGCTGCATTGCCTCTTTCCCACGCGCGGCGAGGCGCAACGGTTGTATGTGCACGGCATGCTGGCCAGGACGACCGTGCAATTTCACTGGGTCAATCACGGTTACGCGAATTTCGACGCCTTTTTGGCCGGGTTCAACCATACCAAACGCAAGAAGGTCAAGCAGGAGCGCCGCAAGGTGAGCGACGCCGGCATCCGCTTTCGCTGGCTGGAGGGAACGGACATCAGCGAACGCGACTGGGCATTCTTCAACCGCTGCTATCGCCAAACGTATCGCGAGCACCACTCGAGCCCGTATCTCAACCTCGAGTTCTTCTGCCGCATCGGTCGCGAGCTGCCGCAGCACATGGTCCTTATCGTCGCTGAGCGCGACGGCACGCCTGTCGCCGCCTCGCTGAACGTGCGCAACGGACAGCGGTTGTGCGGGCGCTACTGGGGGGCGCTGGAGTACCATCCGGCCCTGCACTTCGAGACTTGCTACTACCAGGGGATCGAATACTGCATCGCGCGCGGGATCGAAACCTTCGAGGGCGGATCCAGAGGGGAACACAAACTCGCGCGGGGATTGGTGCCGGTCGAAACCTGTTCGGCGCACTGGCTCGCCCATCCAGAGTTCGCGAACGCAATTGAGGAACATCTGGTGCGGGAAGCGCGCGGTATCGTTCACTACGTCGACGAACTCAACGAGCGAAGTCCCTACAAGGCGCCGTCGAGCGGCGCTGCACCGCAGCCCTAACTACCTAGTGAATGGTGAACGAAGCGTGATGCGTGATGCGTGACGGGTGACGGGTGGCAAGTTACGAAGAGATGATAACGCGTCCACGTTTATCCGCGTTCATCTGCGACTAATTCCAGGTTATAAACGCGGGCCGATTCACGTTTCACGTTTCACGATTCACGATTCACGGATCTTGATTAGTCGCGGCGGAAACGCGCGAAGAAAGTCCACATCTCGTCGTTGGCATCGATCACGCTCGTTCCGGGCCCGAGCAACCAACGCAGGTAATTCTGCTGCCCGCCGGGCCAGACGTGCCCGGCACCCGTTAGCTTCCACAAAACGACCTCAGTACCCGCGCGGCATGGCGCATGGGTAGAGCGCGTTGCCGTATGTGCGGCATCGGCGGCATCTGGAAGGCCTTTGACTGTCGCCGTTATGTCCGCCTTCGCGGGGCAACCATCGTGCGCTCGCCATTTCGCTAGCATGGCCTCGACCGGTGGGTGCAATACGCGGGTATTGGTCCACGGGAAGGCCGGCGAGAGCCCTCCGTGGTAGAGCGCACGTTCGTCATCGACGCTATGAATGTGCATGACCGGCATGGGATGCGCCGGTTTCAATCGCGGCAGGGTCACTGCGCCAGCCACGCCCGCCACGGCAGCAATGCGATCGGACGCCTCGGCCGCCAGCCGATAGGCCATCATCGAACCGTTCGAGAGACCGGTTGCGTAAACCCGGGTCGGGTCGATCGGCGTTCGCCGGGCAAGATCATCCAGCACCGCCAGAACGAAACCGACATCGTCCACGCGCCTTGCCGCCGCCGAGCCGCAGCACATTCCTGCGTTCCAGGTAAGAAAGCGCCCGGCAAAACCCCCAGTGCCGTTCGGGTACACCGCGACAAAACCCGCGCGCGCCGCGGTCTCGTCCATCCGCGAATACCACTTCTGCGTCTTGGCATTGCCGCCCCCACCGTGAAAATTCAAAATGACGGGCAAACGCCCGCCCGCTGCGGTCTGCGGCGGGACATAGACGAGATAGGTCCGGCGCAGCCCATCGTGCCTGACCGAAAACTCGTGATCGCCCGGCGCGAGCGCCGCTTGTCCTGCGCCCGTCGCAATGAGCAGCGCAAACGCAGCAATGAATCGGAGTCCACTCACGACTCGTGACTCACGATTCACGGGCTCTAATTGACCTGAATGCGCTCGCTCCACGGCACCTTGCCCCCGCCCTTCACCAGCCAGACGACCGGATAATCGGGAGCCTGCTGCGCAAAATCCTGCACCGCATCGGTGAAATAAAGCAGAAGGTCCGGCCGCGCTCACACTGCCACTCCTGCGCGCGCCTGCACCAAGGCGATCTCGAGCGGCCCGCGGTCGATGAAAGTGGATTCATGAGGCGCTCCGCAGTCCGGTTTTCCCCGGCCCCGATGTTACCGTATAGTAACGAGTCGAAGAAAATCCCCAAGCCATGAAGTTCTGCAGCCAATGCGGCGCCCCGGTGACGCTGCGCGTGCCCCCCGGCGATACGCTTGAACGCCACGTCTGCAACGTTTGCCACGTCATTCACTACCAGAATCCGCGCATGGTCGTGGGCTGCATCGTTGAGTGGGATGACCGGGTCCTGCTGTGCCGCCGGGCAATCGAGCCGCGCCATGGCCTGTGGACGGTGCCCGCGGGCTACCTGGAGAAAGGGGAAACGATCGAGCAGGGCGCCGAGCGCGAAACACTGGAGGAAGCCAACGCGCGCGTCGAGATCGGACCGCTCTACGCGGTCTACAACATCCCGCACATCGGCCAGGTCTACCTGCTGTTCCGCGCCCGCCTGCTCGACGCCAGCGTCCACGCGGGCGCCGAAACCCTCGAGGTCGGGCTCTACACCGAGACGGAGATTCCCTGGGATCAGCTCGCCTTTGCCACGGTCCGCAATACTCTCCAGCACTACTTCTCCGACCGCCGCCGGGGAGAATTCCAGTTCCACATGGGCACCATCGAACCCCTCACCAGGCGGTGAATGATGAATGGTAAATGGTGAATGGTGAATGGAAAAAAGCATCGGTATTTCGACTCACGGCTCACCACTCGCAATTCACGATTCACGATTCACGATTCACGGCAGTTAGATGGCGCGCAGGGCGTCACTGATACTCAGCCGCGCCGCACGACACCCGCGCGCGGGCGCCGGGACCGGCCTGAATCAGTTTTCAAACGATTGGTTGACGCGGAGCGCGGCTCAGCCGCCGAGGAACAGCCGACCGACTTCCGGATTCTTGAGTAACTCTTTTCCTGGCCCGGCAATGGCGGTCACGCCGTCGACCAGCACGTAGCCGATGTCCGCGAACTCAAGACCCTTCTTGGCGTTCTGCTCGACCATGAT
>JAQBFV010000089.1:0-7171 GCA_032123035.1 Betaproteobacteria bacterium | reverse complement strand
GGGTAACGGTGATAAAAAGCAGGTTGTACATCACCGTCTCTCATCACCATCTCTCATCACCATTTTGATCGTCTCTCAAAGCTTGACGGCCCGCAGCACGTTCGCCCGCTCACGCGCGCCTGCCATCATGAAGGCGAGATCCGACCCGCTCAGGATGAAGCGCATGCCGAGCTGTATATAACGCTCCATGACCGGCGGGTCGTAGACTCCGCCCATGCCCGGAAATTTCTCGTGCTTGCGGCAGGCAGCGATGACTTTCCGGTACGCCTCTTCGACCTTGGCGTCGGTGAATTTCCCGGGAATGCCCATTTCCGCGCAGAGATCATTGGTGCCGATAAGCAGCACGTCGACGCCCTTCACCGCGGCGATTTCCTCGGCATTGGCGATGGCCTTGGGTGTCTCCAGCATCACCACGACCAGCGTCTCCTCGTTAACCAGCCGCGTCGCCTCCCCCACCGGGACCGAGCGAAAGCCGAGTTGTGGCTGGGGCCCGCCGATCGAGCGGTGCCCGACGGGCGGATACTTGCAATGCGCGACTGCGCGGGCCGCTTCGTCCGGCGTATCCACATGCGGCAGCACGATGCCCTGCGCGCCGGTGTCCAGGATGCGCGAAGCGTGGTGGTGCTCCGGCCCCGGCACGCGCACGAGCGGCGTGATCCCGACCGCGAGTGCGGCCATGGCCATCTGGGCTGCCGTGTCGAGATTGGTCGAACTGTGCTCCATGTCGATGAACAGCCAGTCGAAATCGCAACCGTGGGCGATGGTCGCGATATCGACGGTACGCGACTGGCGTACACCCATGCCCAGCGCGACGCCACCGGACGCGAGCCGGCGCTTGGTGTGATTCGCAACGACGTCCATGTCTTCTCCTCGTTTTCGCCGCCAGAGCGTGCGGCGGCGACTAGTTTAACGCACGATCAAAATTTGCCCGATGGGTCCCGCGCACTGGTCACCGTGCACCGGTCACTTCTATAATTCGTCATGCTCGACATCCGCGTGCTTCCCGACCTGCTCATCAGCCAGATTGCGGCCGGCGAAGTCGTGGAGCGTCCGTCCGCCGCGCTGAAGGAACTGCTCGAGAACAGCCTCGACGCGGACGCCCGCCAGATCTCGGTGCAGCTCGCCGGCGGCGGCGCCAAGCTCATTCGGATCGCCGACGACGGGTCCGGCATCCCGCAGAACCAGTTGGCGCTGGCCCTCACGCGACATGCGACGAGCAAGATCGCGGCGCTCGAGGACCTGGAACGCGTTGCCAGCCTGGGGTTTCGCGGTGAGGCGCTCGCAAGCATCGCCGCGGTCTCGAACCTCGCTCTCACCAGCCGCCGCGCCACGGACAAGCATGCGTGGACGGTCACGGCCAGTGGCGCGGAAACCTCCAAAGTGGCGCCTGCCGCGCTCGCCGCCGGCACGACCGTCGAAGTGCGCGACCTCTACTTCAATACGCCGGCGCGGCGTAAATTCCTCAAATCGGAAGCGACCGAGTACGCACACTGCGAGGAGGCGTTTAAGCGGGTGGCGCTGTCGCGCCCCGAGCTGGCGTTCACGCTGCAGCACAACAGCCGCGTGCGGTGGCACCTCAAGGCGCAGCCGCTTGAGGAGCGCATCGGCGCCCTGCTCGGTGAGGACTTCCACGCCTCATCGCTCCCGGTCGATGCGGCGAGCGGCGCCTTGCGCCTGCGCGGGTCGATCGGGCTGCCGGCGCAGGCGCACGCCGCGCGCGACGCACAGTATTTCTTCGTGAACGGTCGATACGTACGGGACAAGCTCGCCGCGCACGCCATCCGTCAGGCCTACCAGGACGTGCTGCATCACGAGCGGCATCCAGCCTACGTGCTCTTTCTCGACATCGACCCCTCGCAGGTGGACGTCAACGTGCATCCCGCCAAGACCGAGGTGCGCTTCCGCGAGGCGCGGGCCGTTCATCAGTTCGTCTTTCACGCGCTCAACCGTGCGCTCGCGCAGACGCTCGCAGGCATCGCCGCCGAGCCGGGGCGCGCCGATGCCACAGTCCTGCCACGCGCAGCCGCCACGTTGGGGCAGGCAGCCGGTGGGAGTCTGGCGCTCGGGCTGGCGCAGCCGGTTGCGTTCTACGAAACCCTGTTCGGCCGCCAGGCCCCGGCCGCCGAGGCGATCGAAAGCGACGCACCTGTGGCATCCGACTACCCGCTGGGATTTGCGCTCGCCCAGCTCTCGGGCGTCTACGTGCTCGCCCAGAACGCGAAAGGGCTGATGATCGTGGACATGCACGCCGCGCACGAGCGCATCATGTACGAGCGCCTCAAAGCCACGCTCGATGCGCGCGCCATACCGATGCAGCCACTGCTGGTGCCGGTCACCTTCGGCGCCGAGGCGCTCGACGTGGCGACCGTGGAGGAGCACGGCGAGACGCTACGTGCCATCGGTTTCGACCTCGCAGCTGCCTCGCCCACGTCCGTGATCGTGCGCGCTATCCCGGCACTGCTTGCCGACGCGGACGCACGCGAGCTGGCGCGCGACGTGCTTCGCGAAATACGCGAGTTCGGTGCGAGCCGCGCGCTCACCGAGCGACGCAATGAGCTGCTCGGCACCATGGCGTGTCATGCAGCCGTTCGCGCGAACCGGAAACTGTCCCTGCCAGAAATGGATGCGCTGCTGCGCGAGATGGAGGCGACCGAGCGCTCCGGCCAATGCAACCACGGACGCCCCACCTGGCACCAGATTACGTTGCCTGAGCTCGACAAGCTGTTCATGCGCGGGCGCTGATTGAAATGTGTGACGACTGACGGGTGACGGCTACGGGCAATGCCTAAATCACGAAAAACCAAGACGGCGAAGGCGAAACGCCGCGCACCGCGTTCCGCACGTTCTGCTTCGAAGCGCGCCAAGGCCGCACGGAAGAAACTCACTTCTCCGCGCAGCACCGCTCGCGCTGCAAGCCGCCCAACGAACACTCCCAAGGCGGCGCTGCAGACTGAACCTGTGGTACAACCATCTTTGCCGGTCAACCATCGGTCGTCACTTGATTTCCGTCAGTCGTCAGCCGTCAGTCGTCACGCAGCAAAATGGCCACCGGCCATTTTGCTGATGGGGCCGACCGCGAGCGGCAAAACCGCGCTGGCGCTACGCCTCGCCGCCGAGCTGCCATGCGAAATCATCAGCGTCGATTCGGCACAGATCTACAAGGGCATGGACGTTGGCACGGCAAAGCCCGGGGCGGATGTGCTCGGCCGGGCGCCGCACCATCTCCTCGACATCATCGAGCCGCACGAGAGCTATTCCGCCGCGCGCTTTCGCGACGACGCCCTCGCGCTGATGCGTGAGATTACGGAGCGCGACCACATACCGCTCCTTGTTGGCGGCACGATGCTCTACTTCCGTGCACTCGTCGAAGGCCTCAATGACCTGCCCGAGGCGGACCCCATCGTGCGCCTCATGATCGATACCATGGCCGAGCAGGGGGGATGGCCAGCCGTCCACGAGAAGCTGCGACAAGTCGACCCGGAGACAGCGGCGAGGCTGGATCCCCACGACTCCCAGCGGATCGAGCGCGCGCTCGAGGTCTACACCATCACCAATAAACCGCTATCGGAGCTTCTGCGAAAGCCCAAGTATGTCTATTTTCCCTACACGCCGATCAAGATCGCGCTGGTCCCGAGCAACCGCGAAGTGCTGCATGAGCGCATTGCGCAGCGCTTTGACGTGATGATCGAGCAAGGACTGGTGAGCGAGCTGAAAAACCTGCGCGAGGAGTACGGGCTCGAGCCCGGTATGCCTTCCATGCGCTGCGTCGGCTACCGGCAGACGTGGAATTTCCTCGAGGGACGGCTCGACGCCGCCGGCCTGCGTGAAGAGGGTATCGCAGCAACCCGCCAGCTCGCCAAGCGCCAGCTCACGTGGTTGCGCTCGATGGAGGACGTGACCGAGTTCGATTGCCTCGAAGACGATATCGAGGCGCTCGTGCTCGAATACGTGCGGCGCGAGCTGGAATCGATCCTGGTGGGCGGCTGATGGTCGGCAGAAACTGGTGATGGATGATGGTGATGAGAAATGGTGATGAAAGAGGGTGATGAAAAAGCAGAAACCCGTTTTGCGCCTTACCCATCACTAGTACTCATCACCATTTCCCATCACCAGTAAGCATCACCATTAGACACATCGAAGTGAGGTGGCGGTCCCCATCCACTCACCGTATCGGAGCCGTCGGGTTACTTGTAGCCGGTGTCCATATAACGCAGCCGCTCAGCAATCGCTCTCAGCAGCGACATGCCGATCTCGGACCTGCTCTTGATCAGGTCAAGGAAGTCATTGCGGTTGACGGGCAGCAGAACGCAGTCGGTGTCCGCGACGGCGCTGGCAACGCGGGTCGACTGGTCGATCAGCGCCATTTCGCCAAAAACGCCTCCGGGGCCGATCTTTTCGACAACGTGCGATCCCACGGAAATCACGACCCGCCCTTCGAGCACCACGTACATGAACACCCCGCCCTCTTCCGCCTTCATGATGACCTTGTGCACGGGGTAATACAGCGGGGGGCGCTCCTGAAGCGTGCGCTTGAACTCGGCGAAGAGCTTTTCGTCGAACACCCGGGTCTCGGGCGCCCCGCCCCAGTCCGGCAGGCTCCTGGTCAGGCTCAACATGGATACCGTCAGGCGCAGGCGGCTGATCATGATGATCATCAGCATGAGCCCGAACTCGGGAGTTTGCTGGATAGTGCGCTGGAACTGCCTCGCGTCAAGCGACAGGACGCGGCATGGAGTTCGCGCCACCGCGCTCGCGCTGCGCGGCCGATGACTGATCGCGGCCATCTCGCCGAAGATCTCATCGGGCTTGACGACATCCAGGCTCCTCGTGCCGCGGCGCAGGCTCACCTCGCCTTCGACGAGCAGGTACATCTTGTCGCTCATTTGATTCTCGACGAAGAAGGCCCCGCCCTCGGCTATGGTTTCCTCCGTCCCGTGCGAGTCGAAGCACATCCGGGCAAGGATCGGGTTGTAACCCGAGCCGCGTCGCGGAGGCCGCGTGAAGTCGAGATCGTCCGCGTCTGTCTCTGCCATGATCGCGTCCTGACCTAAAATCCGTGAATCGTAAATCGTGAATGGTTGAATTGTTAAGTTCTATCGTTTCTATCGGCGTGCATCGGCGGCAAAAAAGCTGTTCGGGGTTCCGAGTTTGCTGTTTCTGGTATGTATTGATCCGCGTTTATCTGCGTTTATCTGCGGCTAAAAATCGTCTGACGTTCTAGCGTCCGGTGCGCTTCACGCTGGCGCCGGCCCATCCCCGCGCCAGCGTGATTTTAACGTCCTCCCCGGCTCTCAGCTGTACGGCATCACGCACGATCGTCCCATCAGCCGCTTCGGTGATGCTATAGCCCCGCTCCAGCACCTGGTGGGGATCGAGATGCTTGAGGTGCGCATCGAGCCGGGTCAGCACGCCCACCGCCGCCTCGAGTGCCCGTCGCCCACGGTCGCGCAAGCGCCGCCGCAGCTCCACCTGGACCCGGGCGAGCGCGGCAACGTCGGGGACGACGCCGCGCAAGTGCAGCCCCATCGCCTGGAGCTGCCAGCCCCCCGCCTCGAGCTCACGCCGCCCAGCGGCGCGAAGCCGGTTCGCGAGATGGTTCAAGTCGCCCTGCTGGTTACGGATTCGCTCTCCCGGATGAACCGCCCGTCGCGAGAGGTAGTCAAGCCGCTGCATGCGGTCTTCCAGACCCCGCCGGCCAACTCGCAGTAACCGGTGGCCGATATGGACCAACAGCTGACTGAGCTCGGCGCGGTTTGGCACCGCCAGTTCCGCCGCTCCCGTCGGGGTCGGCGCCCTGACGTCGGCGACAAAGTCCGCGATGGTGAAATCGGTTTCATGCCCGACGCCGCTCACCACGGGCACCGGGCAGGCGCGAATTGCGCGGGCAACCGCCTCTTCGTTGAACGCCCACAGGTCCTCGATACTGCCACCGCCGCGACACACGATCACGACATCGCACTCGTGGCGTTCCCCCGCCAGGGCGATCGCCGCAGCAATCCGCGCCCCGGCGCCCTCGCCTTGCACCGGCGTCGGATAGACGATGACCGGCACGCGCGGCATTCGCCGGCGCAAAGTGGTCAGGACGTCGCGCAACGCCGCCGCCTGTGGCGACGTGACTACGCCGATCTGGCGCGGGAAACGCGGGAGAGACCGTTTGCGCGCGGCATCGAAAAGGCCTTCGTGCTCAAGCCGGGTCTTGAGCTTCTCGAAGGCCTCGTAGAGCGCGCCCAGCCCCGCGCGCCGCATGGCCTCTACATTGAGCTGGAACTTGCCGCGCGCTTCGTAAAGGGTCGGCTGCGCCCGCACTTCGACCCGGGCACCGTCCTGGGGTTGCCACCCGAGCAACTGCGCGCGGTGCCGGAAAAGAACGCAGTCGACCTGTGCCTGCGCGTCCTTGAGCGTGAAATAGCAGTGTCCGGACTCGTAGCGCTTGAAATTGGAGATCTCGCCGGCTACCCAGCACAACGGCAGCGTGCGTTCGATAAATTCCTTGGCAAGCCGATTGAGCTCGGCAACCGAGATGACGGGCGGCAGGGGCCGCTCCGCTATGAAGTCGGGCATCGAGTCATTCTAAACCGGTTCTGAAAGTGTGACTTTTTTCACCTTTTGCCGGCTCCCCTCCCCAGAGTCCGTCCACAGCCGCGCTGTTTTTACTCCATGACTGCCCGCAATCCCAGGCGGGACGGGGCTCTTCAGTCAACTACTTGAATATAATGAAACAATTAAAGAGCAAGAAATGATCGATACAGCAAAATTCCATACGGAAAACTTAGTTAAGGGTTTTTTGCATGAACTATGCACAGGCTTATCCACAAACATTGTGGACAATTCAAAAAGCTATTCAGCACGGATGTGTTACGCGACATTGCTCAGTAAATCGGTTAAGGATTCTCTGTAAAAGTTTGCAGAGAATCCTAATGGGATTACGTTTTATATCAACGAATTCTCCGGCGGTACGTTAGGCAGGCGGTGACCTGGAGCTGAGGAGCCAATATGAAACAGAAAACGATTGATGCCGCCGCCAAGGTGCGTCCTGTGAACGCCCGGAACGCTCAATAACACTCCCCATGCCCCGCATCGGGGCCTTTGAGTGAGTGAGACTCAATGATTCGTCAACGACCATCATCAACCTTATTAAGGAATCTCTGCACGCTTTCTTGTGCAGAGATTC
>JAQBFV010000088.1:0-7942 GCA_032123035.1 Betaproteobacteria bacterium | reverse complement strand
GCCGTGATAAACGATGTCGTTGCCGTCGATCGAGGCGTTGACTACCGGATAGCGCCGGAGCGCGTGGACCGCTGCCATGACAAAAAACGACATGAAGCCAAGCCTGATCCCGTGTTCCCTCTCGAAGCGCTCCTTGTACCGGTTGCGCAGATCGATGACGGGCTGCATGTTGACTTCGTTGAACGTCGTGAGGATCGCCGCCGTCTGCTGGGATTGCACAAGGCGCTCGGCAATACGCGCGCGCAGCCTCGACATCGGCACCCGCTGCTCAGGACGCTCGCCGAGTGCGCCGAGGTCCACGCTGGGCGCCGGCGCCCGGCTCCGCACTTCCTTCCTCTTCGGAGCAGGCGCCTCGCCGCCTTCGAGCGCGTGCACGACATCTTCCTTTGTCACGCGCCCGCCGCGGCCGGTGCCCGCGATGGCCGTTGTCTCTATCTGTTTTTCCGCCGCGAGCCTCCGGGCTGCCGGCATGGCCGTGGCCGCCGGTTGGGGAGTGGCCTTGGGCGGTGCTTTGGCTTCTGATTTAGCCGCGGTGGCGGGAACCGCCGCCGCGGCTTCGGTATCGATCTGAGCGATCACTTCCTTGCTCACCACCGTGCCGCCGTCGCCCTTGATGATTTTCACGAGGACACCGGCGTCGGGCGCCGGTGTCTCGAGCACGACCTTGTCGGTCTCTATGTCGACCAGGTTCTCATCGCGCTTGACGAAATCGCCAGCCTTCTTGTGCCACGAAAGCAGCGTCGCCTCGGCCACTGACTCCGAGAGCTGGGGAACCTTGACTTCGATCAGCATGACGATTCCGTTCCGCGGTGCGCCTAGAATTCCTCGCCCGCCGAAAGCGGCCGCGGCTGTTGCGTCACCTTGCGAGGCTCGCTCCCCCCGGACATCGTCAGCGCTTGCTGGACCAATTCCTTCTGCTGTTTGTCGTGGAGCAGCTTGTAACCCGGTGCAGGGCTCGCCGAGGACTCGCGGCCCGCGTAGAAGAGCTTTTGGTGCGGCAGCAAATGGCGCAAGAGGTAATGCTGGATGTGACGCCATGCGCCCTGATTGCGCGGCTCTTCCTGGCACCACACGATTTCGTTTGCCTTCTTGTAGCGCTCGATCTGGGCGCGGAAATCCTCGTGCGGGAAAGGATAGAGCTGGGCGATACGCACCAGAGGCAGGTTCTTCACGCTCTGCCCGCGGCGCGCGGCACGCAGGTCGTAGTAGACCTTGCCGCTGCAGAAGATGACGCGCTCCACCTTGTCCGGATTGATCTCCTGGGCATCCCAATCCTCGTTGACCGGGCGAAAATGATCGTTCGCGAACTCCTCCAGCGGCGAGAACGACTCCTTGTGCCGCAGCAGGCTCTTGGGCGTGAACAGGATGAGGGGCTTGCGGTACGGCCGGATCAGTTGCCGCCGCAGCAGGTAGTACATCTGCACCGGTGTCGCTGGCACGCAGATCTGCATGTTGTAGTCCGCGCAGAGTTGCAGAAATCGCTCGATACGCCCCGAGGAGTGCTCGGGACCGGCGCCCTCATAGGCGTGCGGCAGGAACAGCGTCAGGCCGCATAGGCGGCCCCATTTTACTTCTCCGGACGCGATGAACTGGTCGATCACGACCTGAGCCCCGTTCGCAAAATCGCCGTACTGGGCTTCCCAGATAACGAGCTCGTTCGGCGACGAGGTGGCGTAGCCATACTCGAAGCCGAGCACGGCTTCCTCCGACAGTACCGAATCGATCACCACGACATCGCCCTGATTCGCACTGACATGCTGCAGCGGCACGTAACCCCCCTCATCCCAGCGCTCGCGGCCTTGATCATGCAGCACGGCGTGGCGATGAAAGAAGGTGCCGCGGGTGACGTCCTGGCCGGAGATGCGAATCGAGTACCCTTCGTTCAGCAGCGTTGCATACGCAAGAGTTTCTGCCATGCCCCAGTCGAGGGGAAGCTTGCCCTCGGCCATCAGGCGCCGGTCGTTCATGATGCGCTCGACGCGGGGGTGCAGCTTGAAATGTTTCGGCACGTCGGTGACCTTGCGTCCCAGCTCCTGCAGCAGCTCGAGCGGCAGCCGCGTGTCGTCCTGCTCGTTCCACTTCGTGCCCTTGAAGGATTTCCAATCAGTCTCGAAGGGCGGCCGGAAGTCGGCCATGATGGTCTTATTGGTGTGATAACCGCAGTCGAGCGCAGAGCGGAAGGCCTTGATCATTTCTTCAGGCTCACCTGGCCCGACGATCCCCTCCTCGATCAGCTTGGTGCCGTAAAGGCTGCTGGTTGTTGGCAATTGGTGGATCTTCTTGTACATCAGCGGCTGGGTGACCATCGGCTCGTCCTGCTCATTGTGTCCGAGCCGGCGGTAACACACGATATCGATCACCACGTCCTTGTGGAACTGCATACGGTAGTCAAGGGCAATCTCGGTCACCATGCACACGGCTTCGGGATCGTCGCCATTGACGTGGAAGATGGGGATTTCCAGCATCTTGGACACGTCCGAGCAATAAAGGGTCGAGCGCGCGTCCCGCGTGTCCGAGGTCGTGAAACCGATCTGGTTGTTGATGATGATGTGGACGGTGCCGCCCGTGCCGTAGCCTCGCGTCTGCGCAAGGTTGAGCGTCTCCATCACGACACCCTGTCCGGAATACGAGGCGTCGCCGTGGATCAGGACTGGAAGCACCTGGTCACCGTGGTGGTCGCGGCGGCGGTGCTGCCTAGCCCGCACCGATCCTTCAACGACCGGATTCACGATCTCGAGATGCGACGGATTGAATGCCACGGTGACGTGCATTGGCCCGCCCGGTGTCGTCACGTTGCCCGAGAAGCCGTCGTGATATTTCACGTCACCCGCCAGCATCTCGACCGCTTGCTTGCCCTCGAATTCGGCAAACAGAACGCCCGGCATCTTGCCAAGCGTATTCACGAGCACGTTGAGGCGTCCCCGGTGCGCCATGCCGATGACCAGCTCCTGCACACCCGCAGCTCCCGCACGCTGCAGCAGATTGTCCAGCATAGGGATCAGGCTATCCCCGCCCTCGAGTGAGAAGCGCGTCTGACCCACGTAGCGGGTATGCAGGTACTTTTCCAGCGTTTCCGCGGCGATCAGCCGCTCCAGGATGTGCTTCTTGTATTCGGCATCGTAGTGTGGCGTCGCGCGCGGGCCCTCGAGACGCTCCGAAATCCAGCGTTTCTGCGGAACGTCCGAGATGTACATGTACTCAGCGCCGATCGAGCGGCAGTAGGTGTCCTTGAGGAACTGCAGGATGTCCCTGAGCTTCATGTCCCGCGGCCCAAGGAGCGTGCCCGTGTTGAACTCCGCGTCCCTATCCGCTTCGGTGAGCCCGTAGAATGCGGGATCGAGCTCCGCGATTGCGGGCTTCGTGAGACGCTTCAGGGGATCCAGATCGGCGTGGCGGACGCCCTGGAACCGGTGCGCCGAAATGAGCTGGAGCACGGCGAACTGCTTCTGCCAGGCACCCTCACCGGCGGGCGTCGGTCCGGTGGCCGCCATCGGGCGCGGCTCGCGCGCAAGCCGCACGAAGCGCTCCTGCACCTCGAAATGCGAGACGTCGGGGGCTCCGTCGTCGAGCTTCTGCAAACCGTCGAAATAGGTGCGCCAGCGCGGTTCGACCGAGGCGGGGTCGTTGAGATAGGCCTCGTAGAGCGCCTCGATGAAGGGCGCATTCGCGCCGAAGAGATAGGAGTTGCCCCGCATCTGCTTCATCATCGCAAAACCTGCCTTAGAGCGAAGGCGTGAATGGTGATCCGTGATCCGACTTTTCTGCTGCGGCGCCATGAACTTCTAACGGATCACGATTCACGGCTCACGGATCACTTTCTTTTGCTTATGGGGACGAACTCGCGCCGCTTTGCGCCCGCGAACAGTTGCCGTGGACGGCCGATCTTCTGCTCGGGATCGCCAACCAACTCGTGCCACTGGGCGATCCAGCCCACGGTGCGCGCTAGCGCGAAGATCGCCGTGAACATGCCGACCGGAATTCCGAGTGCCTTGTAGACGATGCCGGAATAGAAGTCGACATTCGGATAGAGCTTGCGCTCGATGAAATAATCGTCTTCGAGCGCAATCTTTTCGAGCGCAATGGCAAGCTTGAAGAGCTTGTCGTCCTTGAGATCCAGCTCCTCGAGCACTTCGTGACAGGTTTTCTGAATGATCTTGGCGCGCGGATCGTAATTCTTGTAGACGCGATGCCCGAAGCCCATCAACATGGCCTGGCCATCTTTTTCCTTGACGCGCTTGATGAAGGCCGGAATGTTCTTGACATCGTCGATTTCGGTGAGCATTTTAAGCACGGCCTCATTGGCGCCGCCGTGCGCCGGGCCCCACAGGCTGGCGATTCCCGCGGAAATACAGGCGAACGGATTGGCGCCGGTCGAGCCCGCAAGCCGCACCGTGGAGGTCGAGGCATTCTGCTCGTGATCGGCGTGCAGGATGAGCACACGCTCCAGCGCGCGCGAAAGCACGGGATTGGGCTCGTAGTCCTCGCACGGTGAGCCGAACATCATGTAGAGGAAGTTGTCGACGTAGGACAGCGCGTTCCGGGGATACATGAACGGCTGGCCCAAGGTGTACTTGTAGGTCATCGCCGTGATCGTGGGCAGCTTGGCGATCAGGCGGAAGGCGGATATCTCCCGGCTGCGCTCGTCGTGGATGTCGATCGAGTCGTGGTAGAAAGCGGAGAGCGCGCCTACCACCCCGCAAAGCACCGCCATCGGGTGCGCGTCGCGCCGGAAACCGGTGTAAAAGCGCGAGAGCTGCTCGTGCACCATGGTGTGCCGGGTAACGGTATTCACGAAATCATCGAGCTCCTTTTTGTTGGGCAGCTCACCGTGCAGGATCAGGTACGCCACCTCGAGAAAGCTGGAACTCTCGGCCAGCTGCTCGATGGGATAGCCGCGGTATTGAAGGATGCCCGCGTCGCCATCGATGTAGGTGATGCTGGAGCGGCAACTGGCCGTGGACATGAATCCGGGATCGTAGGTGAACTTCCCCGTCTTCCCATAGAGCGCGCGCACGTCGATCACGTCAGGGCCTTCGCTGCCACCCAGCACGGGAAAATCAATCGATGGCGTGCCGTCGGTGAAACTCAATGTCGCCAGTTTTTCAGGCATAACTATCTCCATTTTTATCAATATGTTAGTTACTTCTCTTCAGATATAACATTACATGTGGTCCGGCTCACGGCGCGCGCAATAACTCGACGACGCGCTGGTAACGTGGCTCCGCCGGTGCGGCCCGTCCGAGCGCCCAGTCGAGAAGATCGTTGTCAGATTGCTCCAACAACTCCCTGAACAGTGCCCTCCCGTCGCTGTCGAGGCCCTCGTAATGGCGGTCCATGAACTGCGCCAGGATCAGGTCGAGCTCGAGCAATCCGCGGCGGCAATGCCAACGTATGCGATTGAGGTCGCTCATACGCTCGACCTAGGAATTTGCCGGTTTTCACTCGGCAAATTCCTTATCAAAGCATCTAGACGTTGCACTTGAATCCCCTCATCTGCGATAACCATTGCTCTGTTGCCCATTTCGAGAAGACCCAATAAGGAATTCGTCGAGGTTGAGCCCGACGAATTCCTAGACCGTCCGCTTGACCAGTAATTCCTTGATCTTGCCGATCGCCCGCGTCGGATTGAGTCCCTTCGGGCAAACGTCTACGCAATTCATGATCGTGTGGCAGCGAAACAGGCGGTAAGGATCTTCCAAGTCGTCGAGCCGCTCGTTGGTCGCCTGGTCGCGCGTGTCGGCAATGAAGCGGTACGCCTGCAGCAACCCCGCCGGCCCGACGAACTTGTCGGGGTTCCACCAGAACGAAGGGCAGGCTGTCGAGCAGCAGGCGCATAGAACACATTCGTAGAGCCCGTCGAGCTCCTCGCGATCCTCCGGCGACTGCAGCCGCTCTTTCTCCGGCGGCGGGTCGTTGTTGATCACGTACGGCTTGACCGACTCGTATTGCTTGAAGAACTGCGACATGTCGACGATGAGATCGCGGATCACCGGCAACCCGGGCAATGGCCGGATGATGACCGGGTCACGCAGATCAGCCAGCTTTGTAATGCACGCCAGGCCATTCTTGCCGTTGATGCTCATACCGTCCGAGCCGCACACGCCTTCCCGGCAGGAGCGACGGAACGACAGGCTATCGTCGTGCGTCTTGAGGCGCACCAGCGCGTCGAGGAGCATGCGGTCGGTCGGCTCGAGCGCGATGTCGTAGTCCTGCATGTGCGGCTTGTCGTCAACTTCGGGGTTGTAGCGGTATATCGAGAAACGCATCATTTGCTCCAAGAATCCGTAAATCGTGAAACGTGAAACGTAAATCGAAACCCCTCTACGGCTCGTCCAGTGTTCCGCCTACGATTCACCATTCACGATTCACGTCAATAAACACGGGCCTTCGGCTCGAACGACTCAACCGTCAGGGGCTTTCGGTGCACTGGCTTGTACTCGAGCCGGTCGCCTTTCTGGTACCACAGCGTATGCTTCAGCCAGTTCTGATCGTCGCGTTCGGGGCAATCGGCACGGTCGTGCGAGCCGCGGCTCTCCTTGCGCGCCTCGGCCGACACGAGCGACGCGACCGCGGTCTCGATGAGATTGTCGAGCTCGAGCGCCTCGACGCGCGCAGTATTGAAGGTCTTGCTCTTGTCCTGAATCTCGGTGCGGCCCGCGCGCTCGGCGACTTCCTTGAGCTTTCGCACGCCCTCGGCGAGCAGGTCCGGAAAGCGAAAGACACCGCAGTGAAACTGCATGATGCGTCGCATCTCGGCACCGACATCGGCCACGCGCTCGCCGTTCTTCTGGCCGTCGAGGCGCGCCAGCCGCTGCAGGGTAAGCCCGCCCGCCTCCTTCGGCAGCGCCGGGTGCGCCCTGCCTTCTTCTTTGAGATCGCGAATGACCTGCTCCCCGGCCGCCTTGCCGAACACCAGGAGGTCCAGCAGGGAATTGGTCCCCAGCCGGTTAGCGCCGTGCACCGACACGCACGCGCATTCGCCCACGGCGTAGAGGCCTTCCACCACGGTTTCCGCATTGCCATTCTTCGACACGACAACCTGGCCGTTGTAGTTCGTGGGAATGCCGCCCATCTGATAGTGGCACGTCGGCACGACGGGGATAGGGTCCTTGACCGGATCGACGTTGGCGAATTTCTTGGCGATCTCCCGGATGCCCGGAAGCCGCTTGTTGATGACTTCCTCACCGAGATGGTCGAGCTTGAGCAGAATGCTGTCCCCATCTTTTCCGGCGCCGCGTCCTTCCTTGATCTCGGTCGCCATCGCTCGCGAGACCACGTCCCGGCTGGCCAGATCCTTGGCGTTCGGCGCGTAGCGCTCCATGAACCGCTCGCCGTCCTTGTTGAGCAGATAGCCGCCCTCACCGCGGACGCCCTCGGTGATGAGTACGCCTGCGCCCGCGACACCGGTGGGATGAAACTGCCAGAACTCCATGTCCTCGAGCGGGACGCCTGCGCGAGCGGCCATGCCGAGGCCATCGCCGGTGTTGATGAACGCATTCGTGCTGGCCGCGTAAATACGGCCCGCCCCGCCCGTCGCGACGACGGTCGCCTTGGCTTGGAGCACCATCACCTCGCCGGTCTCCATCTCGAGGGCTGTGGCGCCGAGCACCGCGCCGTCCGCCCCGCGAACGAGATCGAGCGCCATCCACTCGATGAAGAAATGCGTGTGGGCCTTGATGTTGGCCTGGTACAGCGTGTGCAGCATGGCATGGCCCGTGCGGTCGGCTGCGGCACACGACCGCGGAACCATGCGCTCGCCGTAGTTGCGGGTCTGGCCGCCAAACGGCCGCTGATAGATCTTGCCATTGGGCAGCCGGTCGAAGGGCATGCCGAAATGCTCGAGTTCGTAGACGGCCTCGTTGGCCTTGCGGCACATGAACTCGATGGCATCCTGGTCGCCCAGGTAGTCGGAACCCTTCACCGTGTCATACATGTGCCAGCG
>JAQBFV010000087.1:0-3304 GCA_032123035.1 Betaproteobacteria bacterium | reverse complement strand
GCTCGACCCTCACCCCTACCCCCTCTCCCAGAGGGAGAGGGGGAATGCACGGTGCGGAAATGGGTTGTCAACCATTTCCTCAACATTCAATAGGAACCCGATGCCAGTGCCTGCGCCCCGAGAATCTGCACCCTGGTTCGTCGTGCTCGTTGTCACCACGGCGCAACTCGTTGCCGCGACGGCGGGCATTGTGCTCGCGACGATTGCGCCCAAGGTGGCCGATACGTTGCAGGTGAGTCCCGTGCTGATCGGCTACCAGGCGAGCTTGACGTGGGGCGTGGCCATGGTGGCTTCGATCTATGGTGGCAACGCCGTGCTGCGCTGGGGCGCCGGCTCGACGACGCAGGCGAGCATGGCGCTCAGCGCGATCGGCGTTGCGCTGTTTGCAGTGCCTCACGTCGCGATCATTGCCCTCGGGTCGATTATCGCGGGGATCGGCACCGGCATCGCGCCCGCGGCGGCGGCGCATCTGCTTGTGCGCTACACCGCGCCGGAGCGGCGAAACCTGGTGTTCTCAATCAAGCAGACCGGTGTGCCCGTCGGCGGCGTGCTGATTGCGCTCATCGCGCCGGTGCTGGCGGTTACCGTCGGCTGGCAGTGGTCCATGCCCATAATCGCCGCCGTCGCCGTCGCAGTAATGCTGTTGGTCCGCCGGCACCGCCAGACGTGGGACGATGACCGCAAGCTTTCGGTCGCCCGTGCTGGAGCATTGGGCGGAGTGCCCGTGGTCTTACGCGAGGCATCATTGCGCTGGATCTCGTTTGCCTCGGTGCTGTTTTCCAGCGTGCAACGGATCATGCTGACATTCACGGTGCTCTATCTGGTTGTCGAGGCCGATTATGGATTGGTCGAGGCAGGCATCATGCTTTCCGTCGTGCAAATCGGTGGGGCCGCGACTCGGGTGCCGTGGGGCTGGCTTGCCGATCGCTGGAAAAGCGGACTCGCGGTGCTCAACCTCATTTGTGCCCTTGTCATCGTCTCAGCAGCTGTGCTCGTCATGCTCGAGCCCGGCTGGCCGCGGCCGCTCGTTTACCTGCTGTTTTTCGTGCTCGGGGCCGCCACGGTGGGTTGGAACGGCGTTTTCCACGCCGAGTGCGCTCGCCTGAGCCCGCCGGGCATGACAAGCCTGGTCGCGAGCGGCACCGCATTCTTCGTTTTCTCCGGCTCGCTCATCGGGCCGTCTGCGTTTGTCGTTGCCTACGACGTGATCGGTACCTATAGCGCGACGTTCGGCATCATGGTCGTGATGGGTATCCTTACGCTCGGGCTGCTGTGGCTTGCAGGCCGGACCGATGCGACAGGCGGGCGCTCGGCGTGAGCGGGGAACCCCTCTCGAGCGCCGTCTCCCGGTCGACTGTCATTGCCGCCGTCGCCGCGACGACGGCCGCCCAGGTTGCTGCTGTCATGGCCAGCTCGGCATTTCCGGTGATTGCGCCTGCGCTGGCGGTCAACCTGGGCGTAGAGCCTTCGCTGGTTGGCTACCAGGTGAGCCTGATCTACGGCACCGCGATGGCGGGTTCCCCGTTCATGGGAAACCTTGTGCCGCGCTGGGGCGCGTGTCGTGCCATGCAGATCGGGCTCATCGCCACGGTTCTGGGATTGCTGCTGGCGATGACGGCCAGCTTTCCGGCGCTGGTCGCCGGCTCGATCTTGCTGGGATTGTCGTTGAGCGTGATGCAACCTGCATCCGCTCACCTTTTATTCCGGCTCAGTCCGCCGGAGAACCGGAACCTGATCTTCTCGATCAAGCAGACGGGAATTCCCCTGGGCTGGGCCCTGATGGGGGCGATCGCGCCGGCGGTGACAATCGCGTTGGGCTGGAGATGGGCGCTGGGCGTGGTCGTGATGGTCTCGTTGGCGACAGCGGCAGCGATTCAGCCACCGCGCGCGGCGTGGGATGACGACAGGGGAACCCCCGCGGGCGATCGGCGCGGCCTGTTGGCTGGCGTCCGGCTCGTCTGGCGTTACCCGGCGCTGCGCTGGCTCTCGCTCATGTCCTTCTGCTTTGCCTTCGTGCAGCTCTGTTTCGCTACCTTTGGCGTGACAATGCTGGTCGAGGAAATCGGCTACAGCCTGGTAGCGGCGGGATTTCTGCTTTCACTCGTGTTTGCAGCAGGCGTTACGGCTCGGATCCTGTGGGGCTGGGTTGCCGACTGGGCGGGCGACAGCCTGCTCGTGCTGGTGGCGCTCGGCCTCGTCATGGTGATCTGCTGCACCCTGTTGACGTTCATTTCGGGCGCCTGGCCAGGCTGGGCGTTGATGCTCTTGTTCGTCGTATTCGGTGCCACTGGCATCGCCTGGAACGGAATCTTCATCGCGGAGGCCGCGCGGCTCGCGCCGCCGGGTCAAGTCAGCCCCGCGGTTGGGGGCGCGATGGTGTGGAACTTCGGAGGCGTTTTGGTGGGTCCGGCCCTGTTCGCACTGACCTATAAGCTCGTTGGCAGTTATACCGGAACGTTCTGGTTGCTCGTCCTGATGGGCGCCGGCGGATGCGCGTTCCTTGCGGCGGCGGTTGCCGTTACGCGCCCGGCCCGCACGCGAGCAGCGGATTGACACGCCGCGCCGGCTCATGGAAGGACGCATGATGGAGTATCCCAGGCTGTGGACGCGCTTGGCCCACTCGAGTTGATCGCCGCGGCTGTCGCCCTGATGGCCGCGTACGCCGTGCGTGGAACCGCCGGCTTCGGCGGCCAGACCGTTGCGGTGCCGCTGCTGACGTTGTTGATGCCGATCACGGTCGTAGTGCCGGCCGTGACGGTTCTCACTGTCGTCTCATCCATCGTGCATTGGCTGCAGGATTGGAACAAAATCGCCTGGCGCGAGATCGCAAGGCTCATGCCGTTCACCCTGCTTGGCGTGTTGATCGGGCTCTACCTCTTCGATCGGTTCGATCCGCACACCTTGACCCGGGCGCTTGGCGTTTTCGTCGTGCTCTATGCCTGTTTCGCACTGATGTCCGCGTTGCGGCCAGTGGCGCCGCCGTCGCGCCTGCTGCGACCGCTGGGACCGGTGCTGAGTGTGGCGGCCGGTGCGGTCGGCACGGTCTTTGGCGGTGGCGCGGGACCGCTTTATGTCATCTATCTTAATTCCCTGCGCCTGGAAAAGGACTGCTTCCGGGTGACGATCACGACCATACTGACGTTCCAGGCCGTGGTACGGGTGGCGGGTTATGGGCACCTTGGGTTCTATGATTGGTCCGCGTCGTACCTGATCGCTGCAGGCTTCCCGATGATGTTGATCGGCGCCCGCCTCGGGCACTATCTCGCGGCCCGCATCGACCAGCGTCGTTTCAATCTGGGTGTCG
>JAQBFV010000086.1:0-3683 GCA_032123035.1 Betaproteobacteria bacterium | reverse complement strand
GTCGTCAGTCGTCAGTCGTCAGTCGTCAGTCGTCAGTCGTCAGTCGTCAGTCGTCAGTCGTCAGTCGTCACCGATCACCGCGTCTAGCGCCCCGTAAACCGCGGCTTGCGTTTCTCCTTGAACGCCGTGACGCCCTCGGTGTGGTCGTGCGTGAGACGCGCTCCGCTCACGGCCAGATACTCGAGCTCGAGCAGCATCTCGAGCGTGGGCACGTACATCGCCTGGAACATCTTCTTCGCGAGACGCAGTGCGTACGTAGCCGAACCAGCCAGGCTTTGCGCCAGTGTGTTCGCTTCCGCCTCGAGCTTGTCGTCGGGCACGACGTTGGCGACGATGCCCATCTCCCGCGCTTCCTGCGCCGGGACGCGGCGGGCCGAGTACACGATTTCCTTGGCGCGCGCCACGCCCAGGTGCTGGGTCAGGAAGAATATCGCGCCCCCGTCGGGCGGGATCCCCACGTTCTTGAATGCCGCAAGGAAGTAGGCGTTCTCGGAGGCCACGATCAGGTCGCAGGCGAGCGCCATACTCAAGCCGACGCCGGCGGCGGGACCGCGCACGGCTGCAATCACGGGCTTCTCGAGGCGGTGCAACGTGGCGACCATACGCGCATGACTTTGCGAGCGCCGCCGCCCGGCCACGACATCGTAGCCTCCCATCGATCCGACGTCGCCGCCGGCGCAGAACGCGCGCCCCGCGCCGGTCAGAATCACTGCCCGCACCTCGTCATCGGCATCGAGTGCCTCGAAGTGGTGCGTGAGATCGTGATACATCTCCGCCGACAAGGCGTTCAGCTTATCGGCCCGGTCAAGCAGCACCGTTGCGACGCCAGCGTTTTTGGTGACTTTGACGTTCATGGGGGGCTAACCAAATAAACCGCAAAGGCGCGAAGGCGCAAAGTATACGCAAAGGTAGGCAAACATTATTGTCCGGTCGTTAGAGTTCACGGTGCTCGCCGTATTTTTACAAATAAAAGAATGGTTTCTTGGCGGTCTTGGCGTCTTGGCGGTTCGTGTATGTCTCGCATCTCTCGGCGCCTCGGCGGTTCAATTGGTTTTTCGACATCGTGGCGATTCAGCTTTGCTTGAGAACAATCAACGCGTCGGCGGCAATGACGCCTTTGCCCGCCTCGCGGACGAACAGCGGATTGATGTCGATCTCCGCGATGCGGTCCGCATGATCGGCGATCACCAGGGACACACGCGCCAGCGCGTCGGCGAGCGCGGCGACGTCGAGCGCGGGCTTCCCGCGATAGCCCTTCAACAATGCGGCGCCCTTGATTTCCTCGATCATCCCGCGCGCGGTCTCGGCACCGAAAGGCGCGAAGCGATGCGTGACGTCGTGCAGGAGCTCGGTGAGGACTCCGCCGAGACCGAACGCCACCGTCGGACCGAAGTAGGGATCGTTCACCGCGCCCACGATCACTTCCAGGCCCGAGGCCATTTCCTGAACCAGTACGCCCTCGATCTGCGCTCCCGGGCGGTGACTTGTCGCTGCCGCAACGATCTCGCGCGCAGCCTGCTTGAGCGCGGCCAGGTCCGGTACATTGAGCCGCACGGCGCCGGCTTCGGTTTTGTGCAGTAAATCCGGCGACGCGACTTTGACCGCAACGGGAAAAGCGAGTGGCAGGGACGTCAGCGCCTCGACTTCCGGCGGCGATAGGAAGAGCTCGTCGACCGCCGGGATGCCATAGCGCTTGAGCGCGGCCTTTGCGCGGTACTCGCTGATGGGGCCGGCTCCGGCCGGCAGGTCCAGCGTCTGCCGCGGCGCGGCGCGCGGCGCGGCGCGCGCGCCTTCGCGCTCGAAGTCGCGGCGCTTCTGCGCGAACTCGGAGAGCGCTGCCAGTGCGCGAACGGCCCGGCCCGGTGCCAGAATGCAGGGCACATTGTTCTGCTCGAGATACTCGCGCACATCGCCGTTGTCGTCGGGCGCGGTCGGCCAGTTGAGGATGAGCGGCTTGCGGGTGTTACGCAGGGTATCAACCAGCCCTTCCGACCAGGGGCGCGCTGAGCTGCCCCGTGGCACACGGGCGACGACCTGGTCGATGTTCGGGTCCGCAAGCACCTCACGGATCGCCTGCGCGTAGGATGCGAAGTTGTCGTTGTAACCATGCGCGGTGGCGTCAATCGGGTTGCTGGCCGAGGCAAACGACACTAGTGTTTCGCGCAGCCGGGCCGCGGTCGCGTCGGTGAGCGCGGGCAGCTGCAGGCCGTGCTCGATGCAGCGGTCGGCGAGCAGCACGCCGGCGCCGCCGGATAGCGTGAGGACGGCAACGCGGTTGCCCGCCGGCAGCTTGCCGACGCGGAACGCCTTCGCGATGTCGATGAGATCGTCGACATCACGAATCTCGATGAAACCGCCCTGGCGGAACGCAGCGCGAAAGAGCTCGTAGCCGGCGGTCATGCGCGCGGTATGCGAGGTGGCAGCTTGCCGGCCGATGTCGGTGTTGCCCACCTTCCAGACCAGTATGGGTTTGCCCAGCTCGAGTGCGCGCTGGCCGATCCGCCGCAGTTGCCCTCCGTCCTTGATGCCCTCTATGAAGGCGACGACGATCTCGACGTCGGGCCGCTCGACGAGATCGGCCATCCAGTCGAGCGCCGTGAGATCGGCCTCGTTGCCGGTAGAAACGACGTAGTTGAAGCCGAGCCCGAAGTGACAGGCCATCGCGACGACGCCAAAGCCGAAGCCGCCGCTTTGCGTCACCATTGCGAGCGGGCCGGGCTTGAGCGTCTTCAACTGCATCGTGCCGCCGAAGCCGATGCGCGCGTGGTCCTTGAGGTTCATGAGGCCGAGGCAATTCGGGCCTACCACGCGTACTCCGGCATGGGTTGCGGCGGCTGCGAGCTGCGCCTGGAGCGTGGCGCCTTCCGCGCCGACCTCGCTGAAGCCGCCGGCCAGCACCAGCGCGTAGGGAATGCCCGCCGTGCCGCACTGCTCGATCGCGGTTGTAACGTGCTGGGCCGAGAGTGCGATCAGCGCCACGTCGCACGGTTGGGGCACCGCGGCTACGTCGGGATAGCACGTGATGCCTTTGACCTCGCGGTACTTCGGATTGACCGGATAGATCCTGCCCGTGTAGCCGAAATCGGTGAGCAGCTTCAGCGCCTGCCCGCCAATGCGTGACGGTTCATTTGACACGCCCACCACCGCGACGCCGCGGGGCGCGAGAAAACGCGACAGATCCAATGCGGAGTCCGCTTTGTGTCGTGGCGCAGGACGGGAAGACATGCAGGCTGATACCGTGCTCGAAACCCAGATTCTAACCTTGCGTGACTCGCGCCGCAGTGCGTGCGTTCACCATGTGGATCTAGGAGTTTGTCGGACCTAGCCCCGACAAACTCCTAATGCAAAACCGGCACCAGGAAATTTGCAGGAAAGGATTACGAACATGCGAATTCACCGTCGCCTCCCATCGCATTGCACCGCTTTGGCTGGGTTTTCATTGAAATGATCAGCCGGTTTTGCTTTTTGCAGCCTGTACGGGCGGCCAAGTCCGACAGGCTGCTAGGCATGGCGCCGGATCAACGTTTGCCGCCCGCCATTTGGGCCGCTTCGGGCATGCCCCGCAGCCGCCAGATGGCAAACGGGCCCAGGATCGCTCCGGCTGCGACCGAACTCCAGGCGAGGCCCCACATCCAAAACGGTGAGCTGTCGGCCGCTCGCGTCCAATCGAGCACCAGACCGAA
>JAQBFV010000085.1:0-17053 GCA_032123035.1 Betaproteobacteria bacterium | reverse complement strand
GCACCGACTGCGGGAGTACGGGAGGGTTGATCTCGCCGAGGCGTTTCACACATGGCGGAAGAGGCTGCAAAAATGCCCACTCTGAGCCGGCTAACCCTAGGCTGCAGCCGACGCGCTGGCGCGTGCGGCTAAGCGCAACCTTAGGCTTTTGGCAAAACAGTTTGCAGTGTGTAGGAGGCGGGCTTTGACCACTGACATTCAAAAGGACTCGGGGAAACTGAGTTGGCTGCCGGGTGCCGCGGCTATTCTCGCGTTCATTGCATGTAATGGCCTGTTTATAGTCGTCGCTGTTCTTTCAGTTTTTGGCATCACCATCGCCATTAATCCCCACATTCAAGCAGCGGTGGTCAGCCTGTTTGCAGGGCTCGCGCTGGGTTTCGTTTTTCTCGGCTATCGAAAACATCGCGCTCTTGGGCCAATGATTCTGTCGGCCCTCGGTGCCGTTCTTGTCGTCGGGACCATGTACATCTACTTCAACAAGATTGTCGAGACCCTTGGGCTTCTGGCATTGATTGCGTCGGCTATCTGGAGTTGGCGCGCCAGCAAGGCTTCCGTTCGCTCGACCGTTACGTCTTGAGCCCGCTGGAATAGCTACCTTCGCAAAGTCGTACAAGCCAATCGAGAGGGACCGGGTGACGCGCTGCGCGGCCGCCGCAGCCCCTCGTCGGGGGCGTTAACCAATTCAATTCTTGAATTCCTGTTGTTCTTGGCGTCTTGGCGGTTCAATTAGCGTTCTTGTTGCTCTCTCTATCTCTGCGGTTCGAGTTTCTTCCTTAACCGCTCGAGGTACTTGTCGACGTCGATCACAAAGCGCTCGTGCTCGGCTTCGCCCACCTGCTCGACGTCGTCGAACACCTTGATCCTGAAGGTGAGCCGGCGCCGGTCGATGCCCGTCAGCTCCACGTCGGCCCGCACCTTCTTGCCCATCGGCGTGGGCGCGAGATGCCGGATGTTGACCGAGACGCCGACCTGCCCCTGGCCGGGCTTGAGATGCGGCGAGGCGAGGCTCTGGGACGCCATCTCGACGAACTGCGTCATCGACGGCGTGGAGAACACCTTGTAGTCGCCGCGCGTGGTGCAGCGCTTTTCGGTGACTTCCCATTCCTCGGTATGCGTCATGCCAACCTTGAGCGTGTCCATTGCGTCCTTCTTCGTGTCTGGTGTCGTGGAGCGGTATTCTAGTCGAGCACGCTGCCATCAAAAAGCGAAACGGCCGCCGGTAGGCGACCGTTCCTCTCCACCCGGTGCGTTCGATTTCAGTTTGCGCGCTGCTTGTCGTGCTTTTGGCGATAGATGTGCTTGCTCGCCCGGTCTTGCCTGTGCTCGAGTCGGGCGCGCTCCTTTCTGGTCACCTTTCCGTCGGCCAACGCTTTGTCTTCGGCTTTCTGGAGGCGGTCCTGCTCTTTCTGCAGGCGGGCCGCTTCTTTCTCGGTAAGCGCGCCGGAGGCCACGCCCTGGTTGATGCGCTGCTCCTGCTTTTCCTGCCGTTGGTCGATGCGCGGGGTAGATGGGGTACCGGACTGGGCAAGCCCCGGCGTGGGCGAGGCGCCCATCATGAGCGCCAGCAGCAAGATTGTCAGGTTGGTCATGTGATTCTCCTCATTCATCAGCGGGGTCGGCGATATTTACGCCTCAATCGTAGCGAGGCGCCCCCGGAAAGGAATGAATAAGGCGTAAGGAAGTGTAAGCAGGTGTAACGCGGTAGACGCTTACGTCAGCGCAGCGTGAAATATTTCTCGCTTGCCCGGTCCTTACCAGGCAGCGTCGAGCACGCGCGAAATCAGCTCGCGCTCTTGCATGAACTCCCGCTTGGGGTCGGCATTGAAGTTCTTGAGGGAGTGCTCGATGACGCGCGGCAGCTCAGCACGATTCACGCCGAGCGCCGAGAGCCGTGTGGGCATGCCGAGTGAGTGGAGCGCCCGGTCGAGTGAATCGGCGATCCGGAACGGGGCCTCATCGACCGGGATTCCCTCCTCCCAGATGTCCAGGGCTCTTGCCATGCGCAACATGGCTTCCGGGTCGCGCGTGCCGAGCTGGCGCAGGACGGTCCCGGTGACCGCGCTCGTTCCCTCTCCTTGCCCGACATGAGGAAATACGCTGAACAGCGCCGTCGAGAACGCGTAGATCACGCGCCCTGCCCAATGGCGCTCGAATTGCGTGCCGCCATCATCGGCCTCGCGGTTCTGCAGCAGCGTCGCCGCACAGAGCTCGAGCCGCGGCGCCGGGTCAGCCGTGTCGCCAATGCGCGGCAGCGCGCCGGCAACAAGGCGAAACGCCTGCAGCCGGTTTCCTTCCACCAGGGGATTGACCTCCAGGCCGCCGAGATTCATCACGCAGCGGCAGTAAACCGTCGCCGCGCCCGTGCGAATGAGGCTCGTTGGCGCTGTCAGCAGCGCATCCGAATCCCAGAAGATCGCGCCTGGCCGGGTCTTTGGATCGAAAAATTCTAAGCCGCGCCCAGTGGCATCGTCCTTGACCCGCGACCCGGCCCGATTCTGCGCGGTGGTCGGCGCCGTGAGCACGTTGATGATCGGCAGCTTCGGCGCCATCAGCCGCGCGCTGATCGCCGGGCCGTGTTCCGGATACTTCGTGATCAGCTCCTCGAGTGGACGCTTCTCGGCGAGCAATATCGTGACCACCCGGGCACCCTGAATCACGCTGCCCGCCCCCACGCCGATGATGAGATCAGCCTGTGCGGCACGCGCGGCGTCGGTCGCGCGCAGCACCGACGACAGCGTCGTGTCCTTGTCGATTTTATCGAACAAGCCGGCGAGCTTGTCGCCGAGCAGGGCACGAATCTGGCGGATCAGCGGCGTTTTTCGCGAAACGGTGCGGCCGCAGACGATAAACGCGCGGCTGGCGCGATGACGCGCCACCTCGTCCGGCAGCTTGTCGAGCGCATTCTTGCCACTATAGAGCCGGAACGGATACCCGACCGCGCGAAAATCGTGTGCGTACTCCATCACCAAGCACTAGAAGCTGTCTCGACAACCGAACTACAGCCGCCGATGGACGCGGATGGACGCCGAAAAAAGAGAAATTCTTTGAACCGCACAGGTTTTCTGTCCGCGTTTATCTGCGTTTATCTGCGGTTAAGTGCAATACGTTTTTGTCACACAGTCCGAGCATGAACAAAGCGCTCGTGCGCCGCCAATGCCGCGAGCGCCCCACCCGCGTTCGCCATCTCGTCGTAGACCGGGATACCCAGCGCATTGGCCGTGCTGCGGAATGCGCGCTTGCGCTCTTCGAGCGGCGGGTCGCCATCGGAACGCAGCACCAGCACGAAATGCGCCCGGCCCGGGTGCCGCGACTGCACCCGGAGCGCCACCTGCACGAGATTATCGAGCACCTCGTCCTTGGTCCGGCCGACGAAAGCTGAGAGATTGAGATGCATCACCAACACGTCCGGGTCGCCCTTCTCGTAGATGATATCGAGAATCTTCTCCGCGACCCGGCCGTCCTCCTGCTGCAGCGTGCCCACCGGGCAATCCACGGGATTGGTGATGCTCGTTCCCGGCGGCATCTTCAGTTCGGCCAACGCGTCGATTGCGGCACGGTCGAATGGCAGCACGTCGAGACCGAGGCGTGCATAGTAGTCCGTCGCCAGAACGCTGGTGCCGCCCCCATTGCCGAACAACACGACGCGCCGCATCGGGCGCTGCGCGTGCGGCGCGAGCGCCTGGAAGATAAGCAGCGCGTCGATGAATTCGTCGAGGGTGTTCACCAACACACAGCCTGTCTGCCGCGACAACGCCACCCAGACCCGGTCGTCGCCGGCAAGCGATCCGGTGTGCGAGGCGGCGGCAAGCAAGCCTTGTTGGGTGCGACCGCCCTTGAGAATCACGACGGGCTTCTTCGCTCGCGCCTCGCGAAGAATCTCGAACATCCGCCGGCCGTCCTTTGCGGTTTCGATGTACATCCCGATGACCCGGGTCTCGGGATCCGCCAGATAAAACTGAAGCAATTCGTGCGGCTCGACGTCGGCGCAGTTGCCGACAGTAATCAGCCCGGAGTACTTCAAGCCGCGCGCGTAGCCGCGCCGGATGATGTCGGTGCCGAGGCCACCACTCTGCGAGATGATGCCCACGGACCCCAATTCCTTGGGGCCGATCTCGGTAAAGCTCACGCGGCCGCGGGGCGTGTAAATACCAAGACAGTTGGGGCCGATGAGCCGCATGCCGGCGGCACGGGCCGCCGCCGCCAGTTCTTCCTCCAGCGCCTTGCCCTCGTCGACTTCCCCGAAACCACTCGAGATCACCTGTGCGAAGCGCACCCGCCCCTTGCCAGCCGCGAGCAGCGGCGCGACCTGGGCAGCGGCAATGGCTATGTAAGCGTAGTCCACCGGTCGTGGCGTCTCACCGAGGCTCTTGTAGGCCTTCAACCCATCGATCTCGGCGGCCGAGGGGTGGATCGGATAGATCTCACCCGTATAACCGAATTCCCGTATACGGCGAATGAACACATTGGGCAGCGCCGCCCCCTTCGTTGAAGCGCCGACGACCGCCACCGTCTTTGGCGCAAACAACGGGCCGAATTCCTGGAGGATGCTCTCGCTCATCTGTTACCAAGATAGTGATGGAAAATGGTGATGATTAATGGTGATGAAAACTGGTGATGAAAAACCGATCGCACCACGGCGGACTGGCTCAAGAACTTCATCACCATTTCTCATCACCAGCACTCATCACCAGTACTCATCACTCTTTTGTAAGCAAGAAACGAGCATCAACGGCCACCACTCCCGTTTCGGAGACGACGAGAGGATTGATGTCCGCTTCCTTGATGTCGGCCGCGTGATCCATGAGTAGCCCGCCCTCGCCGCCGATTCGGAGCAGCGTCTCGACGATTGCATCGCGCGAGACCGGCTTTCTGCCGCGCGCGCCTTTGAGGATCGCCACGCCCTTCAACTCGTCCAGCATTTCCTCGGCGTCGCGCCGCTCAATCGGGCAGATGCGGAAAGCGACATCCGCCAGCACCTCGACGAAAATTCCGCCCAGCCCCACCATCACGAGCGGTCCGAACTGCGCGTCGCGCAGGCCCCCGATCACCATCTCCTGACCGATGGGCGCCATCTCCTCGATGAGAAAGCCGTCGATCCGTGATGCGCTGATCTCGGGGGAGACCATCATGGCCTGGATCGCGGCGACGGCTTCCGCCGGTGAGCCAATGCCCACCTTGACGCCGCCCGCGTCGCTCTTGTGCAGGATGTCCGGAGACATGACCTTGACCACCACCGGTGGCTTGAGGCGCTCGAACGCTGCAGCGGCCTCCGCAGCGCCCGGCACGATCACCGACGCAGGAACGGCGACGCCGTAGGCGGCGAGCAGCCGCTTCCCGGCTGGCTCATCGAGCGTCGCCCGCCCCTGCCTTCGCGCTTCGTCGATTAGGCTCCGTGCATCCATTCGATATCCTGAAGAATCATCACAACCGCGGAATCACACGAAATAAAGGCGTGAATGGTGAATGGTGAATCGAGTTTCATTCTTCTTCGCGGCCTTAGCGTCATGGCGGTTCCGTCTTGATCCCATTTTTTCGGCGTCTCGGCGGTTCATTAAATTCCGTGAATCGTGAATCGACGATTTCTTGGCGCGCTTGGTGTCATGGCGGTTCAAATCTGTTTCTGTTTCTCTCCGCGCCTCCGCGGTTCAATTATTAAACAATCTGCGTTTATCTGCGGCTAAGATTTCTTAGCAAGCACTTGCGGGATTAGTCCCGTATGCACCTCGCCCGAGCGGAATGCGTCCGATCGCAGCACGGCCAGCACCGCTGGTATGTTGTTCTTGAGGCCCTGGATCTCGAACACCTCCAGCGCCTCGATCAGCCGCTCGATCGCCTGCGCTCGCGTTGCGGCATGCACAATCACTTTGGCGATCATCGGGTCGTAATGCGGCGTCACGTCGCGGCCCTCGGCATAGCCAGTCTCGACCCGAATGCCCGGATCCTGCGGCGGCCGGAACACTTTGAGTTTGCCGGGAGAGGGAAAGAAACTTTTCGGGTCCTCGGCATAAACCCGCGCCTCGACCGCATGGCCTTTTAACTCGATGGCCGGCGGAAGGATCTCTGCCAACGACTCGCCCGCGGCGCAGCGTACCTGCGCCTTGACGAGGTCCACCCCAGTCACCTCCTCGGTCACGCCGTGCTCAACTTGGAGGCGGGTGTTCATTTCCAGAAAGCTGAACGAGCCGTCGGGGCCGTAGAGCATCTCCACCGTACCGATGTTGTCGTATCCTATCTCGCGGACGATGGATGCCACGCGCGCAGCCATCGATTCCACATCGCTGCGGGCGATCGCCGGTGCCGGCGCTTCCTCGATCACTTTCTGGTTGCGCCGCTGTGTCGAGCAGTCCCGCTCGAAAAGATGCACCGCGCCGCCATGCGTGTCGCCCAAAATCTGGAACTCGATATGGCGCGGCCGCTCGATCAGACGCTCGAGGTACACCTCGGCATTGCCGAACCCGCGGGAAGCCATCGACCGCGAGCGCTCGACGGCCTCGAGGAGTTGGCTTTCGTCCTTGGCGGGCAGCGTTCCGATGCCGCCGCCCCCACCGGCGGGCTTGACCAGCACCGGAAACCCGATTGCGCGCGCCACGGCCAGCACCGCTTCGTTTTCCGCCGGCAGCACCTCTGAGCCCCGCGCGACCGGCATGCCGTAGTGCGCCGCGAGCTCGCGCGCCCGGGTCTTGTGACCCATTGCCGAGATCCACTTGGGAGAAGGACCGATGAAGCGCGCGCCGGCATCGAGCACACGCTGCGCGAAGTCGGCGTTCTCCGACAAAAAACCGTAGCCCGGATGCACGCCCTCCGCCCCTGAACGCCCGATCACCTCAAGCAGTGCGTCCTGGTTGAGATAGCTTTCGCGCGCCGGCGCCGCACCAATCGCGTACGTCTCGCTCGCGAGTTCGAGATAGGGCGCGCCATAGTCCGCCTCGGAGTACACCGCCGCGCTCTTCACGCCGAGCTCGTAGAGCGCGCGCAGCACCCTTGCCGCCACCGCTCCCCGGTTTGCCACCAGAACTTTATTGAACATGGATGCGCATATACGTGTTGGGAATTGCGAGTCGCGCTCGCCTACCGCCAAGAGTGATGAGTACTGGTGATGAATACTGGTGATGACCAAACGTTAGGTCGGCCGTGCGGCTTTCTCAACACCATTTCTCATCACCCTTTATCATCACCCTTTATCATTACTTCTCGGTTAGTAAGAAGTGGGCCAGGCGCGCATCAAGTGCTGCCCGACGCCCTTCGTGATCCGCAGCCGGTGCACGTCGAGCATGCGAATCAGGTAATCGCGCGTCTGTTCGGGCCGGATCACTGCCTGCGCAGCGTAAACGGCGGCAAGCCCCCAGACATCGGCGCCCTTCCGGATCTTGGCCAGCGCCTCTTCGAATCCCGGCTCGCCTGCCCCCACGCCGTGGACGATCTTGGTCGCGAACTCGGGGCTCATGAAGCTCACTTCGGCCGTGGGCCACGCCGCGATCTCATCGGAGTGCCGGCCACCTCCCATGCAGACGTAGGCGCGGCCATAGCTCTTGCGAATGATGACGGATACGCGCGGCACCGTGACCAGTGTCATCGCGTTCATGAAGTTCATGATCTTGCCCGGCGCCCCCGCCTTCTCGGCTTCGGTTCCGATCTGGAAGCCCGGCGTGTCGGCCAGGATCATGAGGGGCACGTTGTAGGAGTCGCACAGCACGAGGAAATCCACGATCTTGCGGCAGGCATCGCCGTCGAGCGCTCCGCCCCTATGTAACGGATTGTTGGCGACGATACCCACGCTTTTACCGCCGAGGCGCGCGAGTGCCGTCACCGCGCTCTTGCCAAAACGCGGTTTCAGCTCGAACACGGTATCCTTGTCGGCGATCGCCCGGATGATGCGCTTCATGTCGTATACCTGCGTGCGACTCTCCGGCAGCACGGAGAAGACCTTCTCCATATCGGCACCCGAACCGGCGGGCACCGCCGCATCGGGCGGCGCTTCCATGTGATGGCTGGGCAGGTACGAGAGGAACTTCTTTATCGCGTCGAAAACTTCTTCCTCGGTATCGGCCGCCTGGTCAATGAGGCCGGTGGTCTCGGCATGCAGCCGCCAACCGCCCAGCTCCTCCGCGTCCACTTTTTCGTTAAGGGCCATCGACACGAGCCCCGGGCTCGACACGGCCATCGTCGCGCCTTTTTTCATCACCGCGAAATCGGCCTGACACATGAGCCAGGTCGACGAACCAAACGAGGGCCCGAACGCCGCAGCTGCCATCGGTGTCTCGCGCAGGCGCCGGAATTGCGTGATGTCATTCCCAAGCAGCTGACCCATGCCGCGCGAGCCCATGGCGTCGGGCAGCCGCGCACCGGTGGACTCTCCGATCACAACCAACGGCATGCCGCGCTCGGTCGCGGTTCGCTTCATTTGGGCGATCTTCTTGCCGTTGGTCGAGCTGGTGGATGCGCCCTTTACGGTGAAGTCGTTCACCACCACGCACGCGTCGCGCCCGCTGATCTTTGCGTAGCCCGCGAGCTTGCCGTCGGTCTGGGTTTCATTTTCCTGCTCCGGATAAACGCCCGAGGAGCCAAACAAGCCCGACTCGATGAACGAGCCCTGGTCGACGAGATAGTCGATCCGCTCACGCGCGTTCCAGACGCCAGCCGCCTTGCGTTTGGCGTACTTCTCGGCGCCGCCCCCCGCGAGCGCCTTTGCGCGCCGCGCTTCGTACTCTGCCAATAACGCTTCAAAAGCCATCTCGAATCCTCGCTCGCTCTAAGAGTCAAAATGCGTGAATGGTGAATGGAAAAAACAGCGCGCCATGCATTCCTGTTCCCTAATCATCTGCGTGTATCTGCAGTTTCAGTTGCTTGTGCCTCGCCGGAGCGAATCGCACGGATCGCCGCGATGAGGGGGGGAATGATTTTTTTGTAATCGCCGATCACGCCCCAGCGCGCGTCCTTGTAGATTGCGGCGTCGGCGTCGGTATTGATCGCGACGATATTGCGCGCGTTGCCGCAGCCTGCCATGTGTTGACCCGCGCCGGAGATTCCAACGGCAATATAGAGCTCCGGTGTCACCGTCTTGCCCGTGAGCCCGATCTGCATCGAGTGCGGGCACCAGCCCAGATCGCATGGCACGCGGCTGGCACCGACAGCTCCGTGCAGTTCGCTGGCAAGCTCCGCGAGCACTTCAAAGCCTTCCGGGCCGTTCAGCCCCCGCCCGCCCGCGATGACGACCCGAGCATCCTCCAGCCGCACGTCACCACCGCTATCGCGCTGGCGCTCGAGCACTCGCGCGCGTTGGGCCGTCTTGTCGAGCCCGATTGTCGCGGTCTCACCGGCGCGCTGTGGATCGCGCTGGAGCGCGTCGTAGCAGCCGGCGCGAACCGTGGCGACTGCAAAAGGGGTGTTGAAGGAGACCGTCTCGCGCGCATTTCCTCCGTAACACGGCCGGGTGAAGCGCAGCGCGCCGCCCTCCACTGCAACGGCGACACAACCCGTCGCGACCGCGGCCTCGAGTCGAAACGCGAGCCGCGGCGCCAGATCAGCACCGCTCGTGGTATGGCCGATCAATACGGCTGCCGGACGAGCGTCGCGCACTGCCGCGGCCACGCAGGCCGTCCAGCCGTCGCTGTCGTAATCCGCCAATGCCGGCTCGCCCGCCGCATAGACCCGGTCCGCCCCATGCGCAATCAGTTCCGCCGCCGCCCGCTCGTCTGCGCCGGGACAGACCGCGCAGACCGGCCCGCCGATCCGCTCTGCAAGCCGCCGCGCCAGCCCGAGAAGCTCACAGGAGAGCCCCGTCAGGTTTCCGGCAGCGAGCTCGGCAACGACCGTGACGCCGTTCGCGCTCATAGCAGTTTCGCCTGAAGCAGCCGCTGCGCGAGGTTCGAACCTTGTTCCTCCGGCGTTGCCCCGTCCACCAGCTCGCACGCGCCTTTCTTCGGCGGGACGAACAACCGGTCCAGCACGCGCCGCGCACCAGCCGCGCCGACTTCGTTCGACTCAAGGCCCAGATCCGCGGCAGACCAGATCGCGATGGGTTTGCGGGCAGCCCGCATGGTTTCGCGCAGGCTCGGAGTGCGGGCCGCTCCGAGCTCGTTCGAAACGGTCACGACCGCCGGGAGCGGCGCCTCGACTACATCGAAACCGTTTTCCACGACACGCTCGACGCGCACGACGTCGTCGCTCACTTTGAGGTCGCGAGCGAACGTGATTACCGGCAAGTGCAAGAGCTCCGCGATTCCGCAACCTACGATGCCCGCGTCCCAATCGGCCGCCTGTCGGCCGGTCAACACCAAATCGCAATCACCGAGCTTGCCGATTGCCGCGGATAGAACACGGGCCGTGCTGTAGGCATCGCCATCCTGGAAAGCGGCGTCCCCGAGCAGCACGCCGTCATCGGCGCCCATCGCAAGGCCATGCTTGAGGACCGCGCGCACGGACTCCGTCCCAAGGGTCATGACGGTGATCCGCGTGTCGCTTCCTGCATCCCGGATGCGCAGTGCCGCTTCGAGCGCTTGTTCGTCGAACGGGCTCATGACCATCTGCAGACCCGAGGCCGGGATGACCTTCTTAGCCTGCTCGTCGACCTTGAACATGCTGAAGGCCGCCTCGGGGTTCGGCACCTGTTTTACGCAAACGACTATGTGCATATTCAAAAACCGTGATCCGTGATCCGTGATCCGTGATCCGTGATTCGTCACTGATCACCGTTCACCGTTCACCGTTCACTAAACAATGGTGACATCCGTCGGCACGATCCAGTCGAAGTGCTTGCGCTGGAAATTCCACGGGGTCTGCGGTTGGACGCGGCCGGTCTCGTCAGTGGCCCGGGCCATGATCTTGTACTGGCCGGGCTTGTCTACCTCCCACAGAAATGACCAGCGCCGCCACAACCACCGCTCGCGCGGCTCCTCCAGATGAGCGTCGGTCCAAGTTTTGCCCTCGTCGAAGCTCACCTCCACGCGCGTGATCGCACCCTTGCCGCTCCAGGCACGCCCGCGAATCATGTGGGAGCCGCGCGGAAGCGGTGAGTCCTCGTCGAGCGGCTCAGTGATTATGTTGCGCACCCCCATGGCCATCAGAGGTGGCTTTTTCGGATCCTGCGCCGATTCACCGTAAACGAAGTACTCCCTCTGGTAGAAGGGCGTGGGCATGGTGCTCATCACTTCGAGCTCCTCGACCCACTTCACCCACCAGTTGCCCGACCATCCCGGCACGATGAGGCGCACGGGCGATCCGTGTACATGCCACAAGTATTCGCCGTTCTGCGCCCAGGCAAGGATCGTGTCTGGATCGAGCGCCTTCTCGAGCGGCAGCGCCTTCTCGTAGTGGATCACGCCGGGGTCCGGAATCTCGAAATCCCGGGTCCCCACCGAGCGATAGATCACCGCCGTGTCCGGATGACCGGTATCGAATCCCTGCGCGCGCACGCAGACGGCACCCGGCTTGATGCCGGCACGCTTGAGCACTTCCACGAGGGGCACGCCCGTGAACTCGCCCGCGCTCACCGCGCACGTTGTCGTCGACTCGGAGCTGATTTCCTCGCTGGACGGGAGCTCGCCCTTCACGCGTTGCTCGGCGCGCTTTTGCATGTCCTGCTGGTTAACGCGCGAGGGCTTCTTCGCGCCCTTGCGCAGATAGTCGAAGAAGCCGGCGTCGTTGCCAGCGCATTCGGTCACCCCACGCACGCTGCGGCCAGGCAGTTTCATGAGGTTTTCGAAATCGAGCTCGAACGGGCGCTCGACCTCGCCCTTGATCGAAAGCTTCCAATCGTCCGGATGCACCGCCTCGGGCGCCTCGAGTTGATTGACGATGTAGTACGCCTCGTTCGGCGTGATCAAGCCGGCGAGCTCAGTCACCGGCGCGCGACCGTTGATCACGCGGCCTTCGGCATCCTTGCCCGGTATGATCGCCGGTCGTTTCCGGTCCGGCCAGCCGAGAACCCAATCGCCTTCGATTTCCCGCTTCGGCATCTACACGCTCCTCCTTATCGGTTACGCCCCATCCGACACTCGTCACCTATCACTTTTCACTTTTCACTTTTCACTTTTCACTTTTCACTTTTCACTTTTCACTTTTCACTTTTCAGTCGTCTGTCGTCTGTCGTCTGTCGTCTGTCGTCACGCCCTTGAAGCTAAGGCCGGACGCCCGCTTTGTACTTCGGCCCCAGCTGCGTTCTCAACCGCGGCTGTAACGCGTCGATGAATTGGCACAGATAAGGCCGTGTCTCGCGCGGGTCGATCAAGTCCTCGACCGCGAACGCTTCTGCGGTGCGGAACGGCGATGCGAGCTGGCGCAGTTCCTCTTCGATCTCGCGTTCGCGCTGCGCAGGGTCGGTCGCACCCTCGATCTCGCCCCGGTAGGCGGCCTTGACGCCGCCTTCGAGCGGCAGCGACCCCCAGTTGGCGGAAGGCCATGCGATCTTGAAATTAAGCCCGCCCCGGTCGATGACGCCGCCGCCGGCCACGCCGTAGCATTTTCGCACGATCACGGTGAAGACCGGCACGCTCACCTGGAAGCCGATAAAACGGGCGCGCACGCCTTCGCGCAGGATGGCGTCCGCCTCGGATTCAGCGCCGACCATCAGGCCCGGAATATCGGCGAAGAAGATGAGCGGGATGTTGAACATGTCGCAGAGCTCGATGAAGTGGCCCTGTTTGCGCGCCGCCTTGTAGTCCATGATCCCGCCGAACATCGGATTGTTGGCGATCACCCCAACCACCTTGCCATCCATGCGCGCGAACGCCGTGATGACGGCGCGGCCGAAGCTGGGCTGGAGCTCGAAAACCGAGCCGCGGTCTACCACCAGCTCGACCAGCTTCTTCATGTTGTAGGCCTCGCGGCCGGAGCGCGGGACGATGGACGCCAGCTCGTCCTCGCAGCGGTCGACCGGGTCCCCGCTCGCCACCTCGGGCGGCAGCTCCCAGACATTGGTCGGCATGTAGGATAGAAAGCGGCGGATTTGCCGGAAGCAGTCTTCTTCGTTTTCCGCTGCGTTGTCGATCGTGCCGGCGGTGTCCACCGCAACCCGCGTTCCGCCCAGTTCTTCCTTCGAAACCTGCACGCCAAACGCACGCTCGACCACGGGAGGGCCTGCGGCAAAGATCTGTCCGGTACCCTTCACCATGATTGACCAGTGCGAGAGGATCGCGCGCATGGACGGCCCGCCTGCCGTGGTGCCCATGACCGCCGAGACCACCGGCACGATCCCGAGCAGCTGGGTCGAGCGCTCGCAGCCGTCCTGGCCGTAGCCAGGCACGACCGTGTAGCCCTTACGCTTCGCGGTGTTGACCGTGCCGCCGGTGCCGTCGATCAGATTGACGAGCGGGATGCGGTACTCATAGGCGAGATCCTCGATAAACCCGCCCTGGCCGCCTTTGCGGCGGTCGGAGCCAAAGCCCGTTCCGGCGCGGATCGTGTAGTCCTCCCCCCCCACCGCTACTGGACGGCGGTCGATCCTGCCGATGCCCATGACGTACGGCGCGGGTTCGAACGCCGTGAGGTTGCCGGCGGCATCGTAGCTCGCGCGTCCCGCCAGTTTGCCAACTTCCTGGAACGAGCCCGCGTCGAGCAACCGGGCAATCCGCTCGCGAACGGTGAACTTGCCGGCCGCGTGATGCTTTGCCACTGCCGCGGCTCCGCCACAGGCCTCCGCGAGATTGCGGCGACGAAGAATTTCCTCGATCTCGGGCATCGAGCTCATGGGATTGGGAACGCCGGGCTGCGCACGACGGCGCGGGGAAAGTCATGGTAGGCATAGCCCTTATTGTTGTCAATAAGATTGTTGACAATATGACAAGCGGCCAGTATCGTCCCCGCATGGCGCGCCCCCTTGAGGCGCGCGGCTGGAGCGAGCCGGCCGGCGCGACCTCACTCACCCAATCTTTGTCCGAGCAGATCGCCGCGGAGCTTTCGCGACGCATCGCGAGCGGCGCTTACGGACCGGGACAGCGCGTACTCGAGCAGGCCGTCGCCGCGGAGTTCGCGGTGAGCCGGGGACCGGTGCGCGAAGCGCTACGCCTGCTGGAGAAGGAAGGCCTGGTCACCATCCTGCCGCGGCGCGGCGCGCAGGTCACCAATCTCTCGGTCGATGAGGTGCGAGAGATCTTCGACATTCGCGCGGTGCTCAACGGATTGCGTGACCGCCAGCTCGCCGACCACCCGGCGCGGCTGAACTTTCTGCCGGTGATCGAGGCCGAGGTCGGCAAGCTCGCCCGTCTCGTGCGCGAGGCGGGCGACGGCGCGCGTTACGTCGAAACGGTGTTTGAACTGAACCGGCTGCTCAACGAGGCGACACCCAACAAGCGGCTAAGCAGCATCCTCGGCTCGCTCGCTCTGCAAACCCTGCGTTACTCGCGGCTCGGCCTTTCCACTCCGGAACGGCGACGTCAATCTCTCAAGCACTGGCAGCAGCTGGTGCGGGCCATCCGCGAGGGAGACGGGGAAGCGGCCCAGCACGCCGCGGAGCGACGCGTCCGTGATTCGCGCGACGCCGCCATCAAGCTACTGGAAAAAGCGTGAATGGTGAATGGAAAAAACGCCGCGGACCGCGCGAGGGGTGCACCCATCGACTTTTCACGAATTACAGATCTGATCCGCGTTTATCTGCGTTTATCTGCGGCTAAGAATGTCTGTCGGTTTTTGAGACACGTTTTAGCCATCGAGGACGGCGACGACCTGGCCTTCGGCCACAGCGTCCTTCTCTTTGACGAGGATTTCCACGACCGTTCCGGCATCCTCTGTCATCACCGGAATTTCCATCTTCATCGACTCGATGATGAGCAGCGTGTCGCCGGAGTCGACCTTGTCTCCGGGCCCCGTCGTGACCTTCCAGACCGTTCCGGTGATTTCGGACTTGATATCGATACGTGCCATGGGTGCGCTTGCGCGTGCGAAGGTTTACGATGTCCCGCGAAAAATTCCGCGGCGAGTATAGCACGGCAGGTTGTGCCTGCCGCCTGCGCTGCGTAACATAAGGCGCTTGCGGCAACCGCTTTTCTTCTCGCTATCAGATGAGCAACACCAGCCCGCCGACCCTCAAGGATGCCACGCTCGCTCGCGACGGGCGCGTGGCGGTACTCACGCTGCAGCGCGACGATGTACGCAACACGCTCACCGGGACCGGCCTCGTTGACGACATTTGTGCGACGCTGGAATGGGCGAATGCCTGCGACGACCTTTCGGTGCTGGTTCTGACCGGCGCCGGCAGCGCCTTCTCCGCCGGAGGCAACATCAAGGTGATGCGCGAGCGTTCCGGCACTGCAGCGCCTTTTGAGCTCGAGCAGCACTACCGCCGCGGCATTCAGCGCATTCCACTGGCCATGCGCCGCGCCGAAATCGCCATTATTGCCGCGGTAAACGGCCCGGCAATGGGCGCAGGCTTCGACCTCGCGAATATGTGCGATATCCGTATCGGCTCGACCCGTGCGCAGTTCGGCGAATCCTTCATCAACCTGAGCCTGATTGCCGGCGACGGTGGCGCCTGGTTTCTCCAGCGCCTCGTTGGGGCACAACGCGCCGCCGAGCTGACCTTGACGGGGCGCGTCATCAAGGCCGACGAGGCGCGCACCATCGGCATCCTGCTCGAGGTGACCGAGCCGGAGGCGCTCATGCCGCGCGCGCAGGAAATCGCCGCGCAGATCGCGGCAAAGCCGCCGCTGGCCGTGCGCTACGCCAAGCGCACGCTCAGGCTGGCTCAGGAACAGAATCTCGAGGACCATCTCGAGGCCTGTGCATCGTTCCAGGCGATATTGCAGAAGACGGGGGACCACCTCGAAGCGCTCGGCGCTTTCTTCGAGAAGCGCGCCGGTGACTTCAAGGGCAAATGAGCGCAAAGCTCGCGCTGCCCTGCGTTCTGGTAGCCATGCTGGTTGGCCTGCCGCCAGCGCCCGCGCTCGGCCAGGTGGGCCGGCTCGAGCCCGTGGACGAAGCCGCGCGCGACCCGTCCTGGGTCAGCTTCCGCAACCGGCTGCTCAACGCCGTGCAGACGCGCGACCGTAAACACGTGATGGGGATCCTCGCGCAGGACGTGCGCACCAGCCTCGAAGCGCCCCGCGGCGCCGCGGAATTCAGAAAACAATGGGACATCGATGCCGAGAACGGCCCGCTGTGGCACGCGCTGCGCTCGGCGCTCTTCCTGGGTTCCGCCTACGTCGTGCGTGATAAAGGCCGCCGCGAGCTGTGTGCGCCGTATCTGCTCGCGAAGTGGCCGCCGGACCTGGATCCGCTCCAGCACGGCGCGGCGGTCGCGCGCGGGGTGCTGGTAAAAACGGCGTCGTCGTCGAAGTCGGCGACGGTGCAGGTGCTCTCCTACGACATCGTCACCATCTCCGACTGGGAGGTCAGCGATAAGGCCGCGGACGTGAATCAGCGCTGGGTAAAAGTCAAAGTAAGGAACGGCGAGGGTTATGTTCCGGAAGAACAGATACGCAGCCCGGTCGAGCACGCTGCCTGCTTCGTCAAGACCGAAGGGGGATGGCGGATGACGGGGCTTGCGCCCGGCGGCGGCTGATTACCCCGGTGAATCGTGATTGGTGAGTCGTGAATGGACTGAAGCGATAATCCGTTATGGGGTCGGGGTTCTATCCATTCACTATTCACCATTAACGCAGTTGGCGGATTAATAATCGCCGCGTCGGTCATTATGACAGGCTCTGTCAAAGCGCTCGATATACAAGGCCACCGCGGGGCGCGAGGGCTCGCGCCCGAGAACACACTGGCGGCCTTCGCCCGCGCGCTCTCAATCGGCGTCACCACGCTCGAGATGGATTGCGCGGTCACAAAAGACGGTGTGGTCGTAGTCAGTCACGACTCCGTCCTGAATCCAGACCTGACTCGCGGGCCCGACGGGAACTGGCTGACGAACCCCGGTCCCCGCATTCGCGACCTCAGTTACGATGAACTGGAGCGCTATGATGTGGGCCGCATCAACCCCGCGAGCGCCTACGCGAAGCGCTGGCCGGAGCAGCAGGCGGTCGACGGTGCACGCATCCCGCGCCTCGCCGATGTCTTCGCGCTCGTCGCGAAAAGCGGAAACGATACGGTGCGCTTTAACATTGAAACCAAGATATCC
>JAQBFV010000084.1:0-8667 GCA_032123035.1 Betaproteobacteria bacterium | reverse complement strand
AAGGAGCACGGTGTCAGGCTTGGCTTCATGTCGTTTTTTGTCATGGCAGCGGTCCACGCGCTCCGGCGCTATCCGGTAGTCAACGCCTCGATCGACGGCAACGACATCGTTTATCACGGCTACTACGACATCGGCATGGCGGTGGCGAGCCCCCGCGGCCTGGTAGTCCCGATCATCCGGAATGCGGACCAACTCACGCTCGCCGAGATCGAAAAGAGAATCGCCGACTTTGGCACACGGGCCCAGGAAAGCAAGCTGGGCATTGACGATCTCACCGGCGGGACGTTTTCGATCTCGAACGGAGGCGTGTTCGGCTCGATGCTATCGACGCCCATCATCAACCCGCCGCAAAGCGCGATATTGGGGGTGCACGCCACACGCGATCGCCCGGTCGCCGAGAACGGTGAGGTGGTGATTCGCCCGGTCAACTACCTCGCCTTGTCCTACGACCATCGCATTATCGATGGCCGCGAAGCCGTGCTCTCCCTCGTCGCGATCAAGGAAGCGCTCGAGGATCCGGCCCGCATCCTCCTTGACATCTGAAAAGGCGTGAATGGTGAACGGTGAATGGTGAATGGAAAGGCTGCTGATCTAGCCGCGTCAGTCCACTCACTATTCACCGTTCACTATTCGCGAATATGAACAAATCGTTTGATGTGGTGGTGATTGGCGGCGGCCCCGGCGGCTATATTGCGGCCATACGCGCCGCACAGTTGGGGCTCGACGCCGCTTGCATCGACGAGTGGGCGACGGCGGATGGCAAGCCGGCGCTGGGCGGCACCTGCACCAATGTCGGTTGCATTCCCTCGAAAGCGCTGCTTCAGTCCTCCGAGAACTACGATCACGCGATGCACGCGTTCGGCGAGCATGGGATACGCGTGAACAGCGTAGAGCTCGACCTCGCGCAGATGCTCAAGCGCAAAAACAAAGTGGTGCGCCAGAACAACGAGGGTATCGTCTACCTCTTCAAAAAGAACAAGGTTGCGTTTATGCATGGGCGCGGCAGCTTTGCCGGCGGCGGTGCCGGGGCCTGGCAGATCAAGGTGTCGGGCCAGGCCGGTGAGACCCTGACGGCAAAACACGTTGTCGTGGCGACCGGGTCAAAGGCTCGCCCGCTGCCTGAGACGCCGTTCGACAACAAGCAGATCCTCGACAACGCGGGAGCGCTTGCGCTGACCGAGGTCCCGAAGCGGCTCGGGATCGTCGGCGCCGGTGTCATCGGCCTCGAAATGGGCAGTGTATGGCACCGCCTGGGAGCCGACGTGACGCTGCTCGAGATGCTGGATACGTTCCTGCCCGCGGCGGACGAGACGGTGGCCAAAGAGGCCTGGAAGATCTTCACGAAAGAGCAGGGACTCCACATCGTGCTCGGCGCCAAGATAAGCCGCATTACGGCGGCCAAGAAAGGCGTCAGTCTTGAGTACGCCGCCACGAGCGGCGCGCACAAGCTCGAGTGCGACCGGCTGATCGTATCGATCGGGCGTATCCCGAACACCGATGGACTGGACGCAGGCGCGGCCGGCCTGAAGCTCGATTTGCGCGGCTTCATCGAGGTGGACGCCGATTGCCGCACGAATCTGCCGAACGTCTGGGCTATTGGTGATGTCGTGCGCGGTCCCATGCTCGCGCACAAGGCGGAAGAGGAGGGCGTTGCGGTCGCACAGCGTATCGCCGGCCAGCACGGGCACGTCGATTTCAACACCGTGCCGTGGGTGGTCTATACCGCACCGGAAATCGCATGGGTTGGGAAGACCGAGCAGCAGCTGAAAAGCGAGGGTGTCGCCTACCGCGCGGGGTCGTTCCCGTTCATGGCCAATGGCCGCGCCCGGGCTCTTGGCGACACGCGGGGATTCGTCAAAATTCTGGCGGACGTGGCGACTGACCGCATTCTCGGCGTGCACATTATTGGTCCCATGGCGTCCGAGATGATCTCCGAGGCGGTCGTGGCGATGGAGTTTAACGCCACCGCAGAAGACATCGCGTTGATCTGCCACGCGCACCCGTCTCTCTCCGAGGCGATGAAGGAGGCTGCGCTGGGCGTCGCCAAGCGCAGCCTTAATTTCTAGAGCGCGCGTTGAGACGGCTTCTTATTAAGACCGGCTCGGGGATCGGGATGGCTGATGGCTAAAGATGCTCTCAAGCCGTCAGATACCGTTCCGCCAACGTCACGGGAGCCGGCCTCGGTCCTCGAGCTCTACGAGGAGGCGCTCAAGAGACGCGGCTTTGTCGAGGACGATTCGCAGCACCTCGCGGTCCTGCGCCTGCAACAGCTCTTCGAGGAATGGTCGGCTTACAAACGCCGGCGCCAGACGGCGTTGCAGCGGCTGGTGGTTCGGCCGGTGCTGCCGCGTGGAGTCTATCTCTGGGGTGACGTTGGTCGGGGCAAGACGTTCCTCATGGACAGCTTCTACCGCTGCCTGCCGCTCGTTCGTCGCCGGCGGGTGCACTTCCACCATTTCATGCGCGATGTCCATCGGGAGCTCGATGAGCTCAAGGGCAGGCCCAATCCGCTCGACGCGCTGGCGGACCGTATCGCGCGCCGTTATCGGCTAATCTGTTTAGACGAGATCGCCATCTCCGATGTCGCCGATGCCCTGATCCTCGGTCGCCTGCTCACACGGACAATGGAGCGCGGTGTGGTCTACTGCATGACTTCCAACTATCATCCGGACGAGCTTTACAAGGGCGGGCTCAAGCGCGAGGATTTCCTTCCTACCATCGCGCTGCTCAATGAACGGCTCGACGTGGTTCACGTCGATGGAGGCGCCGACTACCGCAAGCGGGCGCTCCAGCAGGTCAGGACCTATCATTCGCCACTGACGCCGAAAAGCGACCGGGCCCTGATGCGCGCGTTCGAGAAGATCGCCGAAGTGGAGGAGGAGTTTCACGAGCTCGACGTCGAGGGTCGTATCATCCCCTACCGGCATCGTGCCGCAGGTGTGGTGTGGTTCGATTTCAAGGTCATCTGTGGCTGGGGGCGCTCCCAGAATGATTACCTCGATCTTGCCAAGCGGTTTCATACGATCATCGTCGCGGGCGTGCCACGGATGGGGCTCGAGCGGGCGGACGAGGCGCGGCGTTTCACGCTGCTGGTCGACGTGCTCTACGACCAGCGCGTGAAACTCATTCTCTCAGCCGAAGCGCCAGCGGACCATTTGCTCCTGCGTGATACACGGTCGCACGACGCGCAGCTGAAGGCGATGATCTTCCAGTTCGACCGCACGACGAGTCGTCTTGCGGAGATGCAGACGGTCGAATACCTGAGCGAACCGCGCGTGCCGCAGAACGCGTGAGCGGTGAACAGCGGGTTGCGACTGCGCTAGCGCCAAAGGAGGAAACGTGGAAACATTCAGAGCATTTCGCATTTTCAGCGAGAACGACAAGGTCGCCGGGCGGCTCGTAGAGGCGCGGCTCGACGAGCTTTCCCCGGGTGAGGTGGTATTCCGCGCCGAGTACTCGAGCGTGAACTTCAAGGACGCGCTTGCCGCGACCGGCACCGGCAAAATCATCCGCGCGTTCCCGCGCATCGGCGGTATCGATGCGGCGGGTAAGGTCGTGTCCTCGAGCGACCCGCGCTTCAAGGCCGGTAACGCTGTGATCTGCACCAGCTACGAGTTCGGCGTGGGGCACGACGGAGGCTACTCGCAAACCTGCCGCGTGCCGGCGGATTGGGTGGTGCCGCTGCCCGAAGGGCTTACCACCTTCGAGGCCATGGCGCTGGGCACCGCGGGCTATACCGCTGCGCTCGCCATTGAGCTGCTCGAGCTGAACGGTTTGGCCCCGGCGAACGGCAAGGTTCTCGTTAACGGCGCGACCGGTGGCGTCGCGACACTGGCGATCGATATGCTCGCCCCTCTCGGGTATCACGTGGTTGCCCTCACGGGCAAGGAAGCCGAGGCGGGATTCCTGAAGGAGATCGGGGCGGCGGAAGTCCTGTCGCGCCAGAATCTCGAGCTGGGAACGCGCCCGCTGGAAAAACCGATGTGGGCCGCCGCGTTCGATTCGGTGGGCGGGGAGCAGCTGGCGTGGCTCACCCGCACGATGCAGCAAAGCGGGCTCATCGCGAGTTTTGGGAACGCGAGCGGCATCGAGCTCAAGACCACGGTGCTGCCATTCATCCTGCGCGGCGTGCGCCTGATCGGCGTCGACTCGGGCTTCACACCGATGCCGCTGCGCCGCAAAGTTTGGGGCCGCCTCGCCTCGGATCTCAAGCCCCGCCACCTGTCGGCGATCGCCCACACCATTGCGCTCGACGAGGTCCCGGGCTTGTTCGACCGGATGCTAAAAGCGCAGGTGCGCGGGCGCACCGTCGTGAAGCTTTGATGATGCGTGACATGAGGGGGAGGCAAGCATGAGCACCTATCAGGATTTCCACCGCCGCTCGATCGAGCAACCCGAATCGTTCTGGAGGGAGCAGGCGCAGCTCATTGACTGGCATGAGCCATTCAGGCAAGTGCTCGATTACAGTCGGCCGCCGTTTGCGAAGTGGTTCGTGGGCGGGCTTACCAATCTGTGCCATAACGCGGTCGACCGCCACCTCGCGGCGAGCGGCGAGCAGAAGGCCCTGATCTACATCTCGACCGAGACCGGTCAGGAGCATGCCTACACCTATCGGGAGCTGCATGCCGAGGTGAATCGCTGCGCGGGCATGATCCGGGCGCTCGGCGTCGGCAAGGGCGACCGCGTGCTCATCTACATGCCGATGGTCCCGGAAGCCGTTTTCGCCATGCTGGCTTGCGCGCGCCTCGGGGCAATCCATTCGGTGGTATTCGGCGGCTTCGCCGCCCACAGCCTTGCCGCCCGCATCGACGACGCGCAGCCCCAGCTCATGATTACGGCGGACGGCGGCTTGCGCGGCGGCCGCGCGATGCTGTACCGCTCCATGTACGACGAGGCGATCAAACTCTCGAAATCACCGCCCGCGAAAGTGCTCATCCTCAACCGCGGGCTCGACAAGGAGCTGAAGCTGGCGGCAGGGCGCGATGTCGACTACGCCGAGCTGCGTGCGCAGCACATGAGTGATCAGGTTTCCGTGACCTGGCTGGAGTCGAACGAGCCGTCCTACATTCTCTACACCTCGGGCACGACCGGGCACCCCAAGGGCGTGCAGCGCGACGTCGGAGGATACGCGGTCGCGTTGGCCGCGTCGATGAAGCACATCTACTGCGGCGCGCCGGGCGAGACCATGTTCACGACCTCCGATATCGGCTGGGTGGTCGGGCATTCTTACATCGTCTACGGGCCGCTGATTTACGGCATGACGACGATCCTTTACGAAGGCCTGCCCACCCGTCCCGACGCCGGGATCTGGTGGAAGATCGTCACGGACAACAACGTGACCGTGATGTTCTCGTCGCCGACGGCGGCCCGAGTCTTGAAGAAGCAGGATCCGGCATTCCTGAAAAAGTATGATCTCAGCTGCCTCAGGCACCTCTTTCTCGCAGGCGAGCCGCTGGACGAACCCACGCACCGCTGGTTCAGCGAGATGCTCGGCAAGCCCGTGATCGATCACTACTGGCAGACCGAGACTGGCTGGCCGATCCTGTCAAGCGTGCCGGGCGTAGAGAACACGCCGATTAAATTCGGCAGCCCCAGCTTCCCGGTGTATGGCTATGACCTGCGCCTGCTGCGGGAGGCGGATGCGGCAGAGGCGGCCCCCAACGAAAAGGCCGTCGTCGCGATCGTTCCGCCGCTGCCTCCGGGCTGCATGTCCACGGTATGGGGCGACGACGAGCGCTTCGTGAAGACCTACTTCACGAGTTTCGGGGGAAAGCTCGTCTATTCGACTTTCGACTGGGGCATCCGCGACGAGGATAACTACCACTTTATCCTCGGCAGGACCGACGACGTCATCAACGTTGCGGGTCATCGCCTCGGTACGCGGGAAATCGAAGAAGCGGTGCAGGCGCATCCCAACATCGCCGAGGTCGCAGTGGTGGGAGTCGCCGACCCGATCAAGGGGCAGGTGCCGCTCGCGTTCGCGGTGGTCAAGGATGCGGGCAGGATCGCCACGCCCGAATCGCGTGCGGGGGAGGAAAAGGCGGTGATGGACACGATCGACAAGCTGCTGGGGGCGATCGCGCGCCCGGCACGGGTCCATTTTGTCACCCTCCTGCCCAAGACCCGGTCCGGCAAGCTGCTGCGCCGCTCGATACAGGCGCTGGCCGAGGGGCGCGATCCCGGCGACCTCACCACCATAGAGGACCCCGGCGCACTCGAGCAAATCCGCTCCGCTATCGGCAAGGGAGCCTGACTTAAATTCCCGGCGCATCTTTTGCCGCTGTTTTCAACTGCGAGGGGGCGGGTTAAACTGCGCGGCTGAGTGAGGGGCCGGGCCCCGTAAGGAGCCACGTGGAGCAGTCGCGCCGGAATCAGTTGTTCCTGAACGTCGGGCACACTCTCGACCACCTCTTTCTGCTGATCTTCCCGACGGTGGTGCTCGCGATGGCACCGGAGTTCGGCCGGCCTTACAGCGAGATGCTGCCGCTTGCGCTGGGCGGCTTCATCATGTTCGGCGCAGGATCGATACCGGCCGGCTGGCTCGCGGACCGCTGGAGCCGGCGCGGCATGATGGTGGTCTTCTTCGTCGGGATCGGGGCGGCGTCCGTGCTCACTGGCTTTACCCGCACGCCCTGGCAGGTCGCCGCGGGCATCACGCTAATCGGGACGTTCGGCGCGATCTATCATCCGGTCGGCATTGCGATGCTGGTGAGCGGCCGGGACAAGGTCGGGCGCGTGCTGGGTGTCAATGGTGTCTTCGGCAACCTCGGGGTGGCCTTTGCGGCGCTCATTGCCGGCGCACTCGCGCACTGGTTCAGTTGGCGCGTGGCGTTCATCGTTCCTGGGATCGTCTCGATCGTTATCGGCGTCGCGTTTGCTGCGCTCGTGCCGGAGGTCCGAATAACGGCAATGGCAGGAAAGGCGGAGCGAAACAGGTCTTCCCGCGTGCGCTACTCGTGCGGGTGTTCTTCATCCTGCTCGTCACGACACTTTGCGGCGGCATTATCTTCAACTCCACCACTGTTGCGATGCCCAAGATCTTCGATGAAAGGCTCACCGCACTCGTCGACACGACGCTCGGCATCGGTGTTCTGGTCTCGGGTGTCTACATGTTCGCGGCGATGGCCCAGCTGGTGGTCGGGCACCTGCTCGATCGCGGCACGATCAAGGGTGTGCTCGTGCCGGTGGTGGGGCTACAGGTCCCGTTGCTTCTAGCCGCAGCGTTCTCAGACAACTACCTGATGCTGCTTACCGCACTGGCAATGATGTTCTTCATCTTCGGTCAGATCCCGATCAACGACGCGATGGTGGCGGCTTATACCGATGAACGCTGGCGCGCGCGGGCGCTGGCGGTGCGCTACGTCGTCTCGTTTGGCGCAAGTGCGCTGGCCGTGCCGCTGATCGCGATCATGTATCGCTACAGCAGCGATTTCAGGTACCTGTTTTTCGTGCTCGCTGCAATCTCCACAACCATGTTCGTCGCCGCGCTCTTCATGCCTTCCCAGGCAGCCAAGCGCGTCCCCGCGTAGTCGTCTTCCGTAAACTCGTTTTGTCGTATTTGGCGTCTTGGCGCTTCAGGCTGCTGTAAATCGTGAATCGGATCTCGTTGCTACCCACGATTTGCGATTGATGAATCTGAATCGGAGTTTATCTGCGGCTAATGTTCTTGATTTTTGATACGCGCCGTTAGAACGCGAACCGGCTCATTCCGCCGTCCACCGGGATGACCGTCCCGGTGATGTAGCCCGCGCCCGGAGAGGACAGGAACACGACCAGATTTGCCAGCTCCTCGGGCTCGCCGAACCTTCCGGCGGGGATATTCTGGCGCGCGAACTGCTGGCGATCCTCGTCGGTCGGATGCATGCGCACAATCTGCTCGCTCATGATGCGGCCAGGCTGGATCGAATTGATGGTGATTCCGTGCGGCGCCATTTCACGGGAAAGCCCCTTCGCCCACGCGTGAACGGCCGCCTTGGCGGAATTGGCCGCGTTGATGCTGCGCGGCTCAGAGGAACCGGTGATATTGACGATCCGGCCCCAGCCGCGCGTCTTCATGTCCGGAACGACGGCGTGCGAGAGTTCTCGCAGGCGGATGAAGTTGACCAGCATGCCCTCGGCCCATTGCTCCTTGGTGGCTTCGAAAGGGAAGGGGCGGCTGCCGCCGGCGGCGTTGACCAGGATGTCAACACGGCCGAGGCCCGCCGTCGCGGCTTCCGCGAGCTTCTCGGCCGAGCCTTCCTGGTAGAGATCGCACTCGAGCACGAGCGGCTCGCTCCCCCGTTGGGCGGCAATATCCTGAGCGAGTTCCTGCAGGAGATTGACGCGGCGCGCGGCGACAGCGAGCTTGACGCCTTCACGCGCAAGTCCCAATGCGATCGCGCGGCCGATGCCGCGGGACGCGCCGGTGACCAAAGCAGTCTTGCCAGTTAACTGAAGATCCATGTTTTAAGAAAACGGGCTATTGGCCCGTTTTCTTGGCGGAGAGGGCGGGATTCGAACCCGCGGTACGGCTTTCACCGTACACACGCTTTCCAGGCGTGCGACTTAAACCACTCATCCACCTCTCCGAAGGCGGAAATTTTATCAGATCACAGCGCCTACCCGATTGACGATAAACCCTCTGTAGAGGGCGGGATTGTGCGCGTCTCGCATTGCCTCTGCGATCCG
>JAQBFV010000083.1:0-3494 GCA_032123035.1 Betaproteobacteria bacterium | reverse complement strand
GGGGGTATCCCACGAACAAGTTCCGTTACGAAGTCTTTAAAGACGAGAGCAATCCGTACTACTACGAGATTACCCCGCGCGAGCACTGCAAGGATGTAAACCTGGTTGACTGCACGCTCGCGACCGCGCCGACTGGGTTGTTCACGGTGCCAGCGCCGGTGCGCTGGTGCGATGACCGGGACGGAAAAGACAGTGCGGCAGAACCGAAGGCAGTTTCCGGCGCCAACAAGTGCCAGGCTAAGTGGAGCTCGACCTTCCGCTACCCGCGGTTAGGGAACATCACGCGCACCGACATCGTGCCCGCTACCGCGACCTACGGCAACCGGCCCAACCGCACCGATTGCGCCGCGGCGCCGAGCTGCACCTACGCGGAAGAATTGCAGAATTTTGCCAACTGGTACACCTACTATCGCGAGCGCATGCTGCTCATGAAGACCGCCGCCGGGCGCACGTTCTCCCTCATGGACGACCACTACCGCATCGGCTTCCTCACGATCAACGCGAGCGATAGCGCCAAGTATCTCAAGATCGACAAGTTCACGCCGACGCACAAGAAGGACTGGTTCGACAAGTTCTATGCGCAGGTCCCCGGGTCCGGCACGCCGCTGCGCGAGGCGCTGTCTCGCGTCGGACGCCATTACGCGGGCAAGACCGACGACATCAACAGCTTCATGCCGGATGACCCGATGCAGTACAGCTGCCAGCAGAACTTCGCGATTCTCACGACCGACGGCTACTGGAACAACAACGTTGGCAAGAACATTAGCGCCGGCTCGATCGGCGACCAGGACAACGCGGACTCGGGCTTCTCGCTCCGCGCCGTGGGCGCTTACGATGGAAACCTGGGCGGCACCGCGGGCTCGGGCACGGGCTCGGCCGACACGCTCGCCGACGTGGCGATGTACTACTACAAGACCGATCTCCGCACGGGCGCGGACCCGGTGGAGAAGAACAACGTGCCGTTGACAGGCCAGAAGCCCGATGCGCCGCACCAGCACATGGTGACGTTCACTCTCGGCCTCGGGCTCGACGGGCTGATGAATTACCGGCCGGACTACGAAACAGCGCTCATCGGCGACTTCGCCAAGATCAAGAACGGCGATCCCTCGGGCTGCTCCTGGAAGAGCGGCACGTGCAACTGGCCGCAAGTGACGCAAAACGACCCCTCGACGCTGGACGACCTGTGGCACGCCGCCGTCAACGGGCGCGGCCACTACTTCAGCGCCAAGGACCCGGGCAGCCTGCAGAGCGGGCTCCTCGAAGCGCTGAGCTCGATCAAGGTCGTGACCGGCGCGGCCGCCGCCTCGGCAACCAGCACGCCGAACATCACCCCGACCGACAACTTCATCTTCAGCTCGACCTACCGCACCGGGAAATGGGACGGGGAAGTGGTGGCGGAGGAAATCGACACGACCACGGGTGCCGTCATCCCGGGCATCGTCTGGTCCGCGAGCGGCCAGCTCAACGCCCGCGTGAACCTGGCGACCGACACGCGCAAGATCCTGACGTTTGACTCCGGCAGCGCGACCAAGCTGAAGGACTTCCTCTACGCGAACCTGACGGCCCAGGAAATGGCGTTCTTCGACAACAAGTGCGGCACGCTGCCGCAGTGCCTCGCCGCCTTGCCGGCGATGACGCCTGCAGACCAGGTTCGGCTCAACGACGGCACGAACCTGGTGAACTGGCTGCGCGGTCAGAGCGGAAACAGCGATGTCTATCGCGCCCGCGAGAACGTGCTGGGCGACACCGTGAGCTCGAAACCCGCGTTCGTGGGCGCGCCCATCCTGCAGTACGCGGACGCGGAGACCCCGGACTACGCCTCGTTCAAGCTCGCGAATGCGAGCCGCCAGCGCGTGCTCTACGTGGCCGCCAACGACGGCATGCTGCACGCGTTCAACGGCGACACCGGGCAAGAGCTGTGGGCCTACGTGCCGCGCATCGTGATGCCCGAAATGCACAAGCTCGCGGTCAGCAACTACGACACCCAGCACCGCTACTTCGTGGACGGCTCGCCCTCCGTCATGGACGTGTTTTTCAAGAGCGTGAACCAGTGGAAGACCGTGCTCGTGGGCGGCCTTAACGCCGGCGGGCGCGGCTGGTACGCGCTCGATATCACGGACCCCAACAATCCCAAGGGGCTGTGGGAGGTCTGCCAGGACTCGAGCCTCTGCGCCGAAAAGGACGACAACATCGGCTTCACCTTCGGCGAACCGATCATCACCAAGTGGGCAAAGGACACTGATAAATGGGTGGTGATCGCGGGCTCCGGCTACAACAACGTCTCGCCCGGAGACGGCAAGGGCTACGTCTACGTCATCAATATCGAGGACGGAAAAATCGAGGACAAGAAGGACACCGGCAAGGGCGACACGACCACCCCCAGCGGGCTCGCGCATCTCACCGGCTACGCCGCCAATTTTTCGGTGAACAATACGGCCGAGTTCGTCTACGGCGGCGACCTGTTGGGCAACGTCTGGCGCGTCGACATGAGTAACATGAGCACCAAGCGCATAGGCCAGCTCTTCGACGGCAGCTCCCCGCCCAGGCCGCAGTCGGTCACGACGCGTGTGGACGTCACCCGCTTTGCCGCCGGCTTCAACGTGGTTTACGTGGCCACCGGCCGCATGCTCGGCGCGTCCGATCTCCAGGATCCGGCGACGCTCGTTCCGCCTGAAGACCGCGCATTCCAGCAGACGGTCTACGGCTTCAAGGACCTAGGCACGGGCGCCGACCTCGGCGACCTGCGTCTGCCCGCGGCGAACCTGGTGCAACAAACGCTCATTTTGGTCGGTGCCACGGACCGCACCGTTTCGAACAACGCGGTCGACTGGTCAACGAAGAACGGCTGGTACGTGGATTTCAATCCGGCGAACGCTTCGCCGGGCGAGCGCGTCACGGTCGACCCGCAGCTCGTGAGGGGCGTGTTGCTCGTCGGGACCAACCAGCCGAACACGGAGCCGTGCTCGGCCGGCGGCGAGAGCTTCGTGTATCAGTTCAGCTACGACTCCGGTTCATACGTGGCGTCTGCGGCCGGACAGATTGTAGGCACCAAGTTGAGCTCCGCGCTCCTCGCTGGTGTGGTGGTCTACCGCCTGCCCAGCGGCCAGCTGAAATACAGCGCAATCGACGTCACCGGTGCAAAGACGGTGGGGGGCGTGGCCCCGGGCGCCGGCGGGACGATCGGCAAGCGCGTCTCATGGCGCGAGCTGATTCTCTAGACAGGAATTTGCCGGACTGAGTGAGGTCCGCCCAATCCCTTAGGGAAAGCTGCAGCCAGGAAATGGCGAGTCGGATGACCGCGGGCAACCTAAGCCAGGTTGCCCGCGGTTTTTTTACACTTCACCAGATTGGGAGCCTTCACGCTCATGGATGAAAGGACGCCTGATCTTCGCGCAGCGATCGCCCCTCTCGCGTCGTTCATCGCGGTCATCGCGGTCATCGCGGCCTCGCTGTGCCAGCCGGGAATGGCAGCGCCGTTGCCGTCGGAGCGTCCC
>JAQBFV010000082.1:0-2899 GCA_032123035.1 Betaproteobacteria bacterium | reverse complement strand
CGTGCTTTTGCCGCTTCTGGCGAAGTTTCGTGACCAGGTCCATTTCGAGAAAGTGATCGCCGTTCCGCTTACGGGCGCACCCATTCCGGCGGGCTGCGAGGATTACGAGAAGCTGATCGGAAAAGGGCGGCCGCTTCGCGTCCCGGCCCTGAAGGAAGAGGATCCCGCGGTCATGTGCTATACCTCCGGGACGACCGGGCGACCGAAGGGCGTGGTGTATTCGCATCGCGCCCTTGTGTTGCATTCTTTCGCGGCTGCGCTACCGGACGTGATGGGGCTCGCCAACGCGGACGCGGTCTGTCCGGTGGTGCCGATGTTTCACGTCAACGCGTGGGGCATTCCCTTCACAGCCGTCATGGTCGGCGCGAAGCTCGTGTTCCCGGGGCCGCATCTCGACGCCGTGAGCCTGCTCGATCTCTATCAATCGGAAGAGGTGACGCTCACCGCAGGGGTGCCGACGATCTGGATGGGCATCCTGCAGGCGCTCGAGGCGGAGCCCGCACGCTGGCGGCTTACGCCCGGAATGCGGATGGTGGTGGGCGGCGCGGCGGCCCCCGAGTCCATGATTCGCGCCTTCGACCGCTTCGGGCTGCGGGTGCTGCATGGCTGGGGCATGACCGAAACGACGCCGGTCGGCACCGTGAATTACGTGAAGCGGGAGATCAAGACGGCGGACGAGGATGAGCGTTACGCGCTGCGGGCAAAACAGGGAGTGCCGCTGCCTTTCTTCGAGGTGCGGGCCATGACCGAGCATGGACCGGCACCGTGGGATGGGCAGACCATGGGTGAGCTCCAGGTGCGCGGGCCGTGGGTCGCTGCCGCGTATTACGGGCTCGGCGCAGAGGAAGGGAAGTGGACCGAGGATGGCTGGTTTTGCACGGGCGACGTGGTCACGATCGACGCGCGCGGCTACGTCAAGATCACCGACCGGATCAAGGATCTCATCAAGTCAGGCGGCGAATGGATCAGCTCGGTCGATTTGGAGAACGCACTCGTAGGCCATCCCAAAGTATCGGAAGCGGCGGTGATTGCGGTGCCGCATGCGAAGTGGGGCGAGCGCCCGCTGGCGGTCGTCGTGCTCAGGGCGGGGCAAACGGCAACGGCGGACGAGATGCGCGAGTATCTTGCCCCGCGCTTTGCCAACTACTGGCTGCCCGATGACGTGGCCTTCGTCGCCGAGATCCCGCGCAGCTCGACAGGCAAGATGATGAAGGCGGCGCTGCGCGAGCAGTTCAAAGACTGGAAGGGCGTGAGTGGTGAGTAGTGAGTAGTGAATGGTGAATGGACCGCGAAACACGATTTCCCGCGTCCGGCGCGTTCGATGTGGGCGGGTTAGTCCATTCACCACTCACCATTCACCATTCACGCATTTCAGAAAAGGGAGCGGATGATGCCCCCGTCCACGCGCTGCGCTGCGCCGTTGATGGCGGAGGCCTGCTCCGAGCACAGGAACGCGATCTGAGCTGCGATTTCCTGTGGCGTGGCCCAGCGCTGCAGCAGCGATGAGCTACCGGGCCCTTCGAAGTAGGCGGTGCGCATCTCGTCCACGGTCTTGCCCGCGCCTGGTGCAATCTTGGCGAGAAAGGTTTCCACTCCCTCCGACCAGGTGGGAGCCACGAGCGCGCTGTTGACGGTGACGCACGTGCCCTTGGTGAGCTCGGCAAGACTGCGGGCAATGGAGACCTGCGCTGCCTTCGACATGGCGTAATGCGCCATTCCGCGATTGGGCTTCGCGCTCTGGTCGCTGCCGATGAACACGATCCGCCCCCAGTTCCGCTGCAGCATTCCCGGCAACAGCGCGCGCGACAGGCGCACACCGCTCATCACATTCAACTCGAACATGTCGAGCCAGGCCTGGTCGGAGATGTCGCCGAACTCTTGCACCTCGAAGTAGCCGGCGTTGTTCACCAGGATGTCCACGGGGCCGATGGCTGCTGCGGCCTCGAGGACCTTCCTTGCGCCATCGGCGGTCGCAAGGTCCGCAGCGACTCCGTGGGCTTCACCGTGCCGCGCCAGCGTGGCCACGGTATCGTTCAGCCGTACTGGATCGCGACCGTTGATAATGATGCGCGCACCTTCGGCAATCAGCGTGCCGGCGACAGCCCGCCCGATACCCTGCGTGGAGCCGGTCACCAGCGCGAGCCGGCCTTTGATCTTCAGGTCCATGATGATTCGTCCGGTTTGATGATGTGGCCCGCGCATGATAGAGGCGCGGGCGGAGTTCAACAAATGAGGGATTCAGTGTTAATCTTGCGGTGGGCGCGCGGCCGTGCGCCTCATCGGACCGTTCAACAGCCTTGCCAAAGGAGTTTCCGTGGACTTGCGCATCGACATCGTATCCGACGTAGTTTGACCCTGGTGCTATATCGGCCGGCGAAAGCTGGAGGCGGCGTTGCGCCTCTATCGCGAGCGCCATCCCGATGCACCCGAGCCGGCCGTGCGCTGGCTGCCGTTCCAGCTGAACCCTGACCTTCCCGTGGCCGGGATACCCCGGGTCGAGTACGTGGCGCGCAAGTTTGGCGGCCGGGGGAAGGGCAACTACGAGCGTGTGGCGATGGCGGGCCGCACTGTCGGCATAGACTTCGCCTTCGACAAGATCGAAGTGCAACCCAACACGGTCAAAGCCCACCGCCTGCTCATCTACGCCGACCGGGCAGGCAAACAGGAGGCGATGGCCGATGAGCTCTTCAAGGCGTATTTTCTCGAAGGCGCCAACCTGACCGACAATGCCGTGCTCGCGCAAGTGGCTGCGCGCGCGGGGCTGGAGGAAAAGGTTGTTGCGGCGTACCTCGACACCGACGAGGACCGCGCAGTCGTCGAGCGGGCCGACGTCGAAGCGCGCGGTGGAGGTATTGGCGGCGTGCCATTTTTCATTTTTAATCAGAAAGTCGGAGTCTCC
>JAQBFV010000081.1:0-3599 GCA_032123035.1 Betaproteobacteria bacterium | reverse complement strand
CGCCTCACCCCCAAACGCCTTCGACAAAATCATCGTCATCGCCGCCGTCAGCGTCGTCTTGCCATGGTCCACGTGCCCAATCGTGCCTACGTTCACGTGCGGCTTCGTGCGCTGAAATTTGCTCTTTGCCATTTTTTTGCTCCGTCTTCGCTAATCCATCTCTACCACGATCGCCACTGCCCGCTCAGCTCCAACACCCCACCCTGTGGCCCGCAAAAACAATTATATTTCGAAATTTTTTCAGAATTCGTCGGAGACAGATGTCGAAGACGAATTCTGGTGCCCATGGCGCGGATTGAACGCGCGACCTCTCCCTTACCAAGGGAGTGCTCTGCCACTGAGCTACATGGGCGGCGGATCCTGTTCTCCGGCGAAACGCACTCCACGGCGCGCGCGCTCTTCTCTTGTGTCCGTTGAGTCTGTTGTGTCCGCCGTGAAGTTCCTTTGGAGCGGGTGAAGGGAATCGAACCCTCGTCGTAAGCTTGGAAGGCTTCTGCTCTACCATTGAGCTACACCCGCCTCGTGTCTGCGTAACCCAACTGCGGCATTAAGGCACCCTGCTTACCCGCAAATCCTGGTGGAGGGGGTAGGATTCGAACCTACGTAGGCGCATGGCCAACAGATTTACAGTCTGCCCCCTTTAGCCGCTCGGGCACCCCTCCGAACGAAACCGGGTATTGTGAGTTTTTTCTCCCATAGTGTCAATTGCCTAAGGGTTTTGTTGCATTGCGTCTAGGATCCTGCGCGGGGTCCGGGGAGCCATCGGTACCATCAACCCGACCGACCGCTTGCGCCCGTCCCGTTTTAGTCGGATCACCCCACCGAGTTCGCTCTCCAGACGCGGCGGCCCACACCCCCGCCGAGTCGTCGCGCCTTGGTTCGCGGTACTACCCGTCGCCCGGCGCATTGCCGGGGCAGTTAAACTGGCGAGGACGTTGAGCGAGCCATCGTAAGTGTGCGCTTACTCACATTAGAGCCTTCGAACTATCTATATTAACGTTGTAGATCATAATGTTATTGAGACCGCGCTCATAGAGTCGCGAAAAGCCCGTGCCGGCCAGGCGGGGCGCCCTGGTTGCTAACTGCGTCTTGCAACCGCTGGCGCTAGTCGCCGCCCGTGCCGCTCACGCTGGTCCCGCCGCACACAAAAATGGTCTGGCCGGTGATGTAGCTGCTGTCCGGCGCAAGCAGGAAGGCAACCGTGCGCGCGACGTCAGCAGGCGTGCCGACCCGCTTGACCGGGATGCTGTCGATCACGCGCTGGCGCTTCTCACTCCCGATCGGATGCCCGTTGTCGAAGAGCTCGGTAGCAACCGGCCCGGGGGCGACCGCATTGACGGTGATCCCGTCGGCCGCGAGCTCAAGACACAGCGTGCGCGTCATCCCGATTAAACCGGCCTTCGCCGCCGAGTACACGGTCCGGGCGGTCTTGCCCTGTAACGCGCGTGATGAAATGTTCACGATGCGGCCGAACTTTGCCGCGCGCATGCCCGGCGCGAATGCCTGCATCAAGATCATGGCGGCCCGCACGTTAAGCGCCAACACGTAGTCAAGATCGTCGACCGTCGCTTGCTCGAGACGTCCGGGCCGGTTCGTGCCGGCGTTGTTGACAAGGTAGCGCACCCGGTGCCGGGCTGCGATCTCGGCCCCCGCCTGCTGCGCGCCCGCGGCATCGGCAAGATCCGCCCCGTGAAACAGCAGTCGCTCATGCCGGATCCGCGGCGGACGCCGCTGCAGTGCAACAACCGTGCAACCAGCCTCGAGCAAATGCTGCGCAATTGCCTCGCCGATACCGGAACTCGCCCCAGTAACAACCGCCACCTCTTCCGGCATGGTCGCTTTTCCCCGTGCCTGTAAACGCGAGCGAATCTAAATAAACCCCCGCGGCATGTCAACACAACAGGACGCGGCGTGGGCGCACCGCTGATCGAACCCGGGATCAACCCGCGCGGAATACGTACTAGAACAAGTGATGTTCGATCGGCTCGCGCGCGAGGCGCGGGCCCCTCACGAGCAAGCGGGATGCGGGGAAAGCGCCTCGTAAATGGCGTGCGCGGCGCGCTTGCCGGCGCCGGCTGCGAGAATCACCGTCGCGGCGCCGGTGACCGCGTCGCCCCCAGCGTACACGAGCGACTTCGAGGTCAGCCCCGTCTGATCGTCTGCCACGAGGCAGCCCTTCTTGTTCGTGGCCAGACCCGCTGTGGTTCGGGTCAGCAGCGGATTGGGGGTCGTTCCGATAGACAGCACCACGTTTTCAGCCGGAATTACGAATTCACTGCCTTCGATGGGAATTGGCCGCGCGCGGCCGGAAGCATCGGGCTCGCCGAGTTTCATTTTCTGGCATTTCAAGCCGCTGACCCAGCCGGTACCGTCGTCGATGATTTCCAGGGGATTGGTGAGCCAGTGAAACTTCACGCCCTCTTCGATGGCGTGATGGTACTCCTCGACGCGGGCGGTCATCTCTTTGTCGCTGCGCCGGTAAACGATCAAAGCCTCTTCGGCACCCATGCGCAGCGAGGTGCGCACCGCATCCATCGCGGTATTACCCGCGCCGATGACGGCGACCCGCTTGCCGACGCGCACTGGGGTATCGGCCTCGGGAAATTCATAGCCGCGCATCAGGTTGATGCGCGTGAGGAACTCATTGGCGGACATCACGCCATTCAGGTTCTCGCCTGGGATGCCGAGGAACTGTGGGAGACCGGCCCCGGTCCCGATGAACACCGCCGCGTAACCCATCTTGTCGAACAGATCGTCGAGCGTCAGCGTCTTGCCGATGATGACGTTACAGATGATCTCGACGCCCATCGCCTTCAGCAGGCCGATTTCCCAGTCGAGAATCGCCTTGGGCAACCGGAACTCCGGGATGCCGTAGCGGAGCACGCCGCCTGCCGCGTGCAGCGCCTCGTAGATGGTGACCGAATATCCCAGCCGGGTGAGCTCGCCGGCGCACACGAGCCCCGAGGGGCCCGAGCCGATGATGGCGACCTTCTCCTTGCGCGTGATCTTGGCCTCGACCGACGGCGCCTGCGTGCGCTCCCAGTCGGCCACGTAGCGCTCGAGGTTCCCGATCGCCACCGGATTGAAGCGGTTGGTCATGCTGCACTCGGCTTCGCACTGCGACTCCTGCGGGCAGACGCGTCCGCAAATGGCCGGCAGCGGGTTCGAGGAGCGCAGCAGCTTCGCGGCACCGGCCATATCGCCGGCGGCCACGAGATGAATGAATTCGGGAATCGGTACCCGCACCGGGCAGCCGTCCACGCACACCGGGTCCTGGCAGCGCAGGCAGCGCTCGGCCTCGAAGGTGGCCTGCGGCGCGGTGTAGCCTTCATTCACTTCCTCGAAGTCGTGCGCGCGCACCTCCGGCTCACGCACGGGCATCGCGGTTTTTTCTGCGCGTTTGATGGGCATTAGCGTGCCTCTCGGTTCGCCATGCAGGTGAGACGGTCGAGCGCCTGTTTCTCTTCCTTGACGTAGGCTTTGCTACGACGCATCGCGACGTCGAAGTCCACCTCGTGGCCGTCAAAGCAGGGGCCGTCGACACACGCGAACTGCGCTTTGCCACCCACGTTGACGCGGCAGCCGCCGCACATGCCGGT
>JAQBFV010000080.1:0-2514 GCA_032123035.1 Betaproteobacteria bacterium | reverse complement strand
GGATCGAGAGCGCTTTGCCCTTGCCGTGCTTGCGCTCGAGCCGCGCGAGCAGCTTCTTGCCGTCGACGCCGTGGCGCAGATGCAGTACGGCGGCCTCGGAGAACGCCCACTTGAGATGGGCGTTGCCCTGCTTCACGCCGCCGCTGCCGAGCTTCTTGCCCGCGGACTCGTGCGCGCACTTCACCAGCCGCGCATAGGACGCGAACTGCTGGACGCGGTCGAAACGCGTGACGTCGTGGATCTCGTAGAGAATGGTCAGCGCGAGGATCTTGCCGATGCCGGGGACGGAGCGCAGACGGTGAAACGCGTCGGCGTCGTGGCGCTTTGCGTGCCGCACGATCGTCGACTCGAGATCGGCGATCAGCGCGTCGTAGCGCTCGAGCAGCGCGAGATCGACCTCGACGCTCTTGCGCACGGCGGGATCGGGGAAGTGCTCGAGCAGTCCGTCGCGATTCGCCGGGTAGGCGATGCGCTTCCCGAACGGGTCGAGGTTGTACTGGTGGATCGTGTTCTGGATGTGGGCGAGGAGCTGTCCGCGCTTGCGCACGAAGTGGAGTCGGCGGCGGAGCAGGTCTCGCGTCGCGCGCATCGCGGCGGGGTAGACGTAGGCCTGCGGGAGCATGCCGCCGCGGAGCAGCACGGCGATCTTGTGCGAGTCGATCCTGTCGTTCTTGGCCTTGCCGCCGTGGATCGCCTTCATCGCGAGCGCGTGGCCGAGGACGAAGGGGATGTTCTCCTTCGCGCAGAGGTCCGCGAGCCAGTACCAGGTGAACGTGCACTCGGCGGCGACGACGAGACCGTCGCGGTACGGCGCGACGATCTCGAGCAGCGCTTCGGGGTTCGACTTCACGTTGCGGTGGACGCGGACCTCGCCCGCAGCGTCGAGGATGCAGATGAACATGGTGGCGGCGTGGAGATCGATGCCGCAGTAGTGCTGATGCTTTCCGGTGTAGAATCGCATGGTCCTCCTCCTGCGCGGATGTGCGCTTTAGTGACCGCCGCCCAGCCTACTCGGGGTCGAGTAGGTGCAGGAGGGGGGCCTGGATGAGGATCAAGCCGCTGAAGCTGACGGCCGCGGGCTTCAGCTATGGGAGCTGCCGTGCTCGAGAATCGACATGGTAGAATCACGCGCGGCCGCAGCTTAGCGGCCATCCGTTAGGCCGAGAATGAGAGCTGTATCTATGGAACTGGAATCGCAAACTCGACACGTTTTCACACGCGAACGGATGACTCGATTCTTCCTGTGGGTTTCGGTGTTCGTGTGGGGATTATTGCTGGGCGCGAAGCTCTTCGATTTGCGAGTTCTGGTGGGTGCCTGGAGTGCCTCCCCACCCGAGTCGCTCAACTTGCTGCCCTACGGGTCAAGGTACCCGGTCGATACGGGGGAGTTTTTTATCCCAATCTCGGCATCGTTGCTGCTAGCCTCGCTAGGTGCTTTGATATCTGGGTGGAAGACGCGTATCCAATATCGATTTTTGCTCATTCTCTCAGCCACGATGCTCTTCATCACCCTGGCCTTTACTGTATCTGCCTTTTGGCCTCGCAACGCCGCCTTGTGGGCAGTAGCCAAGGGCTCGCCGAATGCCATGAAAGACCCAGAGGCAATCCGCGCAATGGTGCGTCAGTGGGTGTTTTTTGATTGGTTGCGAATTGCAGCGGGGACGATTGGTTACGTCGCGGCCATTCGCGCACTTAGTATTCCCTTCCTGCCGCGTGCCGTGGGCGCCCGCACGTCGCTGGGAATGAAGGTGCTTTACGGCCTTTGCATAGCTTCCTTTCTGGCTTTCACGGCCTACTTCATTCGGGGAATGTTTTAGGCGTCGAAGATTAACTAAGCGTTCTACCGGCCGGCCTAACACCTATCAGGCCCGGTGGCGTCAAGTGACGGAGATCGTCCGTCCGGCAGCGCGGTGACGCGCCGTCGGTGAGTTCGCGATCGCGTGCTTCCCTTCGCGGCTCTCTGGCTTCGTTTCGAATGCTGGCGCGAGTCGAGGACCCTGCACCCAACACCTATCGAGGCTCGCTCTCCGGCTAGCGGAGATGCGGGAGCATCGCGCTCTCGCGGCCTAGAAACTCGTCCGTGCCCTCGTACCGTCCTCTTCAAGGGGTCGACGTCACCTGCGTGCGTTCGTTGTCGCCAGGCTCGGGGGAGGGGCAGAGTCGCTGTGCGAAGTGAAGTGATTTCTGGACGCGTGGAGCACGAGCGGGTGTCCAATCAAGGCCAAGGGCTGCCGGAGCATGGGCTCACGATCGAAGCGCGCGATCGAAGCGAGCTCGGTCCATCGAGGCTCGAGTTAGACGACGGGCTCACCCGCTCGGCTCGTCACGCGTGTGCGAACTGCTCGTGCGAGAACACGGTGCCCCGCGCGAGGATGTAGTAGACGGCGCGGCCGATCTTGTGCGCGAGGATCGAGAGCGCTTTGCCCTTGCCGTGCTTGCGCTCGAGCCGCGCGAGCAGCTTCTTGCCGTCGATGCCGTGGCGCAGATACAGCACGGCGGCTTCAGAGAACGCCC
>JAQBFV010000079.1:0-5866 GCA_032123035.1 Betaproteobacteria bacterium | reverse complement strand
CAATCCCGGCCATGTCGATGCTGAGTTATGCGGCCGGCTCGCGATTCCTGCAACTGTTCGGCGGAGTCAATCTGAGTTTTTACGATTGGTATTGCGATTTGCCGACGGCGTTCCCGGAAATCTGGGGCGAACAAACGGACGTCTGTGAAAGCGCCGACTGGTACAACTCCAAAATGATTGCCGACATGGGCGCGTGCCTGAACATGACGCGCACGCCCGACTGCCATTTCTTCGCGGAATCGCGGCATAACGGCACCAAGGCGGTGGTGTTCTCGCCCGATTTCAGCCAGGTGTGCAAATACGCCGACCAATGGGTGCCGCTGCACGCGGGCAGCGACGGCGCGTTCTGGATGGCGGTCTCGCACGTGATTCTGAAAGAGTTCCATCACGAAAAGCAGACGCCTTATTTTCTGAAGTACGGCAAGCAGTACACGGACAGCCCTTATCTGGTGGTCCTGAACCAGGAAGGTGATCATTACAAGCCGGGCCGCTTGCTGCGCGCCAACGAGCTGGCCCAGTTCAAGGACATCGAGAACGGCGACTGGAAGTTCCTCAACATCGACGAAACATCCGGGAACCTGGTCGTGCCCAAAGGCGCGATGGGGCACCGTCACGGCAAGGAAGCTGGCAAGTGGAACATGAAGCTGGAGAATTCCAGCGACGATCACCCCTACGATCCGGCGCTGACGCTGCTCAAGAACAACGATGGGGTGCTCAGTACCGAGTTCACCGAATTCGGCATGGACAAGAAGGCGCTGCGGGGGGTGCCGGTCAAATACATCGAGACCGTCCACGGAAAGGTCGCCGTGGCCACTGTCTACGATCTGATCATGGCGCAATACGGCGTGGGCCGCGGGCTGCCGGGAGACTATCCGAAGGACTATACCGACAAGGATGCCGCCTACACGCCGGCCTGGCAGGAAATCCACACCGGCGTGGATTCCAAGACGGTGCTTCAATTCGCCAGGGAATGGGCCAACACGGCGAACGTGACCGAAGGCAAGTGCATGATCATCATCGGCGCGGGCATCAACCACTGGTACCACGCCAATCTGATGTACCGCGCGGGCGCCATGGCGCTCATGCTTTCTGGCTGCGTCGGCAAAAACGGTGGCGGCCTGAACCACTACGTGGGGCAGGAGAAACTGGCGCCGCAGGATTCCTGGTCCACGCTGGCCTTCGGGAGGGACTGGGTCGGGGCCGCCCGGCTGCAGCAGGCGCCGCTGTGGCATTACATCAACACCTGCCAATATCGTTATGACGGGCAGTACTCCAAATACAACACGGTGCCGAAGAACGAGATGACCGACAAGCACACGGCCGACACGATTCTCATGGCAGTGCGCAACGGCTGGATGCCCTTTTATCCGCAGTTCAAGCAAAACACGCTTGCGCTCGGCCGGGATGCCGTTGCCCAGGGCGCGAAGGACGACGAAGGCATCAAGAGTTACGTGTTCGAAAAGCTGAAATCCAAGCAACTGGAATACTCGATCGCGGACCCGGACGCCGAAGAGAACCATCCTCGCGTCTGGTACATCTGGCGCGGCAACGCCATCACCGGCAGCATGAAGGGCCACGAGTACGCCTTCAAACACTATCTCGGCACGCACTCCAACCTGATCGCGAAGGATTCCGACGAGCACCCGAAGGAAGTGCACTGGCACGAGGTCGCACCGGTAGGCAAGATGGATCTGGTGGTGGATCTGAATTTCCGCATGGATTCGTCGGCGCTCTACTCGGACATCGTTCTGCCCGCGGCGTCCTGGTACGAGAAGGCGGATTTGAACAGCACCGACCTGCATTCGTTCATTCATCCGCTGTCGGCCGCGGTCGCGCCGGTCTGGGAATCGAAGACCGACTGGGACATCTTCAAGGAACTGGCCAGGGCGACGAGCGAAGCGGCCAAAAAATACATGTCCGAGCCTCAGATCGACATCGTGGCATCCCCGCTGGCGCACGATACGGCCGACGAGATCACCCAGCCGCACGTCAAGGACTGGTACAAGGGCGAATGCGAGCCGATCCTCGGCAAGTCCATGCACAAGCTCGCCGTGGTTCGTCGCGATTACACCAAGCTCTACGACAAGTTCATCACGCTGGGTGAGAACGTGAAAACCCAGGGGCTGGGCGCGCATGGCAACCATTACCTGTGCGCGGAGGAGTACGACGAAATGATCGCCTCCAACTATTTTCCGGTCGAGAAGATGGACGGGAAAGTCTATCCATCATTGAAAGAGGACACATCGGCCGCGAACGCCATCCTGCATCTGTCCACGTTGACCAACGGTGTGCTCAATGTGCGCGCGTACCAGAACATGGAAAAGAAAACCGGTCTCAAGCTGGCCGATCTGGGCGAAGGCAGCAAGGATTTGCGGATCAACTACGCGGATCTTCAGGCCCAGCCGCGCCGGTACAACACTTCGCCGCTATGGTCCGGGCTCATGAACGACGGCCGGGCTTACGCTCCCTACACCTATAACGTGGAGCGGCTCGTACCGTGGCGGACGCTGACAGGCCGCCAGCATTTCTATCTCGATCATGAGATGTATATCGCGTATGGCGAAAACCTGCCGACCTACAAGCCGTCACCGAAGCCAGAACTCTACGGAGACCTGAAGGAAACGCTGAAGGAAGGAAAGGCGAAAGTGCTGAACTGCTTGACGCCGCATGGCAAGTGGCACATCCATTCGACCTACATGGAAAACCACCGCATGCTGACGCTGTCCCGCGGCTGCGAGCCGTGCTGGCTGAGCGAAAAGGACGCCGACGATCTGGGCATCAAGGACAACGACTGGGTCGAGGTCTACAACGATCACGGGGTCTATTGCACCCGTGCGTGCGTCAGTTCCCGCATTCCGCCGGGAGTGTGCATCGTCTATCACGTGCCGGAACGCACGGTGGGTATCCCCAAGTCGCAGGTGAGAGGAAACAAGAGGGCGGGCGGGCATAACAGCTTCACCCGGATTCATCTGAAGCCGAACTTCCTCTCCGGCGGATACGGGCAGTTCTCGTATCACTTCAACTACTGGGGACCCATTGCTCCAAACCGGGATACGCACGTGACGGTCAAGAAAATGGACAAGGTCGTATTCTGAGCACACGGGGACACTGAGGAAAACAAATGGATATTCGTTCTCAAATTTCGATGGTGTTTCACCTGGACAAGTGCATCGGTTGCCATACCTGCTCGATCGCCTGCAAGAACATCTGGACCGATCGCAAGGGCGCCGAGTACATGTGGTGGAACAATGTGGAAACCAAGCCCGGCACCGGCTATCCCACGAAGTGGGAAGACCAGGGCATCTACAAGGGCGGGTGGGAGAGCGTCGGTGGTGCGATTTCGCTCAAGGGTGCGGGCAAGCAGAAAGGATTGCTGAACATCTTCCACAACCCCAACATGCCGGTGATCGACGACTACTACGAGCCCTTTACCTACAATTATCTCGAATTGATCGAGGCTCCCCCGGGGGACGACCAGCCGACGGCGCGGCCGGTTTCACTGATAACGGGGAAACCCATCGATATCAAGATGGGACCAAACTGGGACGACGATCTGAGCGGAACGCCGGATTACGCCCGCAAGGACCCCAATTTGAAGAACCTGTCGGCTGCCGAGCAGGAAGCCATGTTCCAGCTGGAACGGATGGCGTTTTTCTACCTGCCCCGGATCTGCAATCACTGCCTGAATCCCGCCTGTGTCGCCTCCTGCCCGTCGGGCGCGATCTACAAGCGGGGCGAAGACGGCGTGGTTCTCATCAACCAGGAGGTCTGTCGCGCCTGGCGAATGTGCGTCACGGCTTGCCCCTACAAGAAGTCCTATTACAACTGGCACTCGGGAAAATCCGAAAAGTGCATCCTGTGTTATCCGCGCATCGAGGCTGGCCTCGCGCCGGCCTGCATGCACTCCTGCGTCGGTCGAATCCGCTACCTGGGAGTGATCCTGTACGACGCCGACCGCATTCACGAAACGGCGTCGGTTCCGGAAAAGGACCTGGTCGAGCATCAGCTGAGCATGCTCATGGATCCGTTCGATCCGCAGGTCATCGCGTCCGCGAAGGCGAACGGGATCGCGGACTCGACGATCCACGCGGCGCAGAATTCGCCCACCTACAAGTTCGTGAAGGAGTGGGGGCTGGCGCTGCCCCTGCATGCGGAATTCAGGACGCTTCCCATGCTGTTCTATGTGCCGCCGCTGCTGCCGGTGATGGCCACGGTCAAGGCAGTCAGCAATGCCGGCCAGGCGGCAAAGCTCGGATCCGTCGCCAAGGTCTGGGATGACAACTGGCTCTACGACACCAGCACCGACGAGCTTTGGGGAGCCATCGACCAGGCACGCTTCCCGCTGAAATACCTCGCAAACCTGTTCAGCGCGGGGGACGAGGGCCAGGTCAAGGACAGGCTGATAAGGCTGTGGGCCGTAAGAATCTATCGCCGCTGGAAGACCGTCGGCGACATTTCCGAGCAAAAGGCGAACGATGCGCTGCGGGACGCGGGTTACACCCCGGAGATGGCCGAAGCGATCTACCAACTGACCTCACTCGCCAAGTTCGACGACCGTTTCTCGATTCCGGCGGCCCATCGCGAGCAGGCGATCGAAATGCTCGAGTTCACCGGCGACAATCGGGGCAGCGTCGGTTTCGGCTTCAAGGAAGGAACGGCGCAAAGGGGGCTGTGAGACAAGATGAATTACGCACATTATTGCGATCTGGCCGATTTGCTTGATTTTCCGGGAGCTGAGCTCGCCACCCGGGGTCGGGCGTTGGCGGATTTTCTGCGCGACGACTATCCCGACGCCGCGGCCGAGGCGGCGCTTTTTCTGGACGCGATTCCGCACCAGACACTCGATCTCCAGGAACTCTACACGCGCACGTTTGAAGTGCAGGCCGTGACGACGCTGGGCGTCGGTTATGTCCTGTTCGGGGACGACTACAAGCGCGGAGCGTTGCTGTCCAACTTGAATAGGGAGCACCTCGAGGCGGCTAACGACTGCAGAGGCGAACTGGCCGACCATTTGCCGAACGTGCTCCGACTCCTGCCGAAGCTCGCGGATCAGAATCTGGTCGCGGAACTGGTCGAGCAGATCCTGGTTCCGGCACTCATGCTCATGATCCGGGAGTTCGATCCTGCGAGGATCGAAAAAAAGAACACCAACTACCGCAAGCATTACAAGACGCTCATCGATCCTGCCACCGGATGCGATGCGGCGATTTACTGCCTGGCGCTCAAGGCCGCGTTGCACGTGCTGGCGCGGGATTTCCCGGTGACCGAAACGATGAACAGGCTGTCGGACTGGAGCAGCCGGCCGCAGACGGTGGATTTCCTGCAACTGGTGCAGAAGGAAATGGACATCGAGCGGGACGCGAATCCGGTCAACAGCGGCTGTGACGCCTGAGCGCAAGGAGAATCAGAAATGAATGCAGTCAACAATTTCCTGTTTATCGGTTTGCCGTATGCCGCCATCGCGGTGTTTCTGGTCGGTGCCATTTACCGGTATCGGGCGACTGCCTTCAAATACTCGTCCTTGTCCTCCCAGTTCCTGGAAGGGGGCGGCATATACATATTCGCGGTGCTGTTTCACTGGGGAATACTGGTCGTCTTCCTCGGACATGTGGTCGCCTTCCTGTTCCCGAACGCGACCCTGGCGTGGCACAGCAGCGCGGTGCGCCTGATCGCCGACGAGGTAGTGATCTTCACGTTCGGGCTTGCCGTCCTGATCGGACTGGCCGGGCTTTTCATCCGGCGACTCGCTTCACACTTTTGGTGTCTTGCAATGAAGCTCAAAGACGAATATGCGAAAGCTGGAGTTCCAATGCTTCCCGTCGTAATCGGGATGCACAAAACATCAAAGTTCATCTTGGGCAACACG
>JAQBFV010000078.1:0-5356 GCA_032123035.1 Betaproteobacteria bacterium | reverse complement strand
ATTGGCGACAACGCCAGCAAAGACGCGATCGAAACGAGAGTAAGGAGTCGCATCATTGGACTTCCGTAAATCGTAAATCGTAAATCGTCAATCGTAAATCGTAACGGCTCGGAGCGTTCTTGCATCGGGGCACGATTCACTGATGTTAGAAGACGAAGCGCTCGGGCTGCAGCGCGTTCTGCAGCGGCGCGATGCAGGTTTCGAACAGGCCGATTGAATTAAACGCGCTGTTCCCGACGCGGGTGATGAGGCGGGCCTCCATGACTGGCGGTTCTCCGACGATGGCGATCAGCCTGCCGCCGGGCGCAAGGGCCTGCTTGAACGCCTCCGGCAGTATCGGCACCGACCCGGTGAGGACGATGGCATCGTAGGGCGCCTGCTTGTTCCATCCGCGCGCGGCATCCCCGGTTTCAAGCATGACATTGGTGATGCGGTGCGCAGCGAGCTTGGCTACGGCCGCCTGGGTGAACTCGGGCACGATGTCCACGCTATCGACGTGGCCGCCAAGGCTGGCGAGGAGCGCCGTCATGTAACCGCTGCCCGTGCCGACTTCGAGGATGCGATCACCAGGCTGGATGGCCAGCTCCTGCAGCAGGCGCGCCTCGATCTTGGGCGAGAGCATCTTTTCGCTATGGCCGAGCGGGATTTCCATGTCGACGAACGCCAGCGAACGGTACTGGGGTGGAACGAACTCCTCGCGCCTCACCTTCAAGAGTAGGTCCAGAACCTGCTGGTCCAACACTTCCCAAGGCCGGATCTGTTGCTCGACCATGTTGTATCGAGCCTGTTCGACGTTCATGTCATGAGCCGATTACATTGCAATGCGCAGATTTTAGCACTCTTTACCCCGAAACCGGAGCCGCGCCGCGCCAAACGGTGTTTAGAAAACAGGAGGTTGCAGCCGGAACCGGGCCTCGGCGAGTGCCGGCCGGCTATTCACCATTACCCGGCCGCCCAACTATAATGAGCGCCACAGAACAAGGCGCTTAGGCGCGATCTTCCGCGCGTGCACAAGCGCACCTCCCTCACCACCGCTCCAGACCCGAGCATGAACATTACCGATAGGCGCATCGGCAAAGCCGTGGTGCTCGAAGTAACGGGCCGGATCGACAATGACACGTCCGAGGCGTTCAGGCTGCTGCTCGTCCCATTCCTGCGCGACTGCAACGGTGACGGGGATCGTCTCGTGCTCGATTTTGCCGGCGTGGACTACATTTCGAGCGTCGGCCTGCGCGTGCTGATGCTCGCGGCGAAGCAGGCAAAGAAGCAAGGGGGCACCGTGGTCCTCGCGGGCCTGCATTCGGTAGTAAAGGAGATCTTCGAGATCAGTCGCTTCAACCTGGTGTTCCAGTGCTTTGCCTCGGCGCGCGACGCCTTGGCGGCCGCGGCCCCGCGGGCGCTCGCTGCGTCTAAGGGAGCCTGAAACCACCATGCGGGTGCGCTTCTGGGGAACACGGGGCTCGCTGCCGGTAGCGCTCGACACGGCCGCGCTTCAGGCCAAGCTCGTCGAGGCCCTGTTGAAGGCTTCGGGAAAGTCGCTGCGTAGCGCGGCGGAGGCACGCCAGTTCATCGAGCGCGAACTCGACTTTGCGGGCTCCCATACCTTTGGCGGCGCCTCACCTTGCATTGAGGTGGAGCCGCCGGGCGCCGCCCCACTGATCCTTGACTTGGGAAGCGGCGTGCGCGGTCTCGGCGCGCGCGACATGGGCCGGGCGGATCGCCCGCGCACCTACAACGTGCTCATGTCCCACATGCATTGGGACCACATCATGGGATTCCCCTTTTTCGGGCCGGCGTACGTTGCGGGAAACCACATCCGCATCTACGGCTGTCACGCCGAGCTCGAGCACGCATTGCGGCGGCAGCAGGCGCCGCCCTCGTTCCCGGTGGCGTTCGACCGTCTGTCCGCGCGCATCGAGTTCGTTCTGCTGGAGCCGGGGCGGCGCTACGACATCGACGGCATTGCCGTTACCGGCATGCTCCAGGCGCATTCGGGCGACTCCTATGCCTACCGGCTGGAGCATGGGGGCAGGGCGCTCATCTACGCCACGGACTCCGAGCACAAGCTCGAGGATCCCCGGGAGAGCGAAGCGTTCGCCGCGTTCTTCCGTGACGCTGACATGGTGATATTCGACGCGATGTACTCGCTCGCGGAGGCGGTGTCGGTCAAGGAGGACTGGGGCCACTCCAGCAACGTGGTCGGCGTCGAGCTCTGCCAGCTGGCCGGGGCGAAGCACCTGGTCCTGTTCCATCACGAGCCGGCCTACGACGATGCGGCGATCGCGCGAATCTGGAGAGATGCCGTGCGTCTCGAGGAGATCACGCGCGGTGAGCGCGCACCCCTGCGGGTAAGCGCGGCGTACGACGGCCTGGAGATCGACCTCTGAGCGCGAGCGGGCAAGAGGCCACCACGGACCTGTTCCGTCAGCCGGCGGCGCGCCGCTCGCTGTGGCTCGCACTTGCGTTGATCGCCGTGTTCGAGATCCCGGCGTGGCTGACGGAGCCGCCCGGGCTGCAGGCGCTGCGGCTTGCCACATTCGACCTCTACCAGCGCCTCGATCCCCGTGAACGCCGGTCGGCGCCAGCCGTTATCGTCGCCATCGACGAGGCGAGCATCGCCGCGCGCGGGCAGTGGCCGTGGCCGCGGTCGTTGGTTGCCGAACTGATCGACAAGATCACCGCCGCGCGCCCGGCTGCGATCGGCGTGGACATCATTTTCCCGGAGCCTGACCGGATATCGCCCGAGCGTCTCGCCGGGCAGCTGGCCACAGTCGATCCCGCGCTGGCGAAGCGCCTCGAAGCGCTGCCGCGAAACGACGCCCGGCTGGCGCAAAGTATCGCGCGATCGCGCGTTGCGCTCGGGTTCGCCGGATTGGAGCAGGGTCCACCACCGGCTGCCGAGGCTCCCTCAAGTCCGTCGCTGCAGCGCGGCGGTGATGCGCGTCCCTACCTGCGCCGTTACGCTGCCGTGCTGCGCAGCCTGCCGGAGATCGATCGCGCGGCCGCGGGGCATGGCGTGCTTTCGGCCGACGCCGAGTACGGGGTCGTGCGGCGCATGCCGCTCGCCGCATCCGTGGGATCGACTGTCGTGCCGACGCTCGGCATCGAAGCGCTGCGGCTGGCGAGCGGTGCCCCGGCGTTCGAGCTGCGAATTGGCAGCAGCGGCGTGGAGGGAGTGGGTGTCGCCGACGTCTTCGTGCCGACCCAGCCCGACGGGCGCTTGTTCGTGCACTTCGGCCGCTCCGATCCCGGGCGCGTGGTCCCGGCAGTGGATGTGCTGGAGGGTCGCGTCGGCGCGGAACGGCTCGAGAACAAGATCGTCCTGCTCGGCGTGACCGGCCTCGGGCTGGTGGACGTGCCGACGACCGCGCTGGGCGAGCGCGTTCCCGGCATCGAGATTCACGCCCAGTTAATCGAAAATGTCTATGACCGCAGCCTGCTTCGGCGTCCCGCCTGGGCCGGGGCCGCGGAAGGCCTGGCGCTGCTCGGTTTTGGGTGGCTGGTCGCGATCGCGGTACCACGCTCGGGCCCCCGCGCTGGGGTTACCGCCCTGATCGCCGCATTGACCGCGCTTCTGCTAGCGGGTTACTTCATGTATCACGAAGCCGGGTTGCTGCTCGACCCCGCCATTCCGGGACTCGGGCTCGTCGTCGTGTCGACCGCCGTGCTGGCGGTGACGCTGGGGCAGGCTAACATTGAACGGAGGCGCCTCGCGCTGCGCCTGCAGGAAGAGCGCGAATCGGCGGCGCGGCTGGCGGGCGAGCTCGATGCCGCCCGCCGCATCCAGATGGGATTTCTGCCACGGCCCGAGGATGTACTTGCGGGCGAATGGCGGGTGGCTGCCGGAGCGCTCATGCTGCCGGCGCGCAAGGTGGGCGGCGATCTCTACGATTTCTTCAAGGCTGACGAGGACCACTTCTTTTTCATCATCGGCGACGTCTCTGGCAAGGGCTTAAATGCGAGCATCTTCATGGCGGTCGTCAAGGCGCTCGCGAAAAGTGCCGCGCTGCGGGGCACTGACAGCGTCGAGGATGTGCTCAAGACCGCGAACGCGGAGGTCTCGCGTGAGAACCCCGAGGCCATGTTCGTCACCGTGTTCGCGGGCCTGCTCGACCTGAAAACCGGCCGGCTCGTCTACTGCAACGCCGGCCACGAGCCGCCGCTCGCGCTGCGGGAGGGAGCGGAACCGCAGCGGCTCGTCAGCAGCGGCGGGCCGCCGTTGTGCGTGCTCGAGGACTACCAGTACGAGGCAGCCGAGCACTGGCTGGCCCCAGGGCAGACACTGTGCATGGTGACCGATGGCGTCACCGAGGCGATGAACGTGGCCGGCGAGCTCTATGGTGCCGGGCGCCTGTCCGCGTTGCTCGCGCGCCTGCCGTCAGTGGACCCGGTTATGGTCGTCAACGAGATTGAAACGAACGTGGCGGAGTTTGCGCGGGGTGCGGAGCCGGCCGACGATCTTACCGTCCTCGCGGTGCAGTGGCGCGGCCCCGACTCGTGAAACGTGAATCGTAAATCGTGAAACGTGAAACGTGAAACGTGTGGCTTTCGTTACGAGGAAGCGGTCTTCCGATTCACGTTTTACGTTTTACGATTCACGGCAAGCTAGCGGACGTTGATTTCAACTCGGCGGTTCTTCGCCTCGTCGACATTGTCCGCGGTGGGCACGATCGGTTCGCGCTCGCCGCGTCCCGCAGTGACGATGCGTTCCTCAGGGATACCGAGGGGAATGAGCATGCTTTTGACCCGGCGCGCGCGCTGCAAGGAGAGTTTGTCGTTATGGCGCTCGCCGCTGACGCGGTCGGTGTGGCCGATTACCACGACCTCGGCGGCCGGCCGCCGAGCGACTTCGGCGAGCACCCGCTGGACTTCCTTTTTTGTGTTATCCGTGAACTCGTCGGTGCCCGAGAGGAAATACAGCGTGTACTTGGTTGGGCGAGGCGGCAACGAGGCGAGCGTCGCCCCGAACTGTTTCTTCACCTCCGGCGCACTCGTCGTCCGGCGCTCAATCGGCTCCCCGCCGCCCGAGCGCGCCGAGGCGTATGGGGTATCGAGGACCGTTTCGGTCTGGCCGTCGCTGACAACAACGGCCCCGGTCTTGCCGTTCTGTCCCGGCAACAAAACGACCGTTGCCGGGGGCGGCGTTGCCGCGCAGGCAGCCAGCAGGGCGAGCGTGATTCCGCCGGCGCCCGACCGCAGCGCGCGGCGTATCATTCGGGGCTTTCGACCTTTACCAGGAACTCGGTGCCGCGCACGCCGAGGAGACTCGAGGGTGTTTTGACCACCATCGCGTCGTGAGATTGCTTGGCAATCTTGCCCGACACGACGGCAAGCGAGCCGCGGTTCAGACGCGCGT
>JAQBFV010000077.1:0-12731 GCA_032123035.1 Betaproteobacteria bacterium | reverse complement strand
AACTGGGAGGTGTCCACCATCGCCGGGATTCGCAGCGTTTCCGACGTGCGCTGCACGTTCTACTTCGTGCGGCGTCCGCTGAAACCGAAGTGGTTTGAGAATTTCGTAACCCGCCGGTTCCGCCGTGCGGGGTTCGGCGTGCTGCCCAAGCGCGGCGCGCTCGATGCGATCCTCGACCGGCTTGAGGCGGGCGACGCCATCGTGTTTCCGTTCGATCAGCATGCGAGCGGAAGCGACGGGGTGCGAGTGGAATTCTTCGGCCATCCAGCCGGCACGTTTCGCAGCCTCGCCATCCTCGCACTGGCGACTGGCGCGCCGGTCGTCCCGGCGGCAAGCTGGCGCCAGCCGGACGGCCACCACGTGCTGCGCTTCGAAGAAGCGCTGCCGGTCATCGAGCACGAGGACACGAACGAAGCCATCCGCCGCAACACGCGCGCCTACAACGCAGCGCTGGAACGCCTGATCCTCCGCCATCCCGAGCAGTGGTGGTGGATCCACCGCCGGTGGAAGGGTTGATGCTCGGAGCTTGTAGCTTTTTCTGCGAGGAGGAATAGACGATGGAGCGACGTGTGGTACATACGGACAAGGTGCCGCCGGCGAGGGTCCCGCTTTCGCAGGCAATCAAGGTAGGCGACTGGGTCTTCGCCTCGGGTCAGCTCGGCACCGACCCGAAGACGGGACGCCTAGTCGAAGGCGGAATTGAAGACGAGACGCGACAGGTTTGCGAAAATCTCAAGGCCGTGCTCGAAGCGGCCGGCTCCTCGCTCGCCAAGGTCGTGAAGGTTACGATCTACATGGCCGATCTCGGGGACCTCCTGGCAATGAACAAGGTTTTCAGCCAATACTTTCCGACTGACCCGCCGGCACGAACGACGTTTCAGGCGGCCGGCCTGGTGGCGGGGGCGCGCGTCGAGATCGAAGCCATCGCGACCATGTAACAGCCGCTCGAGATTTCGAGCAAGAGAAGAAAAGGTGTCTGACACCTTTTCCTGCCCCGCGTCATCAGTTGTCAGTCGTCACGCCTTTGGGGGAATTACCGGGAGCAGCACGTGCGCGGGCCGGTCCGGCCCCATGTGCAGCGTCACCTTCCCGCCGAAGACATCGGGCGGCCGGTCGGTGGGATCGTCATGGATGAACGGCCCGCAGCCGCGCATCGGATTCTTCATGTTCGAGAGCGTCGCCGCCGCTCCATCGTGCTCGTAGTCCCGCCCGAGGATCGTCAGCGCGATACGATAGCCCCGCGGCACCACGACGCCAGTGGGCCAGATCTCGATATCGAGCTCGACCATCTCCCCCGGCTTGAGCGGTTTTTTTTCGTCGTGGGTGTGATAGGGACGGTATGGCTGCGACCGCTCTGGATCGAGCTTGCGATGCGAGGCGCGCAGCCAACCCTGCCCGACCGGCGTGTTGGGATCAAGCGCGCCCTGGAACAGCACTTCCTTGCCATCGGGCGCGAACACGCGCAGCACGACAAAGAAATCCGCATCCGTGGTGGACGATGAAACCCATAGCTTGAGCGCCGAGGGACCGGTAATCTCGGTCTCCCCCTCCAGCGGTGGCGTGGAGAAAGTGATGCCCTTGCCCATCGCGTCATAAGTGACCGTCTGCGTCGTCGCAGCCGGCTTCGCCGACAAGCGCATCTCCTGCGGGTCGAGATAGAACCGCGTCCATTTCGTGCGCGCGAGCGGCCACTCGTTCTCGTGCCGCAGAACATACTTCTCCCCGGGATGGCGCACGTTCAGCTGAACGCGCGGCTGCTTGTCCCAGCCGTTCTGAACGCCCTTGAGGAAATGATCGAAGAAGCGCTTCTGCAGCGCGACGCCATAGTCCGTGTAGAACGGCGCCCAGTGCGAGCCCCCGTGAATCTCGAGCCACTTCTGCGTCGAGGCGGCACGCATGAAGCCTTCGGAATTCCCGCGCATGTGCAGTCCCTGCCCGCCCCAGTTGGCCGAGGATAGCAGCGGCACAACGACCTTCGACAGGTCCCCCGAGCGCTCGCGGTAGTACGGCCCGTCGAGCGGATGCGCGAGCACGTCGGCCCACATGTCGGAGCGGTTCCGCGCGAGCTCCCCGTCGGTCAGCGTCTCGGGGCCGCAGACGAGATCCCCGGTAATACGGTTCTTCGGCCCGCGTTCGCCCACTCCGTGCTGTACCGTTTTCACCTGCATGTCCTGCCAGTGCTTGCGGAACGTGCAGACGATGCCGCCGTGGTGCGTCGAGTCGCGGTAGTTATCCGCCCAGCCCTCCCACACGCAGATCGCCGCCAGATGCGGCGGCTGCAGCGCCGCCGCGCGCCACTGGCCGCTCGCGTAGTAGGAAATTCCGTTGAGCCCCACCTTGCCGCTGCACCACGGCTGCGCCGCGGCCCATTCGATGCAATCGTAGAAATCGCGGTTCTCGCGCGCGTTGTTGTGATCGAGGAAGCCCGGCGAGCGCCCGGCACCGCGCGAGTCTACGCGCACGCAAGCGTAGCCGTCGGGCACCCATTTCTCGGGATCGACGACTTCCCAGTTCTGGTATTGGTTGGTCGTGCCGCGCACCGCGTCGGGGAAGTCGCGCGACATGATCTCCCACGCGGTCTTGTAGCCCTCCTGGAACGCGAGTCCCTTGCCGTACGGCCCATAGCTCACCAGCGCCGGATACTTCCCGTCGGCCACCGGCCGGAACACGTCTGCGCGCAGCACCGTGCCGTCGTCCAAGGTAATCGGCACGTCCCAATCGATGCGCATGCCGTCTCGTGTCTCACTCTTGTATGGCTCCATCGCTCCCCCTTAAGGCGCCGCCGCGCGAGTCAGCAGGACCCGCTCCTCCTTTGGACACGGATCGGCTCCTGCGCGCACGGAATAGTAAATGATAGCGGAACTGCACGGCGACGCCTTGTGCGATAATTTCGTTTTTTCGGCATGATGACTGGATCGATGACATGGCACAGAATCCCGAAGACCGAACTGCCGACCCGAAGATGGACTCCGCGACGCTCTACCGCGAGGAGCTTTTCACTGACCGCAAGGTGGGGACCATTCGCACGTTGACGCCGGTCAAATCCGACGGCTCGAACGACACGAGCCGCCCGGTGATCTACGTGGGCGAGGCCCAGCTCCTCACGAGCATGGGAGCGGTTCCCATCACGTTCGAGATCGAGGCAGGCTCGCTGGACGTGGCCGTGACGAAATTCGCCGAGTACGCCAAGGAAGCGGTGGAGCGCACGGTCAAGGACATTCAGGAACTGCGCAGACAGCAGGCTTCGTCCATCGTCCTCCCACAAGGCGGCGTGGGCCCCGGCGGCCTGCCGGGCGGCGGCAAGCTTCAAATGCCGTGACCAGTGACCCGTGACCTGACGCCGACTCGAGTGCTCGCCAGCCACCCTGACTGAGCACGCCAGAACGCGGAGAGGGAAGGTTCGCCCGGGCTTTTTGTCGGCGTTCATCGGCGTTTATCGGCGGCCTAAATAGACCTTGCACTTCGTTTTAGCTGTGTCTTATCCGCGTATCTCTGCGGCCAGTATCTGGTTTTTGCCGTCTCGATTCACGATTCACGACTCACGAATCACGAATCACGGCCTCCAAGCAGAGGCGTGAGCCAATCCGCGATGTAATCGATCCCCACCTGCCGGTTGTCGACCTGGGCGTGGTAGGAACCGCCCTCTTCCGCGCTGAAGATCTTGAGGTGCTTCAGCTTCGAGCCGACCGCCTCGTAGAGCTTCGGCGCATTCGCGACCGGCACGACGCGGTCCTCGCCCGCGTGCACGATGAGGAAGGGGCAGGCAATTCTGCCGGCGACGTCGGCCAGGGAAAATTTCTTCGCCTTCTCGATCGCCGCGTCGCCGTCGTCGGCGCAGCCCATGATCCAGCGAAAGTGGAACGCCGACTGCGCCGTCGCCTTCGGATCGGCCTCCTGCTTGCGCTTGATCTCGGCCTGCCAGCCAGCAAGATCCCAATGGAGCGCGCTCATCGCCACGCCCGCGCAATAGCGTTTCTCGAAGGCGGCGATCCGCGCAGCGTAATAGCCGCCGAAGCTGTAGCCCATGACCCCCACTTTCTTCGGGTCGACGTCCGGCCGCGCCGCGACGTAGTCAAAGGCCGCCGCGCCCGGCACCTCGTAGTCGTGCCGCGCGTAAAGGCCGCGCAATCTCAGCGATTCGCCCTGGCCCGGGCCGTCGATCGCGAGCGTGTGCCAGCCGCGCTTCGCGAACTCCAGCCCGGTAAATAGCACGCTCATTTCCTTGCAGTTATCCATGCCGTCGAACACCACGACCGTGGGCGCCCGGCCGGATACGCCCTCTGCTCTCATGAAGAGCGCGGGCAGCGTGGCACCCTCGAACGGCACTTCCACCCGCTCGACATTCGGGTGGCGCCGCTCGATGCCCTTCGTCTGCAGCTCGATCGCCTTGCGGCCGATCTCGCGCTTTTGCTCTCCGGGGTGAACGAAGCGCTCGCCGGTGAAGTAGTACATCCCGGCACGCAGGTAGTAATCGCCAGCGGTGATGGGGTGCCCCGCGGCCTCAGCCGCATCAGCCACCTTCTCCAGCCGCGCCCCCATTGCACACCATTCTTCCCGCCAGGCATCCGGCTCGCTCTGCCGCTGCCGCAATCGCTCGCACACCTGGTCGATCTCACCGAGCGCCACCGCGCCATAGGGCACCATGCCCTTGGTGACGAGGCAGGCGTTCGACCACACCAGGTTGCCGGGAAAATGCTCGATCCAGGGACTGTTTGCCGACATTCACACTCCTTCGTCTAATCGGTGATGCGTGATGGGTGATGCGCACGAGAAATTCATTTCGCGGCCCATAGTATAGAAGGCGCGGCGGTGTCATAACCGCCAGCCGTTGTTATATGATGCACAGAAACCGGGGAAACAATAATGTTCGACCACACGCGCAAGGGACAGAAGTGGATCACGGAGGAGTTCTACAAGGTCCTCGACGTGTTCGGCTTCCGCGCCGTGATGTTCGTCGAGTGGGGTTTTCGCCCGGCCGACGTACGGCGAACGACGGAGCGCATCAAGGCCCCTGCGGCGGTGGTGAAGGAGTGGGTGCGCACCGCCAGGCAGGAGGAAGATCTCGCGCGCGAGGCCGAGGCGAACGGTCACGGGCAGAGCGCAGCGGAGTTCTACTACCGGGCCGCGCTCTATTACGGTCCGGCCTGCGGCGTCATTCATGAAAACACTCCCCGGAAGCTCGAGCTGTACCGGCGGCTGGTGCACTGTTACGAGAAGTTCACCGGGTTGTTTGACGAGGCTGAAGTGCGGCGCGTCGAGATCCCCTTCGAGAACGGCAAGACCATTCCGGGCATTCTGCAGACGGTACCAGGCGCAAAGGCGGTGCCCTGCGTGCTCGTGATTCCCGGCATGGACACGATCAAGGAGTACATGCCCAGCCCGTACCACAATCATTTCCGCCGGCGCGGGATGGCCACCTTGACCATCGACGGACCGGGCCAGGGTGAGAGCAATATCCGCGAGACCTGGGTAACGCTCGACAACTTCGAGCGGGCCGGAACGGCCGCCATCGACTTCCTCCAGGCGTGCCCGGAGATCGATGCCGGCAAGATCGGGGTCTACGGCTGGAGCATGGGCAGCTACTGGGGCCCGCGCGTCGCAGCCCGCGATCCGCGAGTCAAGGCCCTGGTCGGGGCGATGGGCGTCTACCAGCAAAAGGACACCATCTTCAAGCACGCCAAACCCGCCTACCGCGCGAACTACAAGTACATGTCGAACATTCACGACGATGATGCGTTCGATGACATGGCCGCGCAGATGACCCTCGATCCGCTGGCGAAAAGCATCCGATGCCCCACGCTCCTCGCGATGGGTGAGTTCGACGAGCTCTGCTCCGTCGAGGACGCCGAGACGCTGTTCGAAGCGTTGCGCTGTCCGAAAGAGATGTGGGTTTACGAGAACGAGACGCACACCTTCGGCGGCCGATTGCCGGACTTTTACCTTCAGGTAGCCGACTGGATGCGAGACGCCCTGGAGGGCCGGTTCGGCCCTGACCACGCCCGCCGGGTCGATCATCCTGCGCGTTGACGCCGGCGTATTGATCATCCTGGCGTTCGCCGCGCTCTACGGTTGGCAGCGGACCCGACCCACGCGCGCAGTCGCGACACCAACCCTCCGGGGTTGAGCCCCGGTCAGCTCACGTCAATCTGCCATCGCTGCCAGAACGCGCTCCCGCGTTAGAGGCAAGTCGCGCACGCGCACGCCGAGCGCGTTGAACACCGCGTTGCCGATCGCCGCGGCCGTGGGGCCCTGCATGCCTTCGCCGACGCCGAGCGAGCGCTCTTCGGGCCGGTCGAGAAGAACGACTTCGACCGCCGGTACTTCCTCGAAGGTGAGGATGGGATAATCATCCCAGTTGCGGCTCGTGATGCGCGTCTGGTCAAAGCGCACCTGCTCCTTCAAGGTCCAGCTGACCGACTGAACGATGCCGCCTTCCGCCTGGTTGATAACACCACCGGGGTTGACCACGCGGCCGCAATCGATGGCGGCCACCACCCGGGATACGCGAACGGCCTCGTCGACGGTCACTTCGGCCACGATCGCGACGTAGTCACCGATATTCTTGTAGCGTGCGAAACCGAGGCCCACGCCGCGCGTGCCGTCGCCCTTCGCGCCCGGCTTCCAGCCCGCCTTGTCGGCCACGGCTCGAACCACCGCGCACGCGCGCTCGTCCGTGAGATGGCGCAAGCGAAATTCGACCGGGTCGACGCCCGCGGCCGCGGCCAGCTCGTCCATGAAGCACTCGATGGCGAACACGTTGAGATACGCCGCGAGCGCTCGCAGCACGCTCACCCGCACGGGCTCCGCCTTCACGATATGGTTCAACACCAGCTCGTCGGGAAACTCGTAATACGGCACGGCGTTGCGCTGACTGCCACCGCCCATCGCCAGCGGAAAATCCACCGCCGGCGGCGGCTCGCACCCCTGCCCCAGGTGCCATGCCGCGAGCAGGCCGGCGTTGGGATGGCGCCCGGGCCGCGTGATGTGCCGGTTGCCCCAGATCTCCTCCTTCCACGACGCGACGTACCCGGCGCCATTCACCGCACCCTGTATCTTCACCACCATGGCGGGCCCGAACGGCTCCCAGCCAAACTCGTCCTCGCGCATCCATTGCACCCGGACCGGGCGGCCTTCGACCGCGCGTGCCAGCAGGACCGCGTCGAACGCGACATCGTCCGCCCCATTCTGCCCGTAGCAGCCCGCTCCCTCCGCATGCCGGCAGACGACGTCGGCCGCGTTCATCTTCAGGATCTTCGCGATCTCGTCGCGCAGGGGATAAATGGCCTGGCTGTGCGACCACACTTCGAGCCGGCCATCGCGCCACCACGCAATCGCGCAGGAGGGCCCGATCGAAGCGTGCGCGAGGTAAGGCCTCGTGTACGTTGCCACCAGCCGTTTTCCTTCCACCGTGCTCGCTGCCGTCTTTTCGAAGAGGACTTCGTCCTCCGTCGGCTGCGCCCGCAAGAAGTCATGGATTGCCTCGTCGCCGGGAAGGTCGGCCTCCTCGCGCCACACGCAACGGCGCGCGAGCGCCTGCATGGCCTTGATTGCCTGCTCCTCGCGCTCGGCGATTACGCCAAGGAAGCGGCCGTCGCAGACGACCGCGTGCACGCCGTCCATGGCGCGCACCGGCGCATCATCAACCGAGACGAGCTGCGCGCGATAGGAAGGCGGGCGCACGACGCGTCCGTGCAGCATCTGCGGCAGCTCGAGGTCCTGAATGAAGGCTGCTCCGGCAACCTTGCCGGGGATATCGAGGCGAGGCAGTGTCGTACCGACAACGCGTAGCTCTTCCGCGTGCTTCGGCCTGACCTGGCCCGTCGCGTCGCGCGCGAGATCGACCTCCGGCGCAAGCTCCCAGTAGGTGACGGTCTTTTCGCCACCGCGCAGGCGAATCGTGCCGTCCGCCACCGCAAGGCTTTCGATGCCCGCGCCCAGCCTGCGTGCGGCGGCATGCAGGAAGAGGTCGCGGATCTCGGCGCAGGCTTGCCGCATCGATTCGCCGCCCTCCTCGACCGAACGGCTGCCTGTGGTCGACCCTTCGTTGGGGCTGATCGTCGTATCGACCGCAACCATGCGAATGCGGGCGTAGTCGACATCGAGCTCCTCGGCGGCAATCTGGGCCATGGCGGAGACGATGCCCTGCCCGATCTCGACCTTGCCGGTGCGAATCGTGACCGTTCCGTCCGGATTGATCGTCGCCCAGCGGTCGAGACGGTTGTTGACGTCAAGCGTACCCGGAAGCTTTCCAGCAGAAGCGCTCATTGCTTCACTTTACACCGGTGACTAGTGACCGGTTGCGCGGTACCAACCTGGTGATGACTACTGGTGAATATGAAATTGAGATCCTGGGCTGACATCGCCGAAAAGGATACTCGAATTCATTCGATGCGTTTATCATTGCGGTATGCTCATCACAAAAACCTCCCGTGATACCTATCAATTCAGTGCGGATTTCTTCCGCCCGGATGGACGCGTGATCTTTGCAGATTACGCCTCCGCCCGAAGGTTCGCCTCCCAGATGTCAGCTCATCGGACTCAGCCCGTACCGGCCTCCGAACTATACGCAATGCAGCTCATCGACGAGGCTCTGCGCATGCTCTTGAGGCGCCATGCCCCGTCAACGGTGATGAATACCGCCGTCTCCTACGCGGAAGACCGGGTGGGCACAGAGTCCGTCGATTTCACGCAAGCAAAATTTGTTTCCGAATTCCCGCCCGATAAGGTCTATCGCGGTGAAATCAAAGCTGAACAATATCTCGAACAACTTCGGGCTTCCCTCGGCAAAAGCGGTCGTGCGGCAACGGTTGAAGAATTAATGTTTGTGTTTTTGCACAACTCGAATCCTGCGGTGAATCCATTGGTGGAACTGGTCGATGACGAGCCATTGGAACCAACCGCTTATAAAAACCTGATGGCAGCGCTCGATTCGTTTTTTGTTCAACGCTCGAAAGATAACCCGGAGATGCAAGGCTCTTCCGAGTCTTTATTGGAACTTTTACGTGCGCCGGCAAAGGCTTCCCCCTATTCGCTCGAAGGCCAGCTGCAATACATTCTCGGTAAATGGGGCCGTTTACTGGACGAAAAGTTCGCCGCACGCATCGTACGCGGCATGGACTTTTTGCGCGAAGAGGTCGTGCGCCAGCATGAGCATGGCGACTTCAAGCCTGATATCCCGACACAGACATTTGTTGGTGGCGAATATCAGGAATATGAACGTTACAGCCCCGATAAAGAATGGATGCCCCGACTGGTTCTCATCGCCAAGAATTCCTATGTCTGGCTGGAACAACTCTCAAGGAAATATCAGCGCTGGATCAAAACTCTCGACCAGATCCCTGATGAGGAACTGGATCTGCTGCGTGACCGCGGCTTTACAGGTTTGTGGTTGATTGGTCTATGGGAGCGCTCGCGCGCCAGTCAGAAGATCAAACAGCGCATGGGTAATTCGGATGCAGTCGCTTCAGCCTATTCGCTTCATTCCTACGATATTGCCGAGGATTTGGGTGGCTGGAGTGCCTTGGAGAATTTGCGTACCCGTGCTTGGCAGCGCGGCGTCCGCCTCTCCGCCGACATGGTTCCCAATCATATGGGCATTGACTCGAAATGGGTCATCGAACATCCCGATTGGTTCCTGTCGCTTCCCTATTCTCCCTATCCTTCCTACACCTTCAATTCTGGCGATCTATCAGACGATCCGCGCGCCGGCATCGTCATTGAAGATCATTATTACGACCACTCAGATGCATCTGTTGTCTTCAAACGCTATGACCGCGCATCAGGCGAAACGCGTTATATCTATCACGGCAACGACGGAACATCCTTCCCGTGGAACGACACAGCGCAACTCGATTACTCCAAAGCTGAAGTGCGCGAAGCGGTCATTCAAACGATTCTGCATGTCGCGCGTAATTTCCCCGTCATCCGTTTCGACGCGGCGATGACTCTGGCAAAGAAACATATCCAGCGCTTATGGTTCCCCGAACCAGGCTCCGGCGGCGCGATCCCATCCCGGGCCGAGCACGGCATGACGCGCGCCCAGTTTGACTCAGCAATGCCAGAGGAGTTCTGGCGCGAAGTGGTTGATCGAGTGGCGGCGGAAGTCCCAAATACGCTGCTTCTTGCTGAAGCGTTCTGGCTGCTCGAAGGTTATTTCGTCCGCACGCTTGGAATGCACCGTGTCTATAACTCGGCGTTCATGCACATGCTGCGCGACGAAGATAACGAGAAATATCGGATGGCGATCAAGAACACGCTCGAGTTTGATCCACAAATTCTCAAGCGTTACGTTAACTTCATGAACAATCCGGATGAAAAGACCGCCATCGAGCAGTACGGCAACGGCGATAAATATTTTGGCGTGGCGACCGTGCTTTCAACATTGCCTGGTTTGCCGATGTTCGGTCACGGTCAAGTGGAAGGATTCCGCGAAAAATATGGGATGGAGTTCCGAAAGCCCAAATTAGATGAACAGCCGGATGAGGGACTCATCGGCGGACATGACTGGAAGATATTCCCGATCCTTCACCGCCGTTATCTGTTCGCTGACGTGGAGCAGTTCTTCCTCTACGACCTCTTCACCCCGAACGGGGGCGTGGATGAGAACGTTTTTGCTTATTCAAATGTTTATCGAGGCGAGCGCGGACTGATCCTCTATCACAACCGCTTTGCGGATACCAGGGGCTGGATCAAAACCTCCGCCGCATATCTTGATAAAAGCACAGGCGACCTGCGCCAGAAATCCCTGGCGGAGGGATTGAGCCTGCCATTCCAAGGTTATGTCATCTTCAAAGATTACGTCACACACCTGGAATACATCCGCTCGTGTGAGGAACTCTGGCAAAAAGGAATGTATGTTGAATTACACGCGTACCAGCATCACGCGTTCATGGATTGGCGTTTTGTAGCTGACGAAAAATGGGTAGCTGTCCACGATGCGCTGAACGGCGCAGGCGTCGAGTCCATACAGGGGAAGTGCGAGGAAATGTTTGGGGAAAAGAAAGTAGAAGTGGAAGGGGTGAAGGTCAAGAAGCGGGGCAAGAAGGGTGTTGGGAAAACGCCTGCGAAAAGAACGAAGAAGACCGCGACGAAAAAATCTTCCGCCACCGCCGGGACGGTTGCGAAAAAATCTGTTAAAACCACGAAGGATCCGGTTAAAAACGCCGCACGAGCAAAGAAGTCCGCCAAAAAGAAGCCAGCCAGGAAGAAGTGAGACTCCAATGACCAGTGACGCGCAAAAAAACTGGTGATGAGTACTGGTGATGAAAGATGGTGATGAGAACTGGTGATAAGAACCTGTAGTGCGCCGGTTTACGAGGGTTATCATCACTATTTATCATCACCATCCATCATCACCATTTTTCATCACCATCTTGGTCGCGCCCATCACCGATTACGCATCATCTAGAAGTAGGCTTGTCCAGGCTTGACCGGCGGCGTCCAGTCGCACTTGCCCCACGGCCCGTCGCCTTGCTCGCGAATGTAGGCGATGCGTCCGCCTTTCGTGGGCTTGCGCTTGCCGGAGAAGAGGAGCTGCAGCCAGTCCATCACGTAGTCGTGGCAGTCCATGCCGCCGAGGTTCGGGATCCCCCACAGCGGATGGTACTGATTTTCGATCACCCACATCTCCTTCGGCACCTTGAGATCGTGGAAGGCCTCAATAGCATCCTCCAGCGGGCACAGCGGATCGAATTCGCCGGTGACGAGCAGCGTTGGGCACTTCACCTTGCCGAGGTAGCCGCGCACCGTCATTCCGCTCGCCACTTCCTTGTCGAACTTCGCCTCGTCGTCGTAACCCGCCATGTACATGAACATCTGCTTGAAGCGCGGCGAGGACTGCGTGAAGATGGTGTTGTTGGGATTGAAGCACGCGACCGAACTCACCACGGCGGCCGCGCGGCGATCGTAGCTCGAGAGCCGCAGCGACCAGTAGCTGCCCATGCTGATGCCGTAGATGGCGATTTTCTTCGCGTCCACCTCCTTGCGCTTCTGGAGATAGCTGATCACCGCCGCGCCGGCGCGCTCGTAGTTGTCCTTCACCGCGCGGATTTTCTGCATGTTTGAATTGCCTTGGCCCGGGCCGTCCATCGCCAGCACGTGGAAGCCGCGAGAGAGCGCGATGTTGTGGAAGGCCTTGGGGAATACCTCTTTGGTCTGGTCCATGCCCGGCACGTAGATAACGCAGGGCGCCTTGCGACGGTCCGGGAGCAGGTGCAACAGGCAGGAGATGGTCTTGCCGCCGCCGAACGGCACCTCGACGCGCTCAATCGGGTAGCTCGCGACCTTCGAGCGGCGGTCCACCATCTCGGAGAGCTTCTTGTAGAGAGTTTGCTTGACGGGATGAGCGTCGAAGAAGATCGGATGCTGGGCCATCCGGTAGGACTCGATCGCATGATCGTAGTGAAAGGTTGCGGTTTCTTTGGCCCCCACCGCTTCTGCACGCCGCGCGAGTTTCTCGTGGCGCTCACCCGCCTCGCGCCACACCTTGGGCAGCATGCGGTAGTTGCGCGCGCGCTTGCCCGCCGGCACCTCGATATCGTCGCGTTCGAAGTTCTGCACCCGCCCGCGCATGTTGAGCGCGAGATCGAGCATCCACTGCTGGTTGTCGCGTTGTGTTCTCAGCTTTCGCAGCATTTCTTCTCTCCACTTATCAAAGGTCTTGGGTCAGGCAAGCACCCTACGCCTGCCTGCCCTTACTGGTGATGAATGATGGTGATGATTACTGGTGATGA
>JAQBFV010000076.1:0-40003 GCA_032123035.1 Betaproteobacteria bacterium | reverse complement strand
GGTGATGAGTGATGGGCCTAACACCCATGAATGTTAAATGTTGTTTTTCGATCTTTGCGTTAGGTTCTAGTCGCGCCTAAACAGTCACGCGGGGCCAGCGTCGGGCGCGGAGGGCGTGAACGAATCGGAGTAGAACTCGTCCTCGGTCAGCCCGCACCGGGCCGTGAAGTCGTGGTGCGCAGCTTCCACCATTACCGGTGACCCGCAGGCATAGACCTGGTAGCCCGACAGGTCGGGAAAGTCTTCCATTACCGCGTGATGCACGAAGCCCGTGCGGCCAGTCCATTGGTCACCGGGTTGCGCATCCGAGAGCACGGGAACGTAGCGGATGCCGTGCTCGCCGTGCCAGCGCTCAGCCAGTACGTCGAGATAGAGATCAGCACGGGCGCGGCAGCCCCAGTACAGGGTGATGGGCCGCTGCAGCCGTTTGTGCAGCGCGTGCTCTACCATCGCTTTGATCGGCGCAAAGCCGGTTCCGCTCGCGAGCAAGATGATGGGCTTGTCGCTGTCCTCGCGCAGGAAAAAGATGCCGAATGGACCCTCGAAGCGCAGGATGTCCCGTTCCTTCATCTTGCCGAAGACATGCTCGCTGAAGGGGCCGCCGTAGTTCCTCAGGTGCAGCTGCAGGAAAGCGTCGTCATGCGGCGCGTTCGCCATCGAGAAGCTCCGGCGCGCGTTGCCTGGCAGCAGGAGATCAATGTACTGGCCGGCGAGAAACTGCAGGCGGTCATTCGCCGGCAGCTTGAGTTGCAGCGCCATAACGTCGGGCGCGAGGCGTTCCATTTTATGCACGCGCGCCGGCAGCTTCCGAATCTCGATGCCTTTCACGCCCCCGACCTCCCGGGCCCGGATCACGAGGTCGGTCAGCGGTCGCGCCTGGCAGAAGAGCGCCATGCCGGCCTGCTTCTCGGCATCGGGCAAAGCGTGCTCTTGATAGTGGCCATAGTCGATCTGGCCTTCGAGGAGCCCGCCCTTGCACGAGCCGCAGGCACCGTTGCGGCAGCCGTAGGCGATGATAAAGCCCTCGCGCAGCGCCGCATCGAGCACGGTTTCGCCATCGTTGACGGTAAAAACGTGATCGCTGGGTTTGATCGTGACCTGGTGTGGCATGCTGGATAACTATGCCGGCGCGCGGTCGGAACCGTCGGCCCGGCTTTCGGCTAGAATTCGGCTATGAAACGCTTGCTCATTGTCGGTTGTGGCGATATCGCGCAGCGGCTGATACCGCTGCTACAAGGCCGCTGCCGTATCTACGCCCTGTCGCGGACCCCGCAACGCCTGGCATCCCTGCGCTCGCTGGGCGTGACGCCCATCCGGGGAGACCTTGACGTTCCTGAAACGCTTGGAGCGCTCGCCGGGCTCGCCCACGACGTCGTGCACCTCGCGCCGCCGCCGGATCGTGGCACGCGCGATACACGCACGGCCCACCTGATTGCGACGCTTGCAAAGGGCAGGAGTCTACCACAGCAAATCGTCTACATTAGTACGAGCGGTGTCTACGGCGATTGCCGCGGAGAGCTTGTCGCCGAAACGCGGCCGCTGCGTCCGCGCACTGAGCGTGCGCGCCGTCGCGTTGACGCGGAACGGCGGTTGCGCGAGTGGGGCAGACACAGCGGCGTGCGCGTCGTGATCCTTCGCGTTCCCGGCATTTACGCTGCCGACCGCCTGCCGGTCGCGCGGATTGAGCGCGGAACGCCAACGCTGGCGCCTGCCGAGGACGCCTTCGTTAACCATGTCCATGCAGATGATCTGGCGCGCATCGTGGTTGCGGCCCTCTACCGCGGCCGCCGTGGGCGCATGTACAACGCTTCCGACGACGCGCCGATCCGGATGGGCGACTATTTCGATCTCGTCGCCGAGCATTTCGGTCTGCCGCATCCACCGCGCGTGACGCGCGCGGAGGCGGAGAGCGTGCTTTCCGCGCAGCAGCTCTCGTTCATGAACGAGTCGCGGCGCCTGACGAACTGCCGCCTGAAGAACGAACTGCGCATGAAATTGCGTTATCCCACCGTACGGCATGGTATCGCCGCGGCGCGCGCGGGCCAGCCGTTACACGGTTGACCGATGTCCGAGGCGCTCGTCGTTGTACTGACCCATCTTCCGGACCGCACGGCCGCGCTGGAGCTTGCCCGGGAGTTGATCGCGCGCCGGCTCGCGGCCTGCGTGAACGTGCTCGCGGAGTGCACGTCGGTCTACCGGTGGCAGGGAAAGGTCGAGAATGCGACCGAGGTTCCGGTGCTGATCAAGACGCGCGCAGCACTCTATCCCGAAGTGGAAACGGCGATCAGCGAGCTTCACCCCTACGAACTTCCGGAAATCATCGCTGTCCCAGTAGGTTGCGGGCTTGCCGACTATCTCGACTGGGTGAGCAGCGAAACGACGATCTCTATTGGTTGAGACCACCCGGTTTTCTGCGATGCGTCTTCTTCTGATCCTCCTTCTGGCCGTTTCCTCCTTCGTCCACGCGGCGGAGCCTGAGCTGCTCGAGCCCCAGAAGGCGTTCCAGTTCGCCGCCCGTCTGCAGGACGCACGCTCTATCGAGGTAACCTACCGCATCGCGCCCGGCTACTACCTCTATCGCGACAAATTCCGCTTCTCTGCGGCGCCGGCTCAAGTGAAGCTCGGGGAGCCCCAGATTCCGCCGGGGAAACGCAAGCGCGACGAGTTTTTCGGCGAGGTGGAGACGCATCGCGGTGATCTCAGGATCGTCGTGCCGTTCGAGGCGGATGGCGCGGGGCTTCCCGCGCTGACGCTCACGGCCGTCTCGCAGGGCTGTGCGGACGTGGGCGTGTGCTATACGCCGCAGGAGCAGACGGCGGAGCTCATGCTGGCGTCGTTCGCGCGCCCCCCGGCGCAAGGCGACGCGGCTGCGCAGCTTTTTGGTACGCAGCCGCCGGTGAGCGATTCGAAGGTCACAGCGCTGTTTGCCAGCGGCTTCTGGCTGGTCGTCGCGAGCTTCTTCGGCTTCGGGCTCCTGCTGTCGTTTACGCCCTGCGTGCTGCCGATGGTGCCGATTCTTTCAGGCATCATCGTTGGCGGCGGCGCGCACATCACGAAGATGCGCGGATTCCTGCTGGCGGCGGTCTATGTGCTGGGGATGGCCGTTACTTATGCCATCGCGGGTGTCGCGGCCGGATTGTCGGGCGCGATGCTGGCTGCGGTGCTGCAGAATCCATGGGTGGTCGGCGCCTTTGCGGCCGTGTTCGTGGCGCTTGCGCTAGCCATGTTCGGGCTCTACGAGTTGCAGTTACCGGTTGCGCTGCAGTCGAAGCTTGCCGAGGCAAGCGGCCGCGTCAAGGGCGGGCACGCCGCAGGGGTGTTCGTGATCGGTGTGCTCTCGGCGCTCATTGTCGGCCCGTGCGTGGCGGCGCCCCTGGCGGGTGCGCTGCTCTACATCAGCCAAAGCCACGATGTCGTGCTGGGCGGCTCCGCGCTGTTTGCGATGGCGCTCGGCATGGGGGTGCCCCTGCTGGTGATCGGCGCTTCCGCCGGCGCGCTGCTGCCCAAGGTCGGCCCCTGGATGGAGACCGTGAAGCGCTTCTTTGGCGTGCTCCTCCTCGGCGTCGCGATTTACCTCGTCTCGCCGTTCATTCCCGCGACGGTGCACCTGCTTGCGTGGGGTACGCTGCTTATTGTGACGGCCGTATTCCTGCACGCGATCGATCCCCTTCCGGTCCATGCGCACGGCTTCCAGAAGTTCAGCAAGGGCGTTGGCATCATCGCGTTGGTTGCGGGCATCGCGTTCCTGATCGGGGCATTATCGGGCAGCCGTGACGTGCTTCAGCCGCTATCGGGCCTGCGCTTGGGCGCCAGCGAGCCGGGGGCGCCGAGCTTTAAACGCGTGGGCAACATTGCCGAGCTGGACAGTCGTATCCAGGCTGCCAGCGGCCGGCCGGTGATGCTCGATTTCTATGCGGACTGGTGCGTCACGTGCAAGGAGATGGAACGCTTCACCTTCAGCGATCCGGGCGTGCAGGCGCGAATGGCCCAGATGCTGCTGCTACAGGCGGATGTGACCGCGAGCGCGCCTGAACATCTCGCGCTGCTCAAACGCTTTCGCCTCTTTGGTCCGCCGGGGATCATTTTCTTCGATCGTAGCGGTCGCGAAATCGATGGTCTGCGGGTGATTGGCTTCCAGCCGGCGGAGGAGTTCGCCGCCGTACTCGACCGGGCGCTCGCTCTCCGTTGACCCGCCGCGGCGTCATCGCGCTTGTCGCATTGGTGACTGCCGGCTCGGCAGCCGGCGGCTACGCCGTGCGGCGGTGGTGGATGTCGGCCGCCGCGGATGCGAGTGATAAGCGGATCCGTGCCGACGCGATCTTCGCGGCCCGTCTCGCCAACCTCTCGGGCGGCACGGAGGCGCTCGAACAATGGCGCGGGCGCGTACTGGTGGTCAACTTCTGGGCGACATGGTGCGCGCCGTGCCGGGAAGAGATACCCCTGTTCATCCAAATGCAGAAGCACTACGGTGCCCGAGGCCTCCAGTTCGTGGGCGTGGCCATCGATCAGCGTGAGCCAGTCGCTGCCTTTCAACGGGAGTTCGGCATGAATTACCCCGTCCTGCTCGGCGGCCTGGAAGCCATGGAGCTCATGCGCTCGACCGGGAACCGGATGGGGGTCCTGCCCTATACCCTGGTAATCGACCGGGCCGGCCGGGTCGCGAGCAGCAAGCTTGGAGGTCTTAAAGAAGACCAATTGGAGCGCCTGATACGGCGGCTACTTTGACGCTATCTTCGCGTATTATGCAGCTAACTTCTGTTAATCTCGCGTAACTCTACGAATTACCGTTTTTGGTGCGTGTTGGCACCATTCCGTGATACGGTGCCCTGGCCGGTCGAGGGGGTCAGTGGCGGCTGTCTGCCAGCTAGACTGATCGGGCCGTTCACGAGACCGATTTGCTGTGGTCGAGCAACCCTACAGTGACTAACCCCCGCTAATTTGTAGACAAAAGCAGCTAACTTACGGTAACTTGTCGCCAACGTGCACGGGGGCGATTCCGGTCAACCTGATCGCGCACGAACCGTGAGCGATTTCACACTTTTTACATGGCTGGCGCCAAGAACATAGTGGTCATAAACGGCCCCAACCTCAATCTGCTGGGCTCGCGGCAGGCGGAGTTCTACGGCAGCGAAACGCTTGAGCTGATCGATAGCCGGTTGGAGAAACAGGCGAAAGATGCCGGGGTGCGGCTCGCGACCTATCAGAGCAACGCGGAGGCCGACCTCATTGAGCGCATCCAGCAAGCCCGGCGCGACCGCGTCGATTTCATCATCATCAACCCGGCGGCCTACACGCATACCAGCGTGGCCATACGCGATGCCCTGGCAGCGGTGGGGATCCCGTTCGTCGAGGTGCATCTTTCCAACATCTTTGCCCGGGAGCCGTTCCGGCGCGAATCGTATTTTTCCGATCTTGCGACAGGGGTGTTGAGCGGCCTGGGGGCGAAAGGATACGAACTTGCCCTGGAGTTTGCCCTTCAGTATGGGGGGGAGGAATAACGTGGTCGACCTGCGCAAGCTCAAGACGCTGATCGATCTGGTGCAGCAGTCCGGGATCTCGGAGCTTGAAATTACCGAGGGCGAGGAGCGGGTGCGGATTAGCCGCGGTGCGCCACACGCGGCGGCGCAAGCTGGCGCGCCGGCGCAGGCTGTCACGCTGCCGCCGGCCGCTGCCGCGCCGCCCGCCGAAGCAGCACCCGAGGGCCATATCATCCGCTCGCCTATGGTGGGCACGTTCTATCGCTCCTCGGCGCCGGGAGCGACGGCATTCGTGGAGGTAGGCCAGGCGGTGAAATCGGGCCAGACGTTGTGCATCATCGAGGCGATGAAGCTGCTGAACGAGATCGAAGCCGACCGCGATGGCATCGTCAAGGCGGCGCTCGCCGAAAACGGCCAGCCGGTGGAGTACGGCGAGCCGCTCTTTATCCTCGGGTAATGCGTTAATCGTAATGGGTAATGGGTGCGAGGTGCGGCGCGGGCGCGCGGATTAGGCGCATTACCCATCACCCATTACTGGTTGAAACATGTTTGAAAAAATACTGATCGCCAATCGCGGCGAAGTGGCCTTGCGCATCCAGCGCGCCTGCCGCGAATTGGGCATCAAGACGGTCATGGTCCACTCCGAGGCCGACCGCGACGCAAAGTACGTGAAGCTCGCAGATGAATCGGTGTGCATCGGACCACCGCCCTCCGCGCAGAGCTACCTCAATATTCCCGCAATCATCAGCGCCGCCGAAGTGACGGACGCCGAGGCGATCCACCCCGGCTGGGGCTTCCTGTCCGAGAACGCCGACTTTGCCGAGCGCGTCGAGCAGAGCGGGTTCGTGTTCATCGGACCGAAGGCCGAAACCATCCGGCTCCTCGGTGACAAAATAAACGCCAAAATCGCGATGAAGAAGGCCGGACTGCCGGTGGTGCCCGGCGCGGATGAGCCGCTACCGGAAGAGCCCAATCAAGTCGTGAAAATCGCGCGCTCGATCGGCTATCCCGTGATCATCAAAGCGTCGGGTGGCGGAGGCGGGCGCGGGATGCGCGTTGCCCACACCGAAGCTGCCCTGTTGCCGGCCGTGCAAGTGACCCGGGCCGAGGCGCAGGCCGCGTTCGCGAACCCGATGGTCTACATGGAGAAGTATCTGGAGAACCCGCGTCACATCGAGTTCCAGGTGCTGGCCGACAAATTCCGCAACGCGATTCACCTCGGCGAGCGCGATTGCTCGATGCAGCGGTTGCACCAGAAGGTGATCGAGGAGGCCCCCGCGCTTCACATCAACGTGCGCACTCGTCTGCGTATCGCCGAGCGCTGCGCCGAGGCTTGTCGCAAGCTTGGCTACGAAGGGGCGGGGACCTTCGAATTTCTTTACACCGGCGGCGAGTTTTACTTCATCGAGATCAACACCCGCCTTCAGGTCGAGCATCCGGTCACCGAGATGATCACCGGCCTCGACATCGTCAAGCTCCAACTTCGCATCGCGGCCGGCGAGAAACTCGGCATCAAGCAGCGCGATGTACAGTTCCGTGGGCACGCGATCGAATGCCGCATCAACGCCGAGGACCCGTACCGCTTCACACCTTCGCCAGGCCGCATTACCTCATTCCACGTCCCCGGCGGGCCCGGCATACGGGTCGACTCCCATGCCTACAACGGCTACTTCGTGCCCCCAAACTACGATTCGCTGATCGGCAAGATCATCGCCTACGGCGACACGCGTGAGCAGGCGATCGCACGGCTCAACACCGCGCTTTCCGAGACCGTGATTGAGGGCATCAAGACCAACATTCCCCTGCACCAGGAGATGCTGCGGGACGCGGCGTTCCTGAAAGGCGGCGCGAGCATTCACTACCTGGAGGAAAAGCTCGCCAAACTTGCGCGCGATTAGTGAACACTAAAAACGGTAAACGGTGAACAGTGAACGGTGAACAGTAACGGCAGGCTCGACGGCGGCACGCGCCCAACCCGGCATTGTTCCGTTCACCGTTCACTGTTCACTGTTTACCGTTTACTGTTTACCGTTCTCTGAGTTCAATGTTCTGGCTTTCCGTTTCCCTCGAGGTCGAAGAGCGCTTCGTTGAGCCCCTGAGCGAAGCGTTGCTTGCGGCGGGCGCGGCCAGCGTGGATGTGGCGGATGCCGAAGCGGGCTCGCCGGCGGAGCGGCCGCTGTTCGGGGAGCCCGGCGCAGGACCGCCAGCGGGCTGGCGGCGCAGTCGGGTAAGCGTGCTACTTCCCGCGGGCGCGGATCCCGCAGCGCTCGTTGGCACGGCATGCGCCCGGGTCGGAATCGCGGCGCCGTTGCACGAAGTTGAGCGCGTGCCCGAGCAGGACTGGGTACGCGCAACCCAGGAACAATTCGCGCCCATCCGGATCTCGCGGAGACTGTGGATCGTTCCCAGCTGGCACCGCGCGCCCGACCCGGCTGCAATCAACATCGTCCTCGACCCCGGCCTCGCCTTCGGGACCGGCAGCCACCCCACGACCCGGCTGTGTTTGCGCTGGCTCGAGCGCGTCGTGCGCGGCGGCGAGTCCGTGATCGATTATGGTTGCGGTTCGGGTGTGCTCGCGATCTCGGCCCTCAAGCTGGGCGCGGCGCGCGCGGCGGGCATCGACATCGACGAGCAGGCGCTTCTTGCGGCGCGTCGCAATGCTATGCAAAATCAGGCCGACGCCAGCTTCCACAGCGCGGCCGAGGCGATCGGCGCGCCGGCGCAGATCGTGGTGGCCAACATCCTTGCCCAACCGCTCATCGTGCTCGCGCCGGTGCTCGCGCGGCTCACGCGCCCGGCCGGCCGGCTGGCTCTCGCCGGACTGCTCCCGCCGCAGGCCGACGAAGTGTGCGCAGCCTATCGCGCATGGTTCGACATCGATGTCGAAGAGGAGGAGGAAGACTGGACGCTGCTTAGCGGGATCAGACAGGAGCAGTGAGTCAGCGTGAATAAGGCCGCTTCGAAAAACGCGTGGCAGCGATTCAGATTTCGTAAGGCAAGATGCGCCGATTAGCGAGGGAACTATCGTGAGCATGGTGACGCAATGCCCGTCGTGCGGCACGCGTTTTCGCGTCACGCTGGAGCAGCTCGAGGCGCGCCAGGGACAGGTGCGTTGCGGTCTTTGCAAGACCGTATTTGATGGGCGCGAGCCGCTCGTTGCCGCACCGGAGCCAGCCCCGCCGACAGCCAGCGCGCACGAAGCCCCGGCGTTTCGTCTCGAGCCGGTTGACCCCGGCGCTGTAGCACCTGAACCTGCACGCGCAGTGGAAGCGGACCGGGAGGAGTGGGACTATGGCTCGCCTCCGGAGCAGCTCTCGTTCGACGATCAGATTTTTCTTGAGGAGGAACGCGCGCGCAGCCGCTCGGCCCAGTGGTGGGCGGTGGGGGCCGTGCTGCTTTTCTTCGTGCTGGGCGGGCATGCAGCCTATGTGTACCGCAGCGAACTCGCGACGCGGTTTCCGGGGCTGAAGCCCCCTCTCCTGCGCCTGTGCGAACCGTTGCGGTGCACGGTGATGCCGCCGCAGCGTCCAAAGCTGCTGGCGATCGAAGCTTCGGATCTCCAGTTTGCCGATTCGAAACAGCCTTCGCGGATCCAGCTCACGGCCACGCTGCGCAACCACGCAGGACACGACGTCGGCTATCCGGCGCTCGACCTGGTGCTAACGAACAAACTGGAGCACACGCTCGCGCGGCGCATCTTCCTGCCGGTGGAGTATCTTGAGTCGGGACGTGATCCGGCGGGCGGCATTCCAGCCAACGCTGAGATCACGGTGCAGCTCGACCTCGACGCCGGGACCCTTGATCCCGCCGGCTTCCGCCTCAATCTGCTGGCGGCGCCCTGATCGCTGTGCGTGCCTTGCCACGCGCAGTGACGCCGCGTTATAGTGGCTTGGCCAGTAAGCTGCAACGGGAGAGCGCGCGGTGCAAGGCATCGCGCCGCCGAAGGCGTAATGACCCGTAAACGCTCAGGCTTGGACGTGCCTGTTCCTGAATACCGCTGCAGCGCGGCAACTCTGGAGAGCGAGGGGCGAGACTCCTCCACCGAAGGGGCACCCGGCGATCGATGCCGTAATCTCTCAGGTGGGAATCCATCAGCGGATTCCTGAGGACAGAGGGGTGATGCCGGAGTTCCGGCCTCGCCCTTTTTTTACGTCTGGGACCAGATGACTGCAGCCGCGCTTCGTAGCACACCCCTTGCCGCCGCGCATCGCATGCTGGGCGCGAGGATGGTGGATTTCGCAGGCTGGGAAATGCCGCTGCACTACGGCTCGCAGATCGAGGAACATCGGGCCGTGCGAAGCGCTGCCGGCGTGTTCGACGTTTCGCACATGCTGGCGGTCGACATCAGCGGGAGCGGTGCGCGGGCTTTCCTGCGGCGGTTGCTCGCGAACGATGTCGCGAAGCTCAAGATTCCCGGCAAGGCGCTCTACTCGTGCCTGCTGAACGAGGCTGGCGGCATTCTCGACGACCTTATTGCATACTGGCGGGGCGACGAGCGTTTCCGGCTGGTGTTGAACGCGGGCACGGCAGAAAAGGACTGCGCCTGGCTTGGCTCACAACTCGAGGGCGCGACCGTGCGGATCGAGCCGCGCCACGATCTTGCAATTCTCGCGGTGCAGGGGCCGCGCGCGCGTGAGAAGACATGGGACGCGGTGCCGGCAGCGCGGTCGGCGACGGCGTCGCTCGCCTACTTTCAGTCCGCCGAAGTGGGCGAGATGTTCATCGCGCGCACGGGTTATACCGGCGAAGACGGGTTCGAGATCGTGCTGCCGGGGGGCGGTGTCGCCGCATTGTGGAGCGCGCTGCTCGCGGCAGGCGTCGCGCCCGCGGGGCTGGGCGCGCGTGACACCCTGCGGCTCGAAGCCGGAATGTATCTCTACGGCCAGGACATGGACGAGACGGTTACGCCTCAGGAATCGGGGCTGGCGTGGACGGTTGCGCTCGGAGAGGTGCGTGAGTTCGTTGGCCGGCGGGCGCTGGAAGCAAAGTCTGCGACACGACAGCTGCTCGGTCTGGCGCTGATCGACAAGGGGGTCATGCGCGGCCACCAGAAAGTGCGCTGCGCTGCGGGCGAGGGAGAGATCACCAGCGGGGGATTTTCCCCGACGCTCGACCGTTCCGTCGCGCTGGCGCGTATGCCCCGCGCCGTGGCGCCCGATGAGGAGGTCGAAGTGGAAGTGCGTGGAAACTGGTTGCGCGCAAAGGCGGTCAAACCCCCGTTCGTGCGCCACGGGAAAATCCTGATAACCATTTGAACCGCAAAGACGCCAAGGCGCCAAGGATACGCAAAGAAGAACCCGATCTCGAATAAAGAATTCCCTGTTTATAATCTCCGCGCCTTAGCATCTCTGCGGCATAGTTGTTTTTGGAGGGACCATGACGACACCAAAAGATCTGAAGTACACCAAGAGCCACGAATGGGTGAAGGCCGAGCCCGACGGTACCGTGACGGTTGGCATCACGTTTCACGCGCAGGAGCAGCTGGGGGACGTGGTGTTCGTGCAGAACCCTGACGTCGGCCGCAAGCTCAAGCAGGGCGAGGAGTGTGCAGTCATCGAATCGGTCAAGGCGGCCGCGGACCTCTATGCGCCGGTCTCAGGCGAGGTGGTGGCCGTGAACCAGGAGGTCTCGGATCAGCCGGAGCGTGTGAACGAGGATCCGTATGCGGCCTGGTTGTTCCGATTGAAGCCTAGCGCTCCCGGCGAGCTCGAGGCGCTGCTTGATGCCGCCGGCTACGAGAAGGTTGCCGCCGAGGACCAGCACTGAGGGCGGTGATTGAATCTAGTGACTAGGTAACTAGGTGACTAGGTCGCTCGATCATAAAACGAACCTGCGTGAACCGTTGCGCTGATATTGACTTAGTTACTTAGTCACCTAGTCACTTAGTCACAAGCCTCCTTCACCCATCACCCATAGCGGACACATGCCGTTCATTCCACATACCGAGCAGGACGTTCGCGAGATGCTCGCCGCGATCGGCGTGGGCTCGGTCGAGGAACTCTTCGACGAAATCCCGCGGGAGCTGCGCGCGGCCCCCCCCACGGGCATCCCCGCGGCGCTCAACGAGATGGAGGTCGCGCGGTTGATGCGCGACCGCGCGGAGCGCGACGGAACCTGGCTCAATTTCATCGGTGCCGGCGCCTACGAGCACCACATTCCTGCGGCCGTCTGGCAGATCGTCACACGCGGGGAAATCTACTCGGCCTACACACCGTATCAGGCCGAGGCGAGCCAGGGCACGCTGCAGCTGCTCTACGAGTACCAGACGATGATGGCTTCGCTCACCGGGCTCGACGTCACCAACGCCAGCCTTTATGACGGCGCCTCCGCGCTGGCCGAAGCGGTGCTGATGGCGGTGCGCACCCACAAGACATCGCGGCGCGTGCTGGTGCCAACCTCGGTGCACCCGGTCTGGCGCAGGGTGGCACGCACGATTGTGCGCAACCAGGGCATCGAGTTGATCGAGGCGCCGTATGACCGGGAGGCGGGGCACATGGTGCCCGCCGCGCTCGACTCGGCTGTGCGGGGGGGCGACATTGCGGCGGTTGTCGTGCCGCAACCCAACTTTTTCGGCGTGCTGGAGCCGGTGGATGAACTGACCGATTGGGCGCGCTCGCGCGGCGCGCTCGCGATCGCAGTCGTAAACCCGATCGCGCTTGCGCTGCTCAAGCCGCCGGGCGAGTGGGGAGGCAAAGGCGCCGACATCGCGGTGGGCGACGGCCAGCCGCTGGGCTCGCCGCTGGCGGGCGGCGGCCCGTACTTCGGTTTCATGGCGTGCCGCAAAGACCTGGTGCGACAGATGCCTGGCCGTATCGTCGGGGCGACCACGGATGTCGATGGCCGGCGGGGCTTCGTGCTCACCTTGCAAGCACGCGAGCAGCACATCCGCCGCTCGAAGGCGACTTCCAATATCTGCACCAATCAGGGACTCGTGGTGGCCGCTGCGACGGTGCACATGGCGCTACTCGGACCCGAGGGGCTCGCGCGTGTCGCGCGCGTCTGCCACGCGAACACGCTGGCGCTCGCATCGAAGCTCACGGCGGTCGGCGGCGTAAGTCGCGCATTCAGTGGTGCGTTCTTCCACGAGGCAGCCCTGCGGCTGCCTACGCCGGCGGCGCCCGTACTGCAGGCGCTCAAGGCGCAGGGCATTCTGGGCGGCGTCGATCTCAAGCGGGAATATCCCGAACTCGGCAATGCGCTGCTCGTCTGCGCGACCGAAACCAAGAACGAAGACGACCTCACGCGCTATGCGGAGCAGCTCGCGCGCATCGTCGGGCGACGCACCCGCCGGGCAGCATGCGCGCTGAAACCGCGCGGATAGGGCACGAGGCTTTAAGGTGTATACGAATCACGACTCACGGCCTCCCATGCTGATCTTCGAGCAATCCAGACCGGGGCGTAAGAGCACGGCTCAGATGCCGGCAGCCGGGGCCGGCGCGAGCGAGATCCCCGCGCGCCACCTGCGCGCAAAGCCGCCGCTCCTGCCGGAATGCTCCGAGCTCGACGTGGTGCGCCACTACACGGGCCTGTCGCAAAAGAATTTCTCGATCGACACGCATTTCTATCCGCTCGGCTCGTGCACGATGAAGTACAACCCGCGGGCGTGCAACGCACTCGCAATGCTGCCCCCGTTTCTCGCGCGCCACCCCGCCGCGCCGGACGATACCGGGCAGGGCTTTCTCGCGTGCCTCCATGAGCTACAGGAAGTGTTGAAGAGTGTGACCGGGATGGCCGAAGTGAGCCTCGCGCCGCTGGCAGGGGCGCAGGGCGAATTCACCGGGGTAGCGATGATCCGCGCCTATCACGACTCGCGCGGCGATGCGGCGCGGCGCGAGATCCTCGTCCCGGACGCCGCGCACGGAACGAATCCGGCCTCAGCGGTGATGTGCGGCTATGCGGTGCGCGAGATCCCGACCGACGCGGAGGGCAACGTCGACCTGGCTGCGCTGCAGACCGCGGTAGGTCCGCAGACGGCGGGACTGATGCTTACCAATCCATCCACGCTGGGGGTCTTCGAGCGGCACATACTCGAGATGGAGCGGATCGTGCACGACGCGGGCGGGTTGCTCTACTACGACGGTGCGAACCTCAACGCGATCCTCGGTGAAGCGAAACCCGCCGACATGGGGTTCGACGTGATTCACATCAACCTGCACAAGACCTTCTCCACGCCCCATGGCGGCGGCGGGCCGGGTGCAGGCCCAGTCGGCGTGAACGAGAAGCTCTCGCCGTTCCTGCCGCTGCCAATGGTTGCCGAGCGGAAGGGAGACTACTGCGTGCTCGTCGAGCGTGACCGGCCGCTGTCGATCGGGCGACTCGGCGCGCAACTGGGCAACGCGGGCGTACTGCTACGCGCCTACGTTTACGCCCGGATGCTCGGGGCGGAGGGAATGCGGCGGGTCGCGCAGTTCTCCACGCTCAATGCCAACTACCTGATGGTGGAATTGCGGAGGGCGGGCTTTGAGATCGCTTTCCCCCAACGGCGCGCGAGCCATGAGTTCATCATTACCCTGCGGCGACTGAAAGAAGAGACCGGTGTCACCGCTCTGGATGTGGCGAAGCGTCTCCTGGACAAGGGCTTCCACGCCCCCACCATTTACTTCCCGCTGCTGGTACCGGAATGCCTGCTGATCGAGCCGACCGAGACCGAGTCAAAACAGACGCTCGATGCTTTCGTTGCGGCCATGAGGGAAATCCTCGCCGAAGCGAAGGACGATCCCCAGCTGCTCAAGACTGCGCCTCATACGACCCCGGTGCGCCGCCTCGACGATGCCAAGGCGGCACGCCTGCTCGATCTCGCCTGGATACCCGGGCGCGCAACAAACAGTGACCCGTGACCCGTGAACGGAAGGGACCGTTGGGCCGCTTTCTACCGTTCACCGTTTACCGGTCAACTCGTCGTTGGACGGAGACTGGAACCATGAGAAATCAGCACAAGAGCAAGACGGGCCTCAAGCGAATCTGGAATGCATTGCTCTATTCACTCGACGGCTTTGCCGCCGCATTCCGTCACGAGAACGCCTTCCGACAGGAAGTCCTGCTCGCACTCGTTCTCGTTCCCATTGCCCTCGCCGTTCCCGCCTCGGGCACGGGCAAGGCTGTGATGGTGGCGAGCGTGATGCTGGTACTGATGGTCGAGCTGCTCAATTCCGCGATTGAAGCGGTCACCGATCGTGTCTCGCTCGAGGACCACGTCCTCGCCAAGCGGGCAAAAGACATGGGGAGCGCGGCAGTGATGCTCTCCCTCATCAATGTCCCGACGGTCTGGCTTCTGGTGCTTTTCGCCTGATCCTGACGGGTTTTACCGCTCGTGCAGCGCCAGTCGCGGGTTACCCCCTACTTCTTAAGCGCGTCTCGAATCTCCCGCAGGAGCAGCACGTCCTCGGGTGTCGGAGGCGGTGCCGCCGGTGTCTCTTGTTCCTTGCGTTTGAGATTGTTAATGGCGCGGATCAAAAAGAACACGGCGAAGGCCACGATCACGAAGCTGATAACGGTGTTGATGAAGACCCCGTAGTTGAAGGTCACCGCGCCGGCTTTTTGCGCGGCGTCGATCGTGAGATAGGGACCCGCCGCGGACCCCTCCTTAAGCACGAAGAAGAGATTGGAGAAATCCACTTTACCGAGCAAAAGCCCGATGGGCGGCATGATGACGTCTTTAACGAGGGAACTGACGATCTTGCCAAAGGCCGCGCCGATGATGATGCCGACGGCCATGTCAACGACATTACCTCGCAATGCGAATTCCTTGAATTCCTTGAGCATGGTTTGGTCTCCTCGAAAGGGGGTCAGCCAGGCGGGCTGGTGCCCGACTGCGCTGCCGGATTATGCGTGATCGGCATTTTCGTTTCCAGCTTTGGAAACCGGGCACACGCAATCGCGATGCTATAATCCGGCGCCCTGGCCAAGGAAAAAGATGAGCACGTTAATCTGCGGTTCGATTGCCTACGACACCATCATGGTGTTCCGGGATCGCTTCAAGAACCACATCCTGCCCGACCAGCTGCACATTCTGAACGTGGCGTTTCTGGTGCCGGACATGCGGCGCGAGTTCGGCGGCTGTGCGGGCAACATCGCCTACACGCTCAATCTTCTGGGCGGTAACCCGCTTATCATGGCCACCGTTGGAGACGACTACGAGCCTTACTCCTACCGTCTGAAGAAGCTGGGCCTGTCGCAGGATCACGTGCGCAAGGTTCCGGATACCTTCACGGCGCAGGCGTTCATCACCACCGACCTCGACGACAACCAGATCACCGCGTTTCACCCCGGGGCGATGAACCATTCCCACGAGAACCACGTGCACGACGCGAACAGCGTCAAGCTCGGTATCGTCGCGCCGGACGGGCGCGAGGGCATGCTGCAGCACGCCCGGGAGTTTCACACGGCCGGCATCCCCTTCGTGTTCGATCCCGGCCAAGGGCTGCCGATGTTCAATGCCGACGAGCTCAACGAGTTCGTGAGGATGGCGAGCTTCGTCGCGGTCAACGACTACGAGGGTCAGCTGCTACAGGAGCGCACCGGCAAAAAGCTCGAAGAGCTGGCGCAGCAGGTGCAGGCGCTGGTCGTAACGCTCGGCGCACGCGGTTCGCTCATCCTGGCGGATGGCCGGCGCCTCGAGATTGCAGGCGTCGAGGCGGAGGCGGTGGCGGACCCGACCGGCTGCGGCGACGCGTATCGGGCGGGGTTACTCTACGGTATCGCTGCCGGCTTCGATTGGCCGACCACCGGTCGGCTCGCCTCGCTGCTCGGCGCCGTCAAGATCGCCCAACGGGGCGCACAGAATCATCATTTCACGCGCGACGAAGTCGCCGAGCGCTACAAGGAGCAGTTTGGAAGCAGGCTCTGGTGAGCGTGGGGGCTCTTAGTCCTCGCTTGCCTTTCCTTTCATCTCCGCGCAGTCGCACTGAATCAGCTGGCGATCTTCTAGCCGCAGCGCGCTGAGCTGCCTGCCCCACACGCACCCGCTGTCGAGGCATACGACGTCATCGCGCACCACCAGGCCGAGCGCCGCCCAGTGCCCGAAGAGGACCGGGGTGTCGCGGCTGGCGCGAGCGGGCGCGTCGTACCACGGCACGTAGCCCGCCGGTGTGTTTGCGAGCCCCAGCTTGTGGCTGAACTGCATGGTCCCGTCGGCGGCAACCAGACGCATCCGCGTCATCGCGTTGACGATGATGCGCAGCCGGTCGTAGCCCGCCAGCCCATCGCTCCAGCGCGCCGGCTGGTTGCCGTACATGTTACGGAGGAACTCAGCGCACGCCGGGCCGCGCAGTGCCGCTTCCGTCTCGCGCGCGAGCTCGAGCGCGCGGTCGATGCTCCATTGCGGAAGCAAACCGGCGTGCACCATCGCATAACCGTTCTCCGCGTGCATCATGTTCTGCCGGCGCACCCAGTCGAGAAGCTCCTCGCGATCGGGCGCGCCCAGTATGTCGCCAAACGTGTCGCTCGCATGGCCTTTGTGCGCGCCTTCCGCGACGACCAGCAGCGACAGCTCGTGGTTTCCGAGCACGGTGACCGCGCGATCGCCGAGGCCTTTCACGAAACGCACGGTTGCAAGCGATTGCGGTCCGCGGTTCACCAGATCACCGACGAACCACAGACGGTCGCGGCGCTCGTCATAGCCGCAGCGCTCGAGCAGCCGCATCAGCTGGTCGTAGCAGCCCTGGATGTCGCCGATCGCGTAAGTCGCCATTGCTGAAAAGCGTGACCCGTGATTAGTGACGATTAGTGACTTGTGACCCGCGGCTGTTAAGGCTTCGGAAGCGAAAAAGGCGCTCATTATAACGGAACGTTCCAGCCGATAAAACCTTGAATTCCGGGGCGTTAGCGCATAGATGCTATGTTAGACTCCGCCCCGTACGCGCCCGTAGCTCAGATGGATAGAGTGTTGGCCTCCGAAGCCAAAGGTCACAGGTTCGAATCCTGTCGGGCGCGCCATAATTGCGCATGCCGAACAACAAACCGTACGACGCGCTGATCGTTGGCGGCGGCCACAATGGCCTTACGTGTGCCTGCTATCTCGCCGGCGCAGGTCTCAAGGTCAGGGTCCTGGAGCGCCGTGCCGTTGTCGGCGGGGCGGCGATCACCGAGGAGTTTTTCCCGGGATTCCGGAATTCCGCGGCGGCCTACACCGTAAGCCTGCTCCACCCCAAAGTGCTGCGCGAACTGCGGCTCGCCGAGCACGGGCTGAAAATCGTCGAGCGGCCCGTCGCCAACTTCCTGCCACTGTCCGACCACGAATACCTGAAGGTCGGCACATCGGTTGCTGCGACGCAGGCCGAGCTCCGGCGCTTCTCGGTGCGTGATGCCGAAAGGCTTCCCGCTTATTACGAGCTGCTCGAACGCGCCGGCGGGGCATTGCGCGAGCTGATGCTGGAGACCCCGCCCAATTTTGGGGGGGGTGCGCGCGACCTTTTCGCTGCGTTGCGCGCGGGCAACTGCTTGCGCAAGCTCGACATGCGAACGCGGCGGGACCTCCTGGACTTTCTAAGCAAAAGCGCGGGGGATCTGCTCGACGGCTGGTTCGAGACCCCTGCCATCAAGGCCGCTTTCGGTTTCGACGCGATCGTCGGCAACTTCGCAACGCCTTATGCGCCCGGTACCGGCTACGTGCTGCTGCATCACGTCATCGGCGAAGTGAACGGCAAGCGCGGCGTCTGGGGGCATGCCATGGGCGGGATGGGGGCCATTACTCAAGCGATGGCGCAGGAGGCCGAACGCCGCGGCGTGGAGATCACCACGGAATGCGAGGTGGCGAAGGTCGTGGTGGACGAACGCGGCGCGCAGGGTGTGCAGCTCCCCGATGGCCGCGTCATGGAAGCGCGCTGTGTCGTGGCAAATGTGAACCCGAAGCTCCTGTTTCAACAGTTGCTGGATCCAAACGTGCTGGACGCCGACTTTCTACAACGCATCAACGCCTACAAATGCGCGTCCGCGACATTCCGCATGAACGTGGCGCTCGCCGAGCTGCCCGAGTTCACCTGTTTGCCGGGCAGTGAGGTGCGGGAGCATCATCAGGCCGGCATCATTCTCGCGCCCTCGCTCGCGTACATGGAGCAGGCCTACTTCGATGCGCGCACTTACGGGTGTTCCCGCGCGCCGATCGTGGAAATGCTCATCCCTTCCACGGTGGACGACAGCCTTGCGCCGCCCGGCCAGCATGTCGCGAGCCTTTTCTGCCAGCACTTCTCTCCTGACTTGCCCGGCAACCTGCAATGGGACCATGTGCGGGAAGATGCAGCTGACTTTGTCATCGATACCGTGACCAAATACGCCCCCAATTTCAAGAGCGCGGTGATCGGGCGCAAGATCCTCTCGCCGCGCGACCTCGAACGCGACTTTGGCCTGGTCGGCGGCGATATTTTCCACGGCGCGATGACGCTCGACCAGCTCTGGAGCGCGCGACCGGTGCTGGGCCACGCGAACTACCGCGCGCCGGTGCGCGCGCTTTATATGTGCGGTGCGGGGACTCACCCGGGGGGAGGGGTGAGCGGCATACCGGGGCACAACGCCGCGCGGGAAATCATCCGCGATTTCCGTTGGGGCAAAGTGGATCGCAAGCACCGCGGAAAGGCGTGACAGGTGAGCCGACGCGCTCACGGCCTCCGCCTCCTGTTCCTTGCGCTAGTGCTGATCGCGGGCTGTGGTGACAGCGTCCCGCAGCTACCCCGCCTGGGGGCGAACGATGTCATCGTGGCATTCGGCAATAGCCTGACCTACGGTACCGGCGCGCGTGAGCAAGAGAGCTATCCGGCGGTGCTCGCGCAGCTGATCGGCCGCCCCGTCGTGCGCGCGGGAGTGCCGGGGGAGGTGACGGCCCAAGGGTTACGGCGACTGCCTTCGGTCATCGATGAACACCAGCCGCGGCTCGTGATCGTCTGCCTGGGCGGCAACGACATGTTGCGCAGGATCGGCGATGGGGAGATCAAGCGGAACCTGGGTGACATGCTGAAGGTGTTGAACCAACGGGGGATTGGCGCGGTGCTGGTCGGCGTGCCGAAACCGGCGCTGGTGACGAGCGCGCCCGGGTTCTATGCCGAGTTGGCGCGCGAATTCGGCGTGCCCTATGAGGGCAAGATCGTAACCAGCGTGCTCTATGCTGCCGACATGAAGACCGATCCGATCCATCCCAACGCGAAGGGCTACCGCAAGATGGCCGAGGCGCTCGCGGAGCTGCTCCGCGAAGCGGGAGCGATCTGATAATAGACAGGAGCGACAAGATTTGTCGTTGTTCCGGGTTTAATCCTGTTAATCATGTAAATCTTGTCTATTTACTTTCGGGTTTTGGTTCAAAAGCAAAAAATGGACAGGATTCACAGGATTGTCTTGACGGCTACAATCCTGTCCTTTCATTAAGAATTTCCGCATGATTTCGGTCGATCGCCGGCCTACGCCGATTCGGCTGATACTTCTGATGTGTGGTGCGGAAATTTTCAGCATGGCCGGCTTCGCGGCCTACACGACGCTGCTGCCGGTGTTGCAGCGGCAGTGGGTTCTCTCCAACTCGGAAGCGGGGCTCATCAGCGGCATCTTTTTTGCCGGCTACGTCGTGGTCACACCCGTACTCACGAGCCTCACCGATCGTGTGGATGCGCGGCGCATCTACCTGTTCGCCTGCCTGCTGTCCCTTCTCGGCGCCGCGGGGTTCGCGTTCCTGGCCGATGGGCTCATCACCGCGCTCATCTTCCAGTTCCTGATCGGCGCGGGGCTCGGGGGCAGCTATATGCCCGGACTCAAGATGCTCACCGACCAGCTCGAGGGTTCCATACAGTCACGCGGCGTGGCGTTCTACACGGCGACCTTCGGAATCGGATCGAGCGTTTCGATCTACCTGTGCGGGTTGATCGGGGGCGCCTTCGGCTGGCATTCGGCGTTCGTGTTCGGCGCGGCGGGTCCGGTGCTGGCGGCGTTCCTCGTCAACGTCTTCATGCCGCGCGGGCGCACACGCTCCGCGAATCACCCGCCGCAGGCGCTGCTCGATTTCCGGCCGGTGCTGAGGAATCGAGCGACTCTTGCTTACGTTGCCGGCTACTCGGCGCACAACTACGAACTCTTTGGCCAGCGCAGCTGGATGGTCGCATTCCTCGTGTTCACAGCCTCCCTGCAGCCCGCCGACGCGCCGATGCTGATCAGTGCAGCCACGCTTGCGGCGATGATCAACATGCTCGGGCCGGTGATGAGCGTCAGCGGCAACGAGCTCGCGCTGCGCTTCGGGCGCACGCGCGTGATCTTTACCTTCATGACCGCGTCGGGCCTGGTGGCGTGCGTTCTCGGCTATACGGCGGCGCTGCCATGGATTTTCGTGTTCCTGCTGATGGGGGTCCACTACGGGCTGATGCTGGGGGATTCGGCGGCACTGACGGCCGGGGCGATCGCCTCCGCTCATCCCGACCAGCGTGGCGCTACCATGGCCGTTTACTCCTTTGTGGGTTTCAGCTCGGCATTTTTTGCGCCGCTCATTTTCGGCGTCGTGCTCGATCTCGCCGGCGGCAACCGTAATCTCATCGGGTGGGGGTTGGCCTTCGCCAGCATCGGAATTTTTGGCGCCCTTTCCCCGGTCGCGCGCTGGCTCTACCGCAAGCGTAGAGTCCGTGATGGGTGATGAGGGGGAAGGAAGGTGACTAAGTGACTGAGTGACTGAGTAACTACGTAACTTAGTGACCACGAGAGGGATCGCTCGCGCCGATTTTTCAATAAACGAACAACCTAGTCACTTAGTCACCTAGTTACTTAGTCACTAGATCCAGTTACTGGTCACGCAAACATGGAACTGGCAGAGGGCATCCGCAAGATCGGCTTCCGCCGCTGGTACGAGCGGCAGCTGCTCCAGAGCCATCTCTATCTGGCGAGCGCGCTGCTGTGCCTCGTTGCCGTCCTCGCGACCCTGGAAGGATTCAATACGCGCGAAGTTTCATTCGATTTCTTCGTCGGGCTCGTCGGGATGCTGGTGGGCGGCACCATCGGCACGTGGTCGTTCCAGCGCTATATCCGGATGTTGGTCGCTGCGCAATACGCCGCCGACCGGTCGGTCTGCGCGAGTTGCAAGACGTATGGGTTGCTTGAGGCCATTCGGGCTCCGGGGAGTGCCGGCAGCCAGGATGCCGACGTGGAAATCGCGCCGACGCGCGTGCGTTGCCGAAAATGCGGTAACGAATGGACGATCAAGTAAGGCGCCGGCGCAGCCTGGCGCATCGACTAGTTCGCCAGAATCTGCCAGGCGAGCGTGATCTGGGAGCCAAAGCCGACGAGGAACGTGAGCGTGCGCACCCAAGGCACCGCCAGCGTGTAGGCGAGCCAATGCACGAAGCGAGCCCAGAAGTAGACCATGCAAGCTGTGGCCGTCGCGTCGTTGCTGACGTTGAGGGCATGGGCGGACAGCACCAGCGCCGCGAATACGACCAGGTTCTCGACGGCGTTCGCGTGCGCCGCCTTCATCTTTGCCGCCCAGGGCGCGAGCGGCGTGGGGTTATCCGGATAGCCTACCGCCTCAGCGATGCCGCGCACTAGGATCATGTTGAGAATGTACGGTATCCACATTACGGCAGTCAGCGTCGTCACCAGCACCAGGTAAAGCAACTCGGTCGTCATCGTCACCTCCGTATGAATTCGCCGCCTTCAGGACGGCTGCCTTGCCCTTTTCCTATCCTGTTGTGCGAGAAGTTGCAGCACGGCGACCTCGTCGCGGCGCAACGCAGCCGGCGCGCGCCGCTGGCGCGCCCGGCGGGGATCGGCGCGCTCCGGAATCCGGGCGGTCAGGCCCTGGAGATAGGCTTCTTGCAGCGCGGGATGAATGTAGTATTTGCGGCAAACGGCGCGGGTATTCCCGAGGCGCTCCGCAACGATATCCGCAGCCCGCAGGATGTTCTGTTTTGCCTGGCGCTGGCTTGGCGCTGGACCGATCGCGCGCAGCTCGCGCGCGGCAAGCATGGTGCCGGCCCAGGTGCGGAAATCCTTGGCCGTGATATCGCTGCCGGTGATCTCGCGCAGGTAAGCATTGACGTCGTCCGATGAGATGGTCTGGCGTTTGTCCTGGGCGTCGAGATACTGAAACAGCTCCTGTCCTGGCAGGTCTTGGCAGCGCTGCACGATGCGGGCGAGACGCCGATCGCTGATGGCGACGGTATGGTTGATTCCGCTCTTGCCGCGAAAGCTGAAGCGCAACTTTATTCCCCTGACCTGAACGTGCCGCCCCCGCATCGTAGTGAGCCCATAGGAGCGGTTCTCGCGCGCGTACTCGTCGTTGCCCACGCGGATCAGCGTCTTGTCGAGGAGGAGCACGACGGTGGCGAGGATCTGCCGGCGCGTGAGATCGGGCGCGCGCAGGTCGCGTTCTACCTGCTCGCGGACCACGGGCAGGATTTCGCTGAACTCGAGCACGCGGCGGAACTTTGATTGGTCGCGTGCCGCGCGGTAGGCCGGATGGTAGCGATACTGCTTGCGTCCGCGGGCATCACGCGCCGTCGCCTGGATATGGCCGTTCGGATCCGGGCAGATCCAGACATCGGTCCAGGCCGGCGGAATCGCGAGGGACTGGATGCGTTTGCGCATGCCGTGGTCAGTGATACGGGCGCCCGCTGGCGTGTAGAACGCCCAGCCTTTGCCGGCGCGGCAGCGGCGGATTCCCGGCCTGCCGTGGGTGACGTAACTGAGTCCGGCGCGCGTGGCCGCCTTGCGATGCTCTTGGACGCGGGAGGAGGTCAAGAGGCAGGGCTTCCGTGGCGCGTCAGGAGAAAACGCCGCCCGAGGGCGCGCGGCAATTGCCGGCGCGGGAGGACAAAGGCTGCTCGATGTGGAGCCGTTGGGTAACGATGGCGCAGATTATGACACCGGAATCGTCGGGACGAAACGCCGGGAACCGCCAAATTGCGCCCCCTCAGCGCGGCCGCGGGCCGGTGTAGTACTGCGGCCAGCGCTCGAGCACCGCCGGTGAATCGTCCTTGTAGACGTGACAGGAATTGAGCTGGTAGGGCTTTTTCGTGATCGGCTTGCCGGCGTTGCGTGCCTGGCGGGCGCGGCCCGTGGCCTGAAATGCGGTGGTGCCCAGCGGGCCAAGCAACTCGACGAGGTGCGTGCAGCCCTTGACACCACCGACCCGTTCGGCGATCGCCTTGCGCCAACCGGGGCCGATCGTGACACCTGCCAGCGCCTTGAAATTGCGCACGACGTTACCGCAGACGGGATAGGGGCCGTCATCGGTCTTGGCCTCGATCGCGTGAATCTTCATATCGAGATCGATGGTGACCCGGACCCACATGTTGTGCACCGGTTCGCCGGGCTGGCGCTCGCGTCCGCCCATGCGGCGGGTGTGAACGTAGGTCTTGGTGTCGACGAGATGCGCCTCGATGTCCCATAACCCATCCTCGCGCTCGTAGCCTTTGCATTCGATGGCGCGCGTGTGCATGAGCTTGCGCGCAACGGGTTGGCTCAACGGCATGGGGGTCTCCAGCTACTTTCCGGCGCGTGCAGCAGCAATGCGCCGCTGGTCCGCACGCTTCAGGGATTCAAGCTTGTTTTCAGCGGAATACTCTGCCCAGCCCGTGATTTCCGCTGCCGTGCGGTAGCAGCCGCGGCAAAACCGGGTTTCGGGATCGAGGACGCAAGTATTGTTGCACGGCGAGGCAACGTCGTCGGCGGGGGTCATCAGGCGGCTTTTGAGCGTGCGGCGAGCGCCCGTGCGGCCCTGGAATAGGTCGGGCGTCCCAGCACGCCGCAGATGTAGTCGCCGGCGGCAATGAGTTTGGTCATATCCACACCGGTCTCGATACCCAGGCCGTCGAGCAGGTAAAGCACATCCTCGGTCGCGACATTCCCGGTCGCGCCTTTGGCGTAGGGGCAGCCGCCGAGACCGGCGACGGATGAGTCGAAGACGCTCACCCCGCATTCGAGCGCGGCATAGGTGTTGGCGATGGCCTGCCCGTAGGTGTCGTGGAAGTGTCCGGCGAGACGCTCCACCGGGATGTGCTTCATCACCGCCTCGAACACCGCGCGTGTCTTGCCCGCCGTGCCTGCGCCGATCGTGTCGGCAATCGTGATCTCGTAGCAACCCATCTCGTCGAGTGCTTGCGCGAGGCTGACGACCGCTTGCGGGCGGACTTCGCCCTCGTAGGGGCAGCCAAGACAAACCGAGATGTCGCCACGGACCCTGAGGCCACGCGCGCGTGCTTCCCGGGTCACTTCTGTAAACCGGGCGAGTCCCTCCGCGATAGAGCAATTCGTGTTCTTTTGCGAGAAGGTTTCTGTCGCTGCAGCAAACACCACGACCTCCTCGCAACCGGCGGCGAGCGCTGCCTCAAGGCCCTTCCGGTTGGGCACGAGCACCGGAAAGCAGACGCCGGGCTTGCGGCGGATCGCGGCCATTACCCGCGCGTTGTCTGCCATCTGCGGCACCCACTTGGGCGAGACGAAGGCGGTCGCTTCGATGTACCTGAGCCCGGCGTCTTGCAGGCGGTGTATGAGCTCGACCTTCGCCTCCGTGGGCACGGGCACCGCTTCGTTCTGCAGCCCGTCACGCGGGCCGACCTCAACCAACTTCACCCGTTTCGGCAATGTCATCTGGTTTCTTTTCTCGATTTGTCCGAGGCAGCGGTGACCCAGGAGGGCTTGCGTTTTTCCAGGAACGCGCCCAGTCCTTCCTGCGCTTCGGGGGTGGTGCGCAGCTCGGCGATGCGCTGCGCGCTCTTCTCAGCCACGGCGTCGTCGATCGGAGCGGCCGCGATCTCCGGAATCAGTTTCTTGATCGCGACCACCGCGCGCGGACCGCTCGAGTAGAGCTGCGCCAGCATGCGGCCGACCTGCGCGTTCAGTTCCGGCTCCTCGCAGATGTCGTGCAGGAGCCCGATGCGATAAGCCTCGGCCGCGTCGAACTCCTCGCCCGATAGCATGTAGCGGTGCGCCATGCGCTCGCCCATTGCGGCGATGACGTAGGGGCTGATCATCGCTGGGATGATCCCCAATTTGACCTCGGAGAGCCGGAACGTCGCCGCGCGCTCGGCGAGCGCGATATCGCAAGCCGAGACCAAACCCACCCCGCCGCCGCGCACTGCCCCGCGGACGCATGCAATGGTCGGCTTCTCCAGCGTGTAAAGCGTCTGTAGCATGAGCGACGTCGCGCGGGCCAGCCCCAAATTCTGCTCCTGCGAATACGTGGCGCTTCGCTTCATCTGCTCGATGTCGGCGCCCGCGCAAAAGTTCCTGCCGGCCCCAGTTAAAACGATCGCCCGCACTTCGTTGCGCGATTCGAGCTGGCGCAGCGTCGCGGTCAGTGCATCGACCATCTCCGGGTCGAAGGCGTTGTGGACCTCGGGGCGGTTGAGGACGACAGTGGCATTGCCGTCGGCGTCGATCTGCGAGAGAACCTTGGGGTTCATGACAGAGTGCGGTGCGGATTTCCGGCCCTCATTATAGCGGTCTCAAGAAGCGCGAATCGTGAAGGGTGTGATGTTCGCGTAAGCGGCCGGAATCATTGAGGCTCGCGGATCTCGGCGTCGTAGGCGGCACGCGTCGTGTGGTCGAAGCAGGCGAAGATGATCTTCTGGGGCAGCACATTCGAAACGCTGAAGCTTGCGCACTCATGCACCGCGATCTTCACCGCTTCCTGCAACGGGTAGCCATAGGCGCCGCAGCTGATGGCCGGGAACGCGATGGTGCGCAGATGGGACGCGGCGGCGAGCTTGAGGCTTTCGCGATAGCACGAAGCGAGCAGCGCTGGTTCATCGCACTGGCCGCCGCTCCAGACCGGGCCTACCGTATGTATCACGTGCCCGGCGGGCAAGTTGTAGCCCTTGGTGATCTTCGCGTGCCCCGTCGGGCAGCCGCCAAGCGTGCGACATTCGGCGAGCAGCTCCGGACCCGATGCGCGGTGGATTGCGCCGTCCACCCCGCCGCCGCCAAGCAGCGTCGTGTTTGCGGCGTTGACGATCGCGTCCACGTCCAGCGTGACGATGTTGACTTGGCGGGCCTCCAGTCTCGTTCGCATTCGCTCACTCGTGTTCAAAGTTTCAAGTTTCAAGTTCCAAGTTCAATGCAGAGAACTTCGTAAACCGCTGCCGTCCAACTTTGCTGGAACCTGGAACCTGGAACCTGGAACCTGGAACCTGGAACCTGGAACCTGGAACCTGGAACCTGGAACCTGGAACCTGGAACGGGCTGGTGCTACCAGCCGCCGGTCTCAAGCCATTTTTCTACTTGATCGAGCCGGTCCGCGCCCCAGAATGGCTCGCCATCGATGACGATATAGGGCGAACCAAAAACGCCGCGCTCGATCGCGGCATTCACTTCGCTCCGAAGCCGCTCCTTGATCGCCGGCTCGTTGAGCGCCTGCAAGAGTTCTTCCTTGCTCACGCCGAGTTTGGCCGCGACGTTACCAGTCACCTCGGGGTTTGAGATGTCCCGCTCCTCAGCGAAGTAGGCATGGTACAGCGCGTGGGCAAGCGCCTTGCCGAGCGCCGGATCGCGGTCGCTGGCCCAGTAAAAGGCCCGGCTGGGGACCATCGCGGCGACGGGAAACTTCGACGGCAGCTTGAACGGGATTTTCATCAGCCGCGCCATGCGCGCCATGTCGTGCGTGGCGTAGCTTCCTTTGAGCGGGATCGTAGGCAGTGGCTGCCCGCCGGAGATCTTGAACATTGCCCCGAGAAGGACGGGCCGCCAGGTCACGCTGCGGCCGTGTTTCGCGGCGATCTCCTCGATCCGCGTGCTGGCAAGGTAGCCGTAGGGGGAGGAGAAATCGAAGTAGAAGTCGATCGGGTTCGCCATGCGTTTACCTATCGGGGTGAACGGTGGTCGGTAAACAGTGACCGGAAAACAAGATACCAGTCACGCATTATGGGTCACGTCCTATCGCGGCGGGGAATCAAGCCGGCGCGCAACCGTATCAAAGATTAGCGCGTACGGCGGGCGCACCGGCTCGGGCACAGGCAGGCCGAGTTCGACGTAATAGGGCGCCACGCTGCATCGCCTCGGGTTGCGTGTAGGCGAGCCCAAAGGATCCGAGGGCGCCTGTCCGACTCACCGCGCTCACGAGTTCAGGCGTCGTCGGCCTGCCTGCCATGCGCGCCTGGATGATGGGCAGGAAAATCCCGAGCCGGCCACAAAGTGGCGTCCTCAGTCGGGTCATAGCTCATTGATTCCTTGAGAAAGTTAGCGGTCACTTCGACAACAGGGCTGGCGCGTATGCCCAAACTTGCGCCTGCTCTCCGCGAGACGGCTTTCTGCTCGGCCTTAGAATCTATAGAAATTATAACCTTTACGTAAACGTTAGGTAGCGTTGCGTTCCCAAAACAGACCAAACCAAGCTTCAGGCGGCCGCATCGCCGCCATTACCGACGTCCTCCTCCTTGAGCAGACGGTGACACTGGTCTGCAAAAAAACTGATCTCATTCAGCATGATCTCGATGTCCCCCCGTCGCTCTTCGAGCATCGTGCGATGCCGATTGAGCTTGGCGAGGAACGCCTCCAGCTTGCGCCGCTCGTCGCGAGAAACATCGTAGAGCTCGAAGAGCTCCCGGATCTCGTTCAAACTGAAGCCGAGGCGCTTGCCGCGCAGCGCAAGCTTGAGTCGGACGCGGTCCCGGTTGCTGAAAACGCGATTGAGACCGTCACGTCCAGGGCTGAGCAGGCCTTGATCTTCGTAGTAGCGAATCGTGCGCGTGGTAATGCCAAACTCTTGGGCCAGTTCGGAAATGGTGTAGCGATCACGCATTGTGCCGTGCAGCAACGGGGAGTAGTATGATGGCGCTTCAGCAGTTGTGCATCAGAGTATCTTACCTTTACGTTAACGTCAATAATAATACAGTATGCGATGACCAAGGTGAACCCACGTCTTGCTACGCGAGCCAGGACGGCGCCTGCCGTTTTGTGCGCGCCGCACGCGATCAATACCAATACTAAGGACTCGAAATGAGCGCGCAGCAGCAATCGCAGCACCACTCCTACGATCCGGCGGAACTCGCCCGGCTCTACGCCGATGTCGCCCGCAAGAGCGCGGAGCTCCTGGGGCGGTCTCTCGAGCGGGGCACGACCGGCGGCACGCTAGGGATGGCAGACGAGCTCGGCGTTGCACAGGCGTTCTTTGACGCATGGGCAAAGCTGCTGGCCGATCCGTTCAAGCTCGCCGAGGTGCAGATGCGCATGTGGCAGGACTACGTGTCGCTGATGCAGAGCTCATGGTTGAGATTCATGGGCCAGGAAACGACGCCTGTGGCGCAACCCAACAAGAGCGACCGCCGGTTCAAGCACGAAGACTGGGAACAGAACTTTCTCTACGACTATATCAAGCAGTCCTATCTGATTGCCGCCAAGCACCTGCACCAGGCCGTGGCGGGCGTCGAGGGGCTGGACCAGAAAACCGCCAAGAAAGTGGATTTCTACACGCGCCAGTACATCGACGCTCTGTCCCCGAGCAATTTCGTGTTAACCAATCCCGAGGTGATGCGCGAAACGGTGGCGACGGGAGGAAAAAACCTCGTCAAGGGCCTGAGCAACTTGCTCGACGATCTCTCGCGCGGCAACGGCGAGCAGATTCGCGTGCGGATGACCGACGAAAACGCATTCAAGCTTGGGCTTAACATCGCCACCACGCCTGGGAAGGTGATTTACCAGAACGAGCTGATGCAGCTCATTCAATACGATCCGGCCACTCCCGACGTTTACCGCCGCCCGCTGCTCATCATTCCACCGTGGATCAACAAGTACTACATCCTCGATCTGCGCGAGAACAACTCGTTCATCAAATGGGCGGTCGACCAGGGCCAGACCGTGTTTGTGATCTCATGGATCAACCCGGACGAGCAGCTCGCGCACAAGCGTTTCGACGACTACGTGCTCGAGGGGGCGATTGCCGCGCTCGACGCCATCGAAAAGGCCACCGGCGAGCGCGAGGTGAACGTTATCGGCTATTGCCTCGGCGGCACGCTGCTCGCCTGCGCGCTCGCGTATCTTGCAGCGAAGGGTGAGCGGCGGATCAGCTCCGCGACCTTCTTTGTGAGCATGATCGATTTTGCCGAGGCCGGCGAGCTCGAGGTATTCATCGACGAGAAGCAGCTCGACGCACTCGAAAAGCGCATGGAGCGGCGCGGCTATCTCGAGGGCGCCGAGATGGCGACCACGTTTAACATGCTGCGCGCGAACGATCTCATCTGGACATTCGTGGTGAACAACTACCTGCTCGGGCGCGACCCGTTCCCGTTCGACCTGCTTTACTGGAACTCGGATTCGACGCGCATGCCCGCGACCATGCACAGTTTCTACCTGCGCAATATGTACTTGCACAATCTGCTGACCAAGCCGGGTGGCATCGAGATCGACGGCGTGCCGATCGATCTTTCGCGGGTCGAGGTCCCGGCCTACTTTATCTCGACCCTCGAGGATCACATTGCCCCCTGGCGGTCGACGTATGCCGGCGCGCGGTTGCTGAAGGGGCCGGTGCGTTTCGTGCTAGGCGGCTCGGGGCACATCGCCGGCATCGTCAATCCACCGGCAACAAACAAGTATTGCTACTGGACGAACAACAAGCCGATCGAGGATCCTGAGGACTGGCTGAGCGGAGCAAGCCAGCACCCCGGCTCGTGGTGGACCGACTGGAGCAAGTGGATCGCGGGTCATGGCGGCAAGAAAATGCCGGCGCGTGTTCCCGGCAAGGGCAAGCTCAGGGTGATCGAGGACGCGCCCGGGGCTTACGTCAAGGTTCGCGTCGGCTCAAAGCAGACCCACGAGGTAGCTCCGGCCGATGAGCGCGGGCAGAAGAAGCGGCCCGCGCATCGCCAGGAACGCTGATTCCTCCGAGCTGCCGCTTTTTTCCGTTCACCGTTTACTTTTCACCCAGCAGCAGTTCCAGACATGGAAATCAGGGGCAAGACTTTTCTCGTGACCGGCGGCGCTTCCGGACTCGGCGCGGCAACGGCGCGCCGGTTGGCCCGGACGGGCGGCAACGTCGCGATCTGCGACCTGAGCGGGGAGCAGGGCGCGAAGCTGGCGCGAGAGATCGGCCTAGCCGCGCTGTTCGTGGCCACGGACGTAACCGATGAAGGGCAGCTCGGCCGTGCCGTTGCTGCGGCCCGGTCGCGGTTCGGGGCGTTGCACGGCGCCGTGAGTTGCGCCGGTATTGCTCCCGGAGAGCGTATCCTGGGCAAAGGTGGGCCGCACCGGCTGGAGGGCTTCCGCCGCGCGATCGAAATCAACCTGGTTGGCACCTTCAACGTGCTGCGGCTCGCGGCACAGGCGATGGCGGAGAACACGCCGGACAGCGAGGGCGAGCGCGGCATCATCGTCAACACGGCGTCGATCGCGGCGTTCGACGGACAGATCGGGCAGGTCGCTTACAGCGCCTCGAAAGCGGGCGTGGTGGGGCTGACGCTGCCGGCGGCGCGCGAGCTGGCGCGCTTCGGGATCCGCGTGATGACCATTGCGCCCGGGATCTTCGAGACGCCGATGGTGGGCGGCTTTAACGAGGAATTGCAACAATCGCTTGCGGCCCAGATTCCGTTTCCGCCGCGCCTTGGACGGCCTGACGAGTTCGCGGCGCTGGTCGAGCACATCATCACGAATACGATGCTGAATGGCGAGGTGATCCGTCTCGACGGCGCCGCGCGAATGGCGGCGAAGTAAGCACCAGAGCTTAGCGACAAACCCTTATTAGCCGCAGATAAACGCGGATATGAAGAAACAAGAACCGTCGAGTCGTGAATGTTGGCATTTAGCCGCCGATGCACGCCGATTATTCCTTGTGAATCATGAAAGGGACGGTGGTCGAACTTTTGGCTATCGCGTTGAGCCGTCTCCTTCACTCATCACTCATCACTCATCACTCATCATTTAGCATTTAGCATTCATCATTCCGCGTCCACGCGGTTCCTATGAGCTATCAAAATATATTGCTGGAGCAGCCTGAGGCGGGCATCTATCTCCTCACGGTCAACCGCCCAAAGGCGCTCAACGCGCTGAACTCGGCGACGCTGGATGAGATCGATGCAGCGGCTGACGTCATCGCGCAGGATCCCGCAGCGCGGGTCGTGCTCGTTACAGGCGCCGGCGACAAGGCATTCGTCGCGGGCGCTGACATCGCGGAAATGCAGAACTTCACGCACGACGAGGGCGCCGCGTTTTCGGCGCGCGGCTCGCGCGCCTTCGCCCGGCTCGAGGCGGTGCCGGTGCCGGTGATCGCACTCGTAAATGGCTACTGCCTCGGCGGCGGCTGCGAGCTTGCGCTCGCATGCGACTGGATCATTGCGACGGAACGCGCCGTGTTTGGTCAGCCGGAAGTGAATCTTGGCGTGTGTGCCGGTTTCGGGGCTACACAACGACTCCCGAGAAAGATCGGCCCGGCTCGCGCGCTCGAGCTGCTGACGACCGGTCGCCAGGTCAAAGCCGAAGAGGCGCTCGGCATCGGTTTGGCGAGCGCGGTCGTGCCGGTGGCCGAGCTCATGCAGAAGGGTCTCGAAACGGCGCGCATTGTCGCCAGCAAAGGCCCGCTCGCGGTGCGCTGCAGCAAGGAAGCGGTCCGCCGCGGCGCCGACATGGAACTGGCTGCAGGGCTTGCTCTCGAATCGAATCTGTTTGGGCAATGCTGCGCGAGCCCCGACCAGAAGGAGGGCATGGCTGCCTTCCTCCAGAAACGCAGTGCCCGTTTCACGGGCGAATAGCGCGGGGACGCCGCGGACCCGATGCTATAATGGCCCCCCAACGCGAGGTGCCGTAAGTACTTGATTGCCGGAACAGGATTCTGCCGCCGGGGAGTTCCTGACATGCGCATGGGTGGCCGCAATGGACCTGAGAGACATACAACCCGACGTTGATCCTCAAGAGACGAACGAGTGGTTGGACGCGCTCGCTTCGGTCCTTGAGCGTGAAGGACCGGCCCGCGCGAACTTCCTCCTGGAACGGTTGACCGAGAAGGCACGTCGCGGCGGCGCTTACATCCCCTATAACGCCAATACGGCGTACATGAACACGATCCCGCTCTCGCAGGAAGAGCGTTCCCCCGGTGACGCGGAGATCGAGAACCAGTTGCGTTCGCTTGTGCGTTGGAACGCGATGGCGACGGTGGTGCGCGCCAACAAGGAATCCTCGGAGCTTGGCGGCCACATTGCGAGTTTCGCATCGGCCGCTACGCTCTACGACGTCGGTTTCAATCATTTCTTCCGCGCCGCGAACGAGACCTTCCATGGGGACCTCGTCTACATTCAGGGCCACTCCGCGCCCGGTGTCTACGCGCGCGCCTTCCTCGAAGGCCGCATTACCGAGGAACAGCTCAGCAACTTCCGGCAGGAAGTTGGCGGCAAGGGCCTCTCGTCCTATCCACACCCGTGGCTCATGCCCGATTTCTGGCAGTTCCCGACGGTCTCGATGGGCCTCGGCCCGATCATGGCGATTTACCAGGCGCGTTTCATGCGCTATCTCAAGGACCGCGGCTTCGTCGAGCCGCAGGGGCGGAAAGTCTGGGCGTTCATGGGCGACGGCGAAATGGATGAGCCGGAGTCACTTGGGGCGATCTCGCTGGCCGGGCGCGAGCAGCTCGACAACCTCGTTTTCGTCGTGAACTGCAACCTGCAGCGCCTCGACGGGCCGGTGCGCGGCAACGGCAAAATCATCCAGGAGCTCGAAGCGGCGTTCCGTGGAGCGGGTTGGAACGTCATCAAGGTGATCTGGGGTTCCTACTGGGATCCGCTGTTCATGCGCGACACGAAGGGACTGCTCCTCAAGCGCATGGAGGAGTGCGTCGACGGCGAGTACCAGCGCTTCAAGGCGAACGACGGTGCGTACGTGCGCAAGCATTTCTTCGGGAAATACCCGGAGCTGCTGGAGATGGTCGCGAACATGTCGGACGATGACATCTGGCGGCTCAACCGCGGCGGGCACGATCCGCACAAAGTCTACGCAGCGTACGCCGCGGCGATGAAGCACAAGGACCAGCCCACCGTGATCCTGGCAAAAACGGTGAAGGGCTACGGCATGGGCGAGGCCGGTGAAGGCCAGAACATCACCCATCAGCAGAAGAAGATGGGAACCGCCTCGATCCGGGCGTTTCGCGACCGCTTCAATCTCCCGATTTCCGACGACAAGCTGGGGGAGGTGCCGTTCTACAAGCCGCCCGAGGACAACCCCGAGATGAAGTACCTCCGCGAGCGGGTTACGGCGATGGGCGGGAGCCTTCCGGCGCGGCGCCGGAAGGCCGGTCCGTTGCAGGTGCCGGCGCTTGCGGCTTTCGAGCAACAGCTCAAGGGCACGGACGGTCGCGAGATCTCCACCACGATGGCGTTTGTGCGCATCCTCAGCACCATCATCCGCGACAAGAACGTCGGCAAACTCGTCGTGCCGATCGTGCCCGACGAGTCGCGCACCTTCGGCATGGAAGGCATGTTCCGGCAGCTCGGCATCTATTCCCACGTCGGCCAGCTCTATACGCCCCAGGACGCCGACCAGCTCATGTATTACAAGGAGGACAAGAACGGCCAGATCCTGCAGGAAGGAATCAACGAGGCGGGAGCGATGTGCTCGTGGATCGCCGCGGCAACCTCCTACAGCACGCACAACAAGCCGATGATCCCGTTCTACATCTTCTATTCGATGTTCGGCTTTCAGCGCATTGGCGACTTGGCGTGGGCGGCAGGCGATATGCGCGCGCGCGGCTTTCTCCTCGGCGGCACTGCGGGCCGGACCACCCTGAATGGCGAGGGACTGCAACACGAGGACGGCCACAGTCACCTGCTCGCCTCCACCATTCCCAATTGCGTGTCATACGACCCGACCTTCGCCTATGAGCTCGCGGTCATCATCCAGGACGGCCTGCGCCGCATGTACGAGGAGCAGGAGGACGTCTACTACTACATCACCGTAATGAATGAGAACTACGCGCACGCGCCCATGCCCGAGGGTGTGGAGAAAGGAATCCTGCGCGGGATGTACCTGCTCTCGGAAGGCAAGGTCACGAAGAAAAGCCAGTTGAAAGTGCAGCTGCTGGGCAGCGGCACGATTCTGCGCGAGGTCATGGCCGGTGCCGAGCTCCTGGAGAAGGACTTCGGCATTTCCGCGGATATCTGGAGCGTGACGAGCTTCAACGAGTTGCGGCGCGACGGGATCGAGACGGCGCGCTGGAACATGCTGCACCCACAGGACGAGCGGCGGGCCTCCTACGTCGAGCAGTGCCTGCGCGAGCGTGCCGGACCGGTGATCGCTGCGACCGATTACATGAAGGTGTACGCCGACCAGATCCGCGGCTTCCTGCCGCAGCCGGCGCACTACAGCGTGCTGGGCACGGACGGCTTCGGTCGTTCCGACACGCGGAAGGCGCTGCGCCGTTTCTTCGAAGTCGACCGCCATTATGTGGCGGTGGCTGCCCTGAAGGCGCTCGCCGATCAGGAAGCGCTGCCGCGCAAGAAGGTTGCCGAGGCAGTCAAGCAGTACGGTCTCGATCCGGATAAGGCCAATCCTGCCCGCGCCTGAACGACGGCGATCCGTGACCTGTGACCAGAGCGCGCGTTGAAAACCAGAAAAACAACATTAGCCGCAGATAAACGCAGATGAACGCAGATAGAAGGCCCAGGAAAACCTTATCTTTTAATTCAATCGACGTTTATCGGCATCCATCGGCGGATTTAATTCGCTTTTTTCCTGACATGACCTCGGATCACCCGTCGCCGGTCACCGGTCACTGATTTGCAATGAGCAATATCATCGAAGTCAAAGTCCCCGACATCGGCGAGTTCAAAGATGTCCCGGTGATCGAGGTTCTCGTCAAGGCGGGCGATAACGTCAAGGCCGAGGATTCGCTCGTCACGCTGGAGTCCGACAAGGCGACCATGGAGGTGCCCGCGCCGGCCGCTGGCGTCGTGAAGGAGCTCAAGGTCAAGGTCGGGGATAAAGTTTCCGAGGGCGCGCTCGTCGTGATGCTCGAGACGACGGACGAAGCACCTGCGGCCGAGCCAGCGGCCGAGAAGCCGGCGCCCGCGGCCGCTCCGGAGGCCGCGGCTCGCGCAACGCCCGCTTCGCAGCCGGCTCCGGCGAGTCCTGAGCCTCAACCGCGGTCCAGCGCCGGGCAGGGATCAGGCGCGGTGGCTCCCGCGGACGCCCGGATCGACGAGACCGGGTTTGTGCGCTCGCACGCGAGTCCTTCCGTGCGGCGATTCGCGCGCGAGCTGGGAGTCGACCTCGCGCGCGTCAAGGGCAGCGGGTCGAAGGAGCGAGTGCTCAAGGAGGACGTGCAGAACCACGTCAAAGCAGTGCTCGCGCGGCCGGGCGCGGGCGCGAGCGGCCTCGGCTTGAGCCTGCCGCCGTTGCCGCAAGTGGACTTTGCCAAGTTCGGTCCAGTCACCGCGCAGGCGCTCACCCGCATCCAGAAGCTCTCGGGCGCCAATCTGCACCGCAACTGGGTAACGATTCCACACGTCACGCAGCACGACGAGGCAGACATCACCGAGCTCGAGGAATTCCGCAAGATTCAGGTCGAGGAAGCGAAGAAGGAGGGTATCCGCTTCACCATCCTGTGCTTTTTGCTCAAGGCCGTGGTCGTGGCGCTGAAGCAGTATCCGCAGTTCAACGCCTCGCTTTCGGCGGATGGCGAGAGCCTGGTGCTCAAGCAGTACTTCCACATCGGCGTTGCTGTGGATACGCCCAACGGGCTGGTCGTTCCGGTGATCCGCGGTGTGGACAAGAAGGGCTTGCTCGAGCTCGCCCGCGAGCTCGGCGAGGTGAGCGGGCGCATGCGCGCAGGCAAGATTTCCCCGAACGATCTCCAGGGGGGGTGTTTCTCGATATCCAGTCTGGGCGGCCTTGGCGGCAGCCAGTTCACGCCAATCATCAACGCGCCCGAAGTGGCAATTCTCGGTGTCGGCAAGTCGGCCATGAAACCGGTGTGGACTGGCACCGAGTTCGCGCCCCGGCTGATGCTGCCGCTGTCGGTTTCGTACGATCACCGCGTGATCGACGGGGCGCAGGGCGCGCGCTTCATCGCATTTCTCAGCAGCGTCCTCTCGGACATCCGCCGCCTGGTCCTTTAGCCAGTGAGAAATGCAAAGTGCAGAGTGCAAAACGGCCAGCAGCCGGCTGATAGGTATTGCTGCGCATTGGCGACCTCGACTTTGCACTGATCACTTTGCACTTTGCACTGAATGTCAACCACTCCCATCGGCATCCTCGGCGGCACATTCGATCCGATCCACTACGGGCATTTGCGCCTGGGCGAGGAACTCGGCGAGACACTCCGGCTGGACGAAGTGCGTCTGCTGCCCAGCGGCACGCCACCGCACCGCAGCGCGCCCGCGGCGTCGAGCGAGCATCGGCTGGCAATGACGCGGCTGGCCGCGCAGGGCAACCCGCGGTTCCGGGTGGACGAACGCGAGAGCCATCGTTCCGGAGCGGGCTACATGATCGACACGCTCACGTCGCTGCGGGCGGAGGTCGGGCCGACGCAGGCGCTTGTTTTGCTGCTCGGCGCGGATGCCTTTCTCGAACTTGCGACATGGCATCGCTGGCATGAGCTGTTTGGGCTGGCGCACGTCGCGGTTGCTCATCGGCCCGGCTTTCCGGTCGAGCGCTGGGCCGAGCAGATGCCGCACCCGCTGGCGCGCGAATACTCGGCGCGCCTCATGCAGCAGCCGCTGGCGGTCCACCTCTTGCCCGCAGGGGGAATCGTCGTCGCCCCTTTTACCGCGCTCGATATCTCCGCGACGGCGCTGCGCGAAATGCTGCGGGCGGGCAAGAGCCCGCGCTATTTGCTGCCTGCGGCCGTTCTCGACTATATTCGGTCGAACGCTCTTTATTCATAGGGGTTGATGAGACTCGACAAGCTGGTCAAAACCACGGTTGCGGCGCTGGAAGATATCAAAGGACGCGACATCGTGGTGCTCGACGTGAAGCGCCTGACTTCGCTGTTCGACCGCATCATCCTCGCGAGCGCCGATTCCGCCCGCCAAGGCAAGGCGCTCGCCCGCAACGTCCAGGGAAAGCTCAAGGCGGCAGGGGCGGGCGTCTATGGCGTGGAGGGGGAGCGCGAGGGCGAGTGGATCTTGGTCGATCTCGGCTCCGTGGTCGTCCACATCATGCAGCCGGCCACCCGGAAGCACTACAACCTGGAAGAGCTCTGGGGACCGCCGCCGCGCAAGGGGCGCCGCGGGAGCCGCGCCGTCCCATCCTGACGGCGAGCCACCGCCATGAGGTTCTTAATCGTGGCGGTTGGGCACCGCATGCCGGTTTGGGTAGACGCCGGTTTTGCCGAATACGCCGGTCGAATGCCGCGCGAGATGAGGGTGGAGCTCATCGTGCTCAAACCTGCGCCCCGGGGCGGTGGGGCCCGGCGCGCCATCGATGCGGAAGGTGGGCGGATTCTTGCTGCCGTGCCTGCAGGCTGCAGCAGGATTGCGCTCGACGAACGCGGCACTGCATTTACGACGACGGAGCTTGCGCGGCGGCTCGCGCGCTGGCGGCAGAGCGGCCGGGACATTGCCTTCCTCATCGGCGGGGCCGACGGGCTGGCCGAAAGTGTGAAAAAGTCCTCGGATACGGTCTGGTCGCTTTCCCCTCTGACGCTCCCGCACGGGCTGGCCCGCGTGGTGTTGGCGGAGCAGCTTTATCGCGCCGCCTCAATACTGCACAATCACCCCTATCACAGAGCGTAATGGGTAATGGGTAAGGAGTCACTGCGAATGGGAAGCGCGCGAGAGCGGTCGGGTACGGGTATGCCGCTGCGCGTTACCCATCACCCTCACTGACGTATGAGTGTCGCCGACAAAAGCATCTACCTCGCCTCGCGCAGCCCCCGGCGGCGCGAGCTGCTCAAGCAGATCGGCGTGCCGTTCGAGCTGTTGCTGCTGCGCCAGGACTTGCGGCGTGGCGTGGACGTCGACGAGACGCCGTTGCCGGACGAATCGCCCGGCGTCTACGCGTTGCGCATCGCGAGCGCCAAGGCAACGACGGGGATGCACCAGGTCGCCCAGCGCGGGCTGCCCCTCAAGCCCGTGCTCGCGGCGGACACGTCGGTCGTGTTCGATGAACAGCTGATTGGCAAGCCCGAAGACACCGAGCACGCCGCGCGGATCCTGCGCACGCTTTCCGGGCGCGAGCATCAGGTGATCACGGCGGTCGCCGTGGCACTGCGGGACCAGGTCGAAACCCAGATTTCCGTCTCGAGCGTGTGGTTCCGGGAACTCGCCGATGCCGAGATCCGGCGCTACGTCTCAAGCGGCGAGCCCGGCGACAAGGCCGGCGCGTACGCCATCCAGGGGCGCGCCGGCGCCTTCGTCACGCGGATCGAGGGAAGCTACTCCGGCATCATGGGGCTGCCGCTGGCAGAGACTGCGGACCTGCTCGCGCGTTTCAATATCCCGATGCTCTAGGAGTTTGTCGGACTTGGCCTCGACAAACTCCTAATGCAAAACCCGCACCCAGAGACTTTCAGGAAAGGATGACAGATATGCGAATTCACCCTCGCCTCCCTTCACCTTCCGCCGCCTCGGCTGGGTTCTCAGTGAAATTGTCAGCCGGTTTTGCTTTTAGCAGCCTGTTATGGCCGTAACCGAGGAAATCCTGGTCAACGTCACTCCGCAAGAGACGCGGGTGGCAGTGATTGAGCAGGGCGTAACGCAGGAGGTTCACATCGAGCGCGCGTCCTCGCGCGGACTGGTTGGCGACGTTTACATGGGACGAGTCGTCCGCGTGCTGCCGGGCATGCAGTCCGCGTTTGTCGACGTGGGCGGCGGGCGGGCCGCCTTCCTGCACGTCGCCGACATATGGGGACGCCGCAGCAACGGGGAGCCTGCGATCCCGATCGAGAAACTGATTTCGGAGGGGCAGAACCTGATGGTGCAGGTGGTGAAGGACCCCATCGGCACCAAAGGCGCGCGGCTCTCGACCCAGATTTCGATCGCGGGACGCTTTCTCGTCTACCTGCCGCAGGATTCTCACATTGGCATTTCGCAGCGCATCGAGGACGAGGAGGAGCGCGCACACTTGCGCGAAAAGCTGCAGCTGCTTCTGCCGCCGGCAGAGAAGGGCGGCTTCATCATTCGCACCGTCGCCGAGGCAGCCTCCGACCAAGAGTTGAAGTCCGATGTGGACTACTTGCGGCGGCTCTGGTCGGGGATCCAGGAAAAGGCGGCCACCGCCGCACCCCTCGCGCTGCTCTATCAGGATCTCGATCTCAGCCTGCGCGTGCTGCGGGATTTCGTGCACGAGGAGACGGCACGGATTTTGGTGGATTCGCGAGAGACCTGGCAGCAGATGATGTCCTTCGGCCAGGACTTCACCCCCAACGTAGCCGAGCGTGTCGAGCGCTATCAGGGCGAGCGGCCGCTGTTCGATCTCTATGGCGTCGAGGACGAGATCGAGAAGTCGCTGGCGCGCCGGGTCGATCTCAAGTCCGGGGGCTACCTCATTATTGATCAGACCGAGGCGCTAACCACGATCGACGTCAACACCGGCGGTTTCGTGACGGGGCGCAGCTTCGTCGACACGATCTTCAAGACCAATCTCGAGGCCGCACAGGTGATCGCACGGCAGCTGAGGCTGAGAAATCTCGGCGGCATCATCATCATCGACTTCAT
>JAQBFV010000075.1:0-6625 GCA_032123035.1 Betaproteobacteria bacterium | reverse complement strand
GGCTCGCGGCAAAACTGGCGGCTGCCCGACCAAAGACCGTGAATCGTGAATCGTAAAACGTGAATCGGAAAAACGAAAACTCAACCGCCAAGGCGCCGAAAGAAACAAAACACGATTGACGATTCACGTTTCACGGCTCCTAATGAACCGCCGAGGCGCCGAGAGAACCCATCACTGAACCGCCACGACGCCAAGCCCGCCAAGAAAACTACTTTAATATCGAACTGCGGAGATACGGAGAGAAACAAAACGCGTTTCACGTTTCACGTTTCACGTTTCACGACAAGCTACTGACTATTTTTTCCATTCACCATTCACTATTCACCGGTTAAATATGTTTAATCCCTTCAAGCAACTCGAGCTGATCAAGGCGGAGGTCTACTCCTCCATGCCAAAGAAGTTCCGCAACAAGAGCCGGGCCGCATGGTCTGACGCCAACCGTCAGGGCGCGGAAGTCGAATGCTTCCTCGAAGGCCCTTCATTCGACCGCGAAGGGAATCTCTACTGCGTAGATATTCCCTTTGGAAGAGTCTTCCGTATTTCGCCAAAGAAAGAGTGGGAGCTCATCGTCCAGTACGACGGCTGGCCGAACGGCTTCAAGTTCCACAAGGACGGACGCGCGTTCATTGCCGACTACAAAAAAGGGCTGCTCGTCCTCGACCCCAAGACGGGCAAGCTCGAGACGATCCTCGAAACCGCATTCAGCGAGGGCTTCAAAGGCCTCAACGATCTTCACTTCGCTTCGAATGGCGATCTCTATTTCACCGACCAGGGGCAGACGGGCATCACGGATCCTACCGGACGCGTCTATCGCTTGCGGCCCGACGGCTCGCTCGACCGGCTTGCGACCAACATTCCGAGCCCCAACGGCATTACGTTGTCCACGACAGAGAAACATTGCTATGTGGGGGTCACCCGCTCGCAGCAAATCTGGCGGTTGCCGCTCATGGCGGACGGGAACGTGTCCAAGACCGGCGTAGCCGTGCAGCTTTCAGGCGGCGTCGCGGGGCCCGATGGCATCGAGATGGACGACGAGAACGGTCTGCTCGTATGCCAGCTGGGCGTGGGGATCTGGCGCTTCGACGCCAACATGCTGCCGACGCATCTCGTCCACGCGGAGGGCCCGCATCATCACCACCTGGACAACGTCGCATTTGGCGGCCCGGACTTCAAGACGATTTACATCACGGAGGCGCTCTCGGGAGACATCCTGACAGCGAAGATGCCAGTGGCGGGCAAGAAACTTTACGGCCTTAGCTGAGAAGCGTGACGACTGTGAACGGTGAAAACGGCGACTAAATCGAATTTGATCCAATTCTTGGGTTCCAGTTTCTTGTAAATATTAATCTGCGTGTATCTGCGTTCATCTGCGGCTAAATGATCTTGGTTTTCCGATTCACGATTCACGATTCACGATTCACGATTCACGATTCACGATTCACGGATTTTGAGCGTTTATCTGCGGCTAAATTTGTTTTTGGTTTGTTTTGGTCACGGGTCACGGTTTTTCGACCGGAAGGTCATCGCGAGCCGACCACTCGTGCCACGATCCGATGTAATTGCGCACATTTTCCAAGCCGGCGAGCCGGAGCGCGTAATAAGCGCTCGCCGAACGCGCGCCGCGATGGCAATACGGTACGATTTCCGAATCGGGATCGATGCTGTGGTCCGTCAGAAGCGTACGGATCGCCTGCGGCTCCTTGAACCGGCCGCCTTCTAGAAACTCCGTCCATTCGATCCAAATCGACCCCGGGATGCAGCCGCGGCGCGAGCAACAGGCCGTGTTATCACGGCCTGCGTGCTCGTTTACGTCACGCACGTCGAGCAGCGTCAGTCCCGGCGAGCCCAGTCGAGCCGCGATCTCGTCGCAGCCGATGACCAGCTCGGCCCGCTCGCGCACCCGTAGCGCGACGGTCCAGTCCCCAGCGCGCTTCAGGCTCAACTCACATCCTGCCTCGCGCCAGGCCGCGAGCCCGCCGTGCAGCATCCTCACCCGCGGATGCCCGACATACTGGAGGATCCAGACGTCACGCGCTGCGCGCATGCCGGTATTCTCCTCGTAAATGACGATCGGCCGGAATTTGGAAACGCCCGCGGCGGCGTAGCGTCGCGCCATGTCCTGAGCGAATTTCACAAGGCCGGGCGGGCGAGTATCGAGCGCAAACACGTCGTAGGTGCTGAAGTTCACAGCGCCCGGAATGTGCCCCTTGGCATAGTCCGGGGCTTTGCGCGCATCGACGATCAGCACCTCATCCTGATGCGCCAGGTCCTGCAACTCGCGAGGCTCTATCAGGAAGTCCATGATCGATGACAGTGATGATTAATGGTGATGAGAGATGGTGATGATAAATGGTGATAAAGAGCCGTAACCCATCTCATTGACCGCCGGTTTTCATCACCAGTATTCATCACCAGTACACATCACCATTATCCATCACCAGTTGGCGCGGCCAGTTTCCTCATCCCTTGAGGAAACTGGCGAGCGCCTGGTAAGTTTCCTCGGGCGCCTGCTCCTGCGGGTAGTGACCGGCGGGCAGCGCCTCGAAGCCCCTGATATTCGCCGCGTATTGGGGCCAGACTTCGCGCGGATTGAAGTACTGCTCGACGTGGGACTTGGCGCCCCAGAGCACGAGCACCGGGCAGCGAATCTTGTTGCCGGCTTCGAAATCCTTCGTGTCCATCTCGTAATCCAGCGTCGCCGCGGCCCGATAGTCTTCGCACACGCCATGGATCTGCTCCGGCGTGCAGCAGCGGATGTATTCGGCCACCGCCTCGGGCTCGAGGCCGCCCTGCCCGTGCATGTGCTTCTCCAGCTTCTTCTTCATGTAGTACTCGAGATTCGAGGAGAGCAGGCGCTCCGGAAAATCGTAGGGCTGGGCCATGAACATCCAGTGATACGAGTGCAGCGCCCAGCCACGGGGAAACGCTGTCCACACCTGATGCGTCGGCACGATGTCGACGCTCGCGAACTTGAGCACCCGGTCGGGATGATCGAGCGCCATGCGAAACGCCGTGCGCGCGCCACGGTCGTGACCGACGAGGAAGAATTGCTTGAAGCCGAGATGCTCCATGACTTCGATCTGGTCCTCTCCCATCCGGCGGAACGTGTAGTTGCTGTGATCGGGCCTGCCGCGCGGCTTGGAGCTGTCGCCGTAGCCGCGCAGGTCAGTGGCCACCACGGTGTATTGCTCGGCGAGCCGCTTCGCGATCTTGTGCCAGGTGACGTGGGTCAGCGGATTGCCGTGCAGCAGCAGAAGCCCCGGCCCCTTACCGCCGCAACGGAGGTTGATCTTGACCTCCGGGTCGCTGGTCTGAACCTGAATATGCTTGAAGCCTTCGAACATCGCGCGCCCTCGGTGGTTAGCGTAGATCGGATGTTACCGATGTTACAATTCCGCTTCCGCCATCACAACAACCGCGTGAATGGTGAATGGTGAATGGACAAAACCGTAATTGTTGAACACTGAACCAGGAACTTTGAACCTGGAACAGTTACCTCCGCCCTCATCCTCGACCCATGAAGCTTCTCGTTCTTCCCGGCGACGGAATTGGCCCCGAGATTACCGCAGCAACGCTGGCTGTACTCGACCGCGCCAATAAGAACTTCAAACTGGGACTCGAGTGGCAGATCGAGGATATCGGCTTAAAGACGCTGAAGTCGAAGGGTTCCACCCTGCCGGACGCTGTAATGGAGGCAGCCCGCAGCGCACCGGGGATCATTCTGGGGCCGGTCTCGCACCTCGACTACCCGCCGCGCGAACAGGGTGGGATCAACCCGTCTGGCGAGCTGCGGGTCAAACTCGACCTTTTTGCGAACATCCGCCCCGCGAAATCCCGTCTCGGCGTGGGACTGACGGGCAAGCCCGTCGATCTCATCATTTTCCGCGAATGCACCGAGGGGTTTTACGCAGACCGCAACATGTACCTTGGCAACGGTGAATTCATGCCTACCGAGGACATGGCGATCAGCATCCGCAAGGTGACGGCGCGCCAGTGCCAGCGCATCGCCCGCGCTGCATTCGAATGCGCGGCGAAGCGGCGCAAAAAGGTCACGGCTGTGCACAAAGCAAACGTATTTCGAATCTCGGACGCGCTGTTCCTGCGCGAAGTGCGCAAGGTGGCGCAGGATTTCCCGCAGGTGCAGCTGGAAGAGCAGATCGTTGACGCCATGGCGGCGCTACTCTTGCGCGATCCCACGCGCTTCGACGTGATCGTCACTGGCAACATGTTCGGCGACATCCTCTCGGACGAGGCCTCTGAGCTTTCGGGCGGCCTTGGGCTCGCGGGCTCGGTCATGGCGGGCGACGAGCGTTGCTGCGCCCAGGCGCAGCACGGCAGCGCACCGGACATTGCAGGCCAGGACCAGGCCAATCCGACGTCGCTCATTCTGTCAGCCGCGATGCTGCTCGACTGGCTGGCGACGCGGCACCGGAACGACGCTTACGCGCGGGCAGCTCAGGCCATAGAGGCAGCGATCGATCGCACGCTGCAGGACCCCGCGACGCGGACGCGCGATCTCGGGGGGCAGCTCGGGACGCGCGCCTTCGCCGAGCGGGTCGCCGCACACGTGTCGTAATTTCGTAGAAATGCGGCCCTGCGGGGTATCGGAGCGGCACCCTCTGCTGTTATTCTGTACCCGTCCTGCGCCGGGCCAGCACGCGGCGCGTTGTTGGCCTGCTGAATTAGAATAATTCGACAAAGGAGGCATCATGGACTTCTCAGCACTTATAACCTCTCTCCAGAGCACGCTGGGTACCCGTCTCCCCCATATCCTCGGTGCGGTCGGTATTCTCGTGCTCGGCTGGGTGATCGCGGTCGTCGTGCGCGCCGGCGTGCGGCGCCTGCTCGCGCTGCTGTCGGTCAACCAGCGTATCAAGGAAAGCACCGGGCAGGCGCTCGATGTGCAGTCGGGCATCGCGATCGGTGTGTTCTGGCTGATCATGCTGGTCACCCTGCTCGGGATGTTCAATGCGCTCAACCTCGAGCTCATCTCGAACCCGTTTCAAGTGCTGGTGACTCAGATTTTCGCCTATTTACCGCGACTCCTCGCTGGCACGTTGCTTCTGGTGCTCGCCTGGCTCGTCGCGATGATGTTGCGGGGAATCGTCGCCAAAATCTTTTCGAAGACCGACTGGGACAAGAAGCTGGCCGCGCAGGCGGGAACGGAACCCATGAGCAAGAACGTCGGAAACGTCCTGTTCTGGCTCGTGATTCTGCTCTTTATTCCCGCGATACTGGGCGCCTACGACCTCGAAGGACTCCTCGCGCCGGTGCAGGGCATGATCAACAAGGTGCTCGGCCTGCTGCCCAACATCTTCGCCGCGTTCGTGATCGGTTTCGTCGGCTGGCTCGTCGCGAAGGTCATGCGCGGGCTCGTGACCAACCTGCTGGCCGCAGCCGGTGCCGACAAGGCCGGCCATAGCGCCGGCCTCGACCGGTCAGTCTACGTCTCGCGGGTCGTCGGCACGCTGGTTTTCATCTTCATCTTCATCCCGACGCTGATCGCCGCGCTCGACGCGTTGCAGATCGAGGCGATCTCACGCCCGGCCACCGAGATGCTCGGCCAGATCCTCAACGCCGTGCCGCACCTCGTCGCCGCAGCGTTGATTCTCGTTGTCACGTACTACGTCGCAAAGTTCGCCTCGGCGCTCGTGAGCCGCCTGCTGAACGGCATGGGTTTCGACACGCTGCCGGCCAAGCTCGGCCTCGAGAAGATCTTCAGTGGCGAGCTCCAACCGTCCGGACTGGTTGGCATCGTCATCATGTTCTTCGCCATGCTCTTCGCCACGGTGGAAGCGGCAAACCAGCTTCAGTTCACGCAGGTCGGCGTCGTGGTCGGAACGTTCGTACGGTTCGGCGGCGATGTCCTGCTCGGCGCGGTGATACTGGTCGTGGGCTTCTGGCTCGCGAGCCTTGTCCATGGGCTCATTTCGCGCGGCAGCGGCGAGCATGCGCAGGGACTGGCGCGGCTTGCACGGCTTGCGATCATCGGTTTGGTCATCGCAATGGGCCTGCGCGCCATGGGAATCGCCGACGACATCGTAAATCTCGCCTTTGCGCTTACCTTCGGCGCTGTCGCGGTGGCAGTCGCGTTGTCCTTCGGACTCGGCGGGCGCGAGGCTGCGGGCAAGCAGATGGAGCACTGGCTCTCCAGGCTACGCAAATAAACCGGTGACCCGTGACCGGTCGCGGGTTTAAATGCGTGAGTGGTGAATGGACAAAACGGCATTTGAACCGCAGAGACGCGGAGAGATACAAAACCAAAATTGAACCGCCAAGACGCCAAGGCCGCCAAAAACAATAGATCAAGAAGTAAGAGCGCCTAACAAAATGAATTCCCCTCCTGCCCGAGGAGGGGTGACTACGAAGTAGTCGGGGTGGTGGGAGTGACCCTGTGTCCAAACCCGCGCACACCCAACTCAATGCAACGAGTTGGGCCGGCGGGGATGGATGCAAAGCTGACGGCGTGGTTGCGTGGGCACTGCTTGCTCCCACCACCCCGTCGCCGACCCTCACCCCCGCCCCTCTCCCTGGGATGGAGAGGGGAGTTTCGAGCCGCCTTCTGCGTGGCGAGAAGGCGGAAGAAACGGATGGCGCCACCCCTCCTCGGGCAGGAGGGGAGTAC
>JAQBFV010000074.1:0-3799 GCA_032123035.1 Betaproteobacteria bacterium | reverse complement strand
TGCGACTCGCCGCCCGAGAGCGTCTCCGCCGATCGGTCAAGCGACAGGTACTCCAGGCCGACGTTCACCAGGAATCCGAGCCGCGCAATGATCTCCTGGACGATGCGATCGGCGATCGCCGCGCGGTGGCCCGGCAGCGCGAGCCCCTCGAAGAACGCGAGCGCCTCGCGCAGTGGCGACGCGCTGATCTCGTAGATCCGCCGATCGCCGACCGTGACGTGGCGCGCCTCGCGGCGCAGTCGCGCGCCATCGCACTCGGGGCACGGCTTCGTGTTGCGATACTTCGCCAGCTCCTCGCGCACCACGATCGAATCGGTTTCGCGATAGCGTCGTTCGAGGCTCGGCACGACGCCCTCGAAACTGTGCTCGCGCACGATCGTGCGGCCGCGCTCGTTCAAGTACGAGAACGGCAGCTTTTCTTTCGTCCCGAAGAGAACGATCGACTGCGTTTCCTCGGTCAGTTTCTCGAACGGACGCTCGACGTCGAACGCGAAATGCGCCGCCAGGCTGGTCAGCATCTGGAAATAGAACTGGTTGCGCCGGTCCCAGCCCCTGATCGCGCCCGAGGCGAGCGAGAGGTCGGGGAAAGCGACGACGCGCCGCGGATCGAAGAAGCTGACCGTGCCGAGCCCGTCGCAGCGCGGGCATGCGCCCATCGGGTTGTTGAACGAGAACAGGCGTGGCTCGAGCTCCGGCAGCGAGTAGCTGCAGACCGGGCAAGCGAACTTCGCGGAGAAGAGGTGCTCCTTCCCGGTATCCATCTCTATCGCAAGCGCACGCCCGTCGGCGTGCCGTAACGCGGTCTCGAAGGACTCGGCCAGCCGCTGCTTGGCGTCCGCGCGAACCTTGAGGCGATCGATCACAACCTCGACGGTGTGCTTGAGATTCTTCTTGAGCTTGGGCAGTTGCTCGATTTCGTGGACATCGCCGTCGATTCTCAACCGCACGAAGCCCTGCGCGCGCAGCTCCTCGAACAGATCGGCCTGCTCGCCCTTGCGCCCGACGATGAGCGGCGCGAGGATCATGAGGCGCGTGTCCTCGGGGAGCTCGAGCACGTGATCGACCATTTGGGCGACGCTTTGCACCGAGAGGCGGATGTGATGTTCCGGGCAATGGGGATCGCCGATGCGCGCGAACAGCAGCCGCAGGTAGTCGTGGATCTCGGTCACCGTGCCGACGGTCGAGCGCGGATTGTGGTTCGTTGTCCTCTGCTCGATCGAAATCGCCGGGGAAAGCCCTTCGATGAGATCCACGTCGGGCTTTTCCATGCGCTGCAGGAACTGCCGCGCGTAGGTCGAGAGCGACTCCACGTAGCGGCGCTGTCCCTCCGCGTAGAGCGTGTCGAACGCGAGCGAGGACTTGCCCGAGCCCGAGAGCCCGGTGATCACGATCAGCCGGTTGCGTGGCAGATCGAGGTTGATGTTCTTAAGATTATGCGTGCGTGCGCCGCGGACGCGGATGTACTCGGCACTCTTCGCGGCCTCGGGTTCGGAAGGCCGAAGCGGAACGACAGTCGGACGGTTCGCTGCCAATGTCAGGGTCGGGACGAAGCTAAACCTGTTAATATACCGGAGTTTTTCAGCTTTTCCCAACCGCCCGACTCTCCGCCGCCCGACTCTCCGACTGCCTGATGTCGTCTGCCAATCGCATGAGCCCACAGGAACTGCGGGCTGCGGTGAGCCTTGCGAGCATTTTCGGGCTGCGCATGCTCGGCATGTTTCTCATCCTGCCGGTGTTTGCGATCTACGCAGAGGGCCTGCCGGGCGGCGATAACCTAACTCTGGTGGGCGTTGCCATCGGCGTCTACGGTTTGACGCAGGCGATCCTGCAAATTCCCTTTGGCTGGTGGTCCGACCGTTATGGGCGCAAGCCGGTGATCTACGTCGGTCTCGCCATTTTCGCCGCCGGCAGTTTTGTCGCAGCCCTCGGCACCCATATCTGGATCGTAATCCTGGGGCGCATGCTGCAAGGCGCCGGTGCCATCTCAGCGGCGGTCATGGCGATGACGGCGGATCTCACGCGCGAGCAGCACCGCACCAAAGCGATGGCCATCATCGGCTCGACGATCGGCGCGACGTTTGCCCTGTCGCTGGTGCTCTCCCCCTGGTTCAACCGTGTGATGGGCGTACCGGGCATATTTACTATGACCGGGGTGCTCGTGCTGATTTCGATCTGGGTCGTCTATGCCATCGTCCCTGACGCGCCGGAGCACCCGGTGCCGCACGACGCCCGCGGCGGCTTCTCCGAGTTTCTCAGCGTGTTGCGCGACACGCAGCTCGCCCGCCTCAATTACGGCATCTTCACGTTGCACGCGGTGCTGATGGCGCTTTTTATCGCCGTGCCGCTCGAATTGCGCGCCGCGGGGCTGCCCGTGGACCAGCACTGGCACGTCTACCTCCCGGTCATGCTCGGCTCGTTCGTGCTCATGCTGCCCGCTATTCTGAGCACCACTCGCCCCGAGCGCTTGAGGCGGGTGTTTGTCGGGGCGGTTGCCCTGCTGCTCGTCAGCCAGCTCCTCATGCCGTGGGTTTTGGCAGGGGTGTGGACGATCGCGGCGATGCTGCTCATTTTTTTCACGGCTTTCAATATTCTGGAAGCAGCGCTGCCTTCGCTGGTTACCAAGACCGCGCCGCCAGGGGCCAAGGGCGTCGCCATGGGCGTTTTCTCCAGCCTGCAGTTCCTGGGCACCTTTGCCGGCGCCGCGGGCGGCGGCTATCTGTATGGCCATTGGGGCCACACGGGCGTGGTCGTCTTCGGCGTCGTGCTGCTGGGGCTCTGGCTCATCATCGCGCGCGGCATCCACGTGCCCGTCGCGCGCAGCACGCGCGTCTACGCGCTGCCGCCGCTCGATGGCGGGCAGGGTGATCGGCTGGCGGCAAGGCTGAGGGCGCTTCCGGGCGTGCATGAGGTGCGCGTGGTGAGCAGCGAGCGCAACGCGTACGTCACGGTGGACAGCGCGGGCTTTGACGAAGAAAATGTGGTCAAGCTGATCGCGGGGGACACGAGCCCGTGATGCGCGATGGGTAATGCGCCTTGCAGTCTGCTTGACACGCATCACCCATCACCCATAACCCATAGCCCATTACGCAAATGCCTGTCATCCCCGGTCGCATATCGGACGTTAATATCTCCTGACTTCCTGACTTCATAAAGGACCCCAAATGGCATCGGTCAACAAGGTGATACTCATTGGCAATCTCGGCGCAGATCCCGAAACCCGTTACCTGCCGAGCGGGGATGCGGTCACCAACATCCGCATCGCTACCACCGAGAAATGGCGGGACAAAGGCGGAGAGCAGCAGGAGCATACCGAGTGGCATCGTATTGCGTTCTTCGGCAAGCTCGCCGAGATCTCCGGGGAGTACCTGAAGAAAGGCTCGCCCGTCTATGTCGAGGGCCGCATTCGCACCCGCAAATGGCAGGACAAAGAGGGCCAGGACAAGTATTCCACCGAGATCGTGGCCGATCGGATGCAACTCCTTGGCTCGCGCGGTGGCGGTACCGGTGGTGGTGGGAGCGGGGCGACCGCGGCGCGTGAGCCCGCCACGGCTGGCGCCGGCGACAGCAAACCCGAGCCCAAGAAGGGGGGCGGCGGGTTCGACCAGATGGATGACGACATTCCTTTCTAGAACGGTTCGCAAAAGCCGAAAAAACTTATTAGCCGCAGATAAACGCGGACAGAAAACGCGCTTAAATCAACGCACTTCTTCTTTATCGGCGTGCAATCCCGCTCCCCCGCCCCTCTCCTTCGACGAGGGAGAGGGGAGGCTTGAGCTCCCCGTTCTCCCTTGGGGAGAAG
>JAQBFV010000073.1:0-7276 GCA_032123035.1 Betaproteobacteria bacterium | reverse complement strand
CCCGACATATCGGGGGTGCGATGAACGAGCAGAGAAATTCAGCATTGCGTCGATGTATCCAACGGGAAATTGATCGTGCGTTGTCTACTCACACATAAATGGGTTATGGGCGAGGCATTTGACGTCAAGTCATTTTCTCCTTGGAGAAAATGTAAACGTTGCGGAATGATACAGCGCGGCACTTACGATAAATATCGCGAGGACATTACTTGGGAGACAATGAGAGAGCGTCGCTACATTAAGTCGAAGCATGGCCAAATTGTCCGGCAACCCTCTTCTTCGCTCGACCAATTGGCCCATACAGTAGGACTGCGTAGAAGCAGGATGAGCGATAGGACGAAACCAGGAAAACGCTATGCGCGGAACAAGACTTAGCGGGCATAAACGTTACTGCGAACCACAGACCCCGCTTCGGCGGGGTTTTGGTTTCTTCTTGCGGCTGCCCAGTGAATGTCTGCTTGTGCCGCCAAGAGCGGAATTTGACGGGCCGCAGGTCGCTACGCTACTGATATCGTGGATCGAGAGAGGGCAGCGGTCATGGAACTTCTGACCGTAAGAATCGAGAAATCCGACGCGACGAACTTCATTCTCAGGCCGTCACACTTCATCAAGACGGTCGAGGACATCCACGAATCGCTGGTGGGGGCCGTGCCGGCCATCAAATTTGGGCTAGCGTTTTGCTAGGCCTCCAGCAAGTGCCTGGTACGCTGGTCCGGCACCGATCAGGCTATGGTGACCTTGGCGAAGAAGAATGCGCAAGCGTTGGGCGCCGGCCACACCTTCATCGTTTTTCTGGGCGAAGGATATTATCCGGTCAACGTGCTCAATTCGCTGAAGGCGGTGCCAGAGGTATGCCGCATCTTCTGTGCTACTGCCAACCCGACCGAGGTGATTTTGGCGCAAACGGAGCAGGGGCGCGGTATCCTCGGTGTGGTGGATGGTTTTGGTCCCAAAGGGATTGAGGACGATGCGGAGATCGCTTGGCGCGAGAATCTGCTGCGTCAGATCGGCTACAAGCTGTAGTACTACCGTGAATCGTGAATCGTGAATCGTGAATCGTGAATCGTAAATCGTCAATGGTGATTCGATGAACCTCGTTGCACTAGGTTTGTCCATTCACCGCTTACCGCTTACCGCTTACCGCTTACCGCTTACCGCTTACCGCTTACCGCTTACCGTTCACCGTTCACCGTTCACTGCCTTAAGCGGGCGGGTTGCGACGGAACGCGACCAGGTGGTCGATTTCGAGCCGGATCCCGATTTTTTCACCGATTGCGTGATTGTGGTGGCTCGGCACGAACGACATGACCTGGCCGCCGCCCGGCAGCTGTAATGTGTAGACGAATTCGGCGCCCCGGAATGTTTTTTTCAGCACCCGCGCCTGAAGCGGGCTGGCGTCATCGTGCTGGATGTCATCCGGGCGGAGTAGAACGTCCACGATAGTACCCGCGAGCCAGTCGCCCGGAGTGTCTCCACGGAATACGCCCAGTTCGAGCTTGATGTGGGCATCGTCCACCACGGTTCCTGGAAGAAATACGCCTTGCCCGATGAAATCGGCGACATAGCGGGTCGCTGGCTCGTGGTAGAGGCGATAGGGTGTGTCCCACTGCTCGATGCGCCCCGCATTCATGATCCCGATCTCGTCGGCAAATCGGAAGGCCTCGTCCTGGTCGTGAGTCACGAGGACTGCAGTGATGTTCTGCGCTTTGAGGATCTCGCGCACCTCGAGGCTCAGCTCAGTGCGCAAGTCGACGTCGAGATTGGAGAACGGCTCGTCGAGCAGCAGGAGGTGAGGGCGCGGCGCCAGCGCGCGCGCAAGCGCGACGCGCTGTTGCTGGCCCCCCGAGAGCTCGTCGGGGTATTTGCCGCGCAGGCCGGGGAGACGCACCGTGTCGAGCACTTCATCGACCCGGCGGGCCTGGGCCGCCCGATCGCCATCGCGCAGTCCGAAGGCCACGTTCTGCGCAATCGTAAGATGCGGGAACAGCGCGTAATCCTGGAACACCACCCCGACCTGGCGTTTTTCGGTGGGCAGCATCAGGTCACGGCGGCTTACCGCGTTGCCGTTGAGCCAGATCTCGCCTGCCTGCAGAGGCTCGAAGCCGGCAACGCACCTGAGCACGGTGGTCTTGCCACACCCGCTCGCGCCGAGCAGGCAACCAATCGCGCCCCGGTCGAGCGAGAACGTCAGATCATGGATAACTTCGAGCGCGCCGTAGGCATGGCGCAAACCGCGGACCGCGAGCAGCGGGACGGTGAGAGGGGCCGTGACGCGGTGCGCCTCCGTTTCCTGGTGGCCCCTCGATACGCGTAAATTCATGGACATACGTATAATAATAGATCTCATTTACGCGTATTGCTATGCCCATGCACATTTCAGGTTCACGAGTCGGGCGCCTAATGGTGGCCGCGACGTTGGTCGGCGCGCTTTGTGCGCTGCCGGTCGTGAGCGTGTTTGTAAACCTCTTCGCCCAAGGCACGCCTGGCGTCTGGGGGCATGTGGCCGGCACGGTCCTGCCGCAGTATGTCGCCAACACGTTATGGCTGATGCTTGGCGTGGGCGCTGGCGTCGTCGCGCTCGGCGTCAGCACGGCCTGGCTGACGGCCATGTACGACTTTCCGGGGCGGCGCGTTTTTGAGTGGGCGCTGATTCTGCCCCTCGCGATGCCCGCCTACGTCATCGCCTTCGTCTACACCGATTTCCTCCAGTTCGTCGGACCGGTACAGACAGAACTGCGGGAGTTCATGGGCTGGACCAAGGCTGACTACCGGTTTCCCGACGTACGCTCGTTGGGCGGGGCGATCGCGATGTTCATCCTGGTCCTGTATCCCTATGTCTATTTGCTGGGGCGAGCCGCTTTTCTCGAGCGCTCTGCAAGCCTGCTTGAGGTCGGCCAAACGTTGGGGGTGGGCAGTACGGGCATCTTCTTCCGTGTGGCCCTTCCGCTCGCGCGCCCGGCCATCGTGGCGGGCACGGCTCTTGCACTGATGGAGACGATCGCCGATTTCGGCACGGTGTCCTATTTTGGTGTGCCGACCTTCACGACGGGCATCTATCAGGCGTGGTTCTCGATGGGGGAGCGCGTGGTTGCGGCGCAGCTGGCGGCGGTGCTCCTGGGATTCGTTATTCTCGTGCTGCTGCTCGAACGGACGAGTCGTGGCCGCAAGCGTTTCCACGAAACCTCGCAGCGCGGACGGCCGCCCGCACGACGGCGGCTCGCCGGGTTCACAGCGGTTGGCGCAACCGCGTTGTGTTTTTCTGCGGTGGCGTTGGGATTCCTGCTGCCGGCCGGTCTGCTGCTCGAGATGGCAATCGGCGAGGGAGATGTCCAATTCGGGCCCCGTTTCATCCAGCTTGCGCTCAACAGCGTTACGCTCGCCGCCGTAACGGCGGCGTTGCTGGTCGTGCTGGCGGTGCTGATAGCGTATAACGCCCGTCTGAATCCCGGTGTGGTCAGCGTTGGCTTAAGCCGCATCGTCGGGCTGGGCTACGCGATACCGGGTCTAGTGATCGCCGTAGGAACGCTGATCCCGTTGGCCTGGCTGGACAACGCCATTGCAACGTGGCTGAAGACGAGTTTTGGGATCTCGCCGGGGCTGTTGCTAACCGGTGGCATTACGGCGTTGGTGCTGGCTTACGTCGTCCGCTTCTTCTCCATTGGCCTTCAGACCGTCGACGCCGCCTTGCTCAAAGTGCGCCCGTCCATGGATGACGCGGCGCGCAGCCTCGGCTGCGGGGCGGCGGAAACGCTGACGCGCATTCATGTTCCGATGTTATCGCGAGGTTTGTTTGCGGCGACGTTACTCGTCTTCGTCGAGGTCATGAAGGAGTTGCCGGCGACTCTCGTCATGAGGCCGTTCAATTTCGATACGCTCGCGACGCAGGTCTACAACCTGGCGAACGACGAACGGTTGTCGGAGGCGGCGACGGCGGCACTCGTGATCGTGGCGGTCGGGCTGGTTCCGCTCATCGTCGTGTCACGCAGCATCGCGCGGACAAGGCGCTCGGCTGCAGTGCAAGTCGTGCCGTTCGAGACGGCGGCCCTGTCTGAGAGTCGCTAGAGGGGCGAACGACGGCGTGCGTTCGCGCGGCCTATCTCAGCCCCACGATATTGAAAATTTTCTGCGCCAGCGGCTGATTCTGCCCGAGCTTGCCGACATTCAACTGGTCTTCCTTGAACGCGCCCAACTTGGCGAGCGCCTGATTGTCGAGTTTGACGCCGGGTACCGCCGGCCACTCATTGTTGCCGCTGGCGAAGTGGGTTTGCGCCTCGGGGCTGGCGAGATACTCGAGGAAGCGAATCGCGTTTTCGCGGTGCGGTGCATGCCGCAACACGCCCCCGCCTGAAATGTTGATGTGAGTCCCGAAGCTCGTCTGATTGGGAAATACCACGCCCACCTTGTCCGCGACATCCCGGTCGCGTTGCTTCCTGGAAGCCGCCAAGCGCACATAGTAGTAGGTATTGGCAATGCCAACCTCGCACTCACCGGCGGCGACCGAGCGGATCTGGTCGGTGTCGCCGCCTTTGGGGTCGCGTGCGAGGTTAGCCTTCAGGCCGCGCGCCCATTCTTGTGCCTCGTCCTTTCCGAGGTGATCGATAAGCGCGGCCATGAGCGACAGGTTGTAGACGTGGCTCAGCGAGCGAGTGCAGACCTTGCCTTTCATTTGAGGGCCGGCGAGATCTTGGTAGTCCCGGATCTGGTCGGGATTAACAAGGCGCTTGTTGTAGACGATGACCCGTGCGCGCTTCGAAAACCCGAACCAGTGGCCGCCGTGCTCGCGCAGGTGCGCCGGGATGCTTTTGTCGAGGACCGCCGTTTTCACCGGCTGAAAAAGATTCATTTGTTGCGCACGCCATAATCGGGCGACATCGACCGTGATGAGCACATCCGCGGGGCTATTCGGCCCTTCGTTCTTCAGGCGCTCGAGGAGGGCGTCATCCTTTCCTTCGATGCGGTTGATGCGAATACCGGTCCGTTTGGTAAATCCGGCATAGAGGGCATCGTCCGTCCGGTAGTGACGCGATGAATAGAGGTTGAGGACAGTTTCCTGGGCCGCTACCGGAGCGGTGAGCGCTGTGAACAGCGCGACACCGATGGCTAAGCTGAGAGACCGACGCAAAAGGCTAAACATCGAAGGGCTCCATCGGGCGAAGGGTGGCTGAAGTAAGACCATGATAACGATAGTGGCTCTCAGATTCAATACTAATGAGAATTATTACGTTTAAGGCATCTGGCACCGGATTGAGGCGGAAAACTTTTACACAACTGTTTAATTATAAGAGTTAATGTTGCCTGATCTCGCCACCCGACGCCGAGATGAGGCTAGGCGCGAAAGGTGTGCTCATCAGAGGATGACGGCAGCCCCGAGCGATTGGTCGGGAGACACACCCACGGATGGACCTCCACGTTGCACGCCACCCGCAGGGAACCACTGAACACGCCGGTCAGAACGCGACGCGCCGGCCCCCGTCAAACCGCTGACGCCAATAACGATTGCTCAGGCGCGCAACGCTAACCGTCCCCCCGCTGCTGGGCGCGTGCACGAAGCGGTCCCCGCCGAGATAAATCCCAACGTGCGAGTAGGGCCGGCGCATCGTGTTGAAGAACACCAGGTCACCCGGCTGAAGCTCCCCGGAAGGGACGGCGATCCCCGTGCGGCTGATGCCATACGTGTCGCGCGGCAGCGCGACGCCCGTGGCCTGCCGGTAGACGCGCCAGACGAGCCCGCTGCAGTCGAATCCCGTTTTCGCAGAGTCTCCCCCATAACGATAGGGGGTGCCGACATAACCCAAGGCGCGGCGTACCACGTCTTGCGCGCGCGCAGCATCGTAGTCGGGGCGCGACGCCGTGCCGTAGTCCGGTGCACCGGTCCAGCCACGATCCCGCTGCGGACTCGACGAGCACCCTGCGGCAAGGAGGATCACCACCGCAATCGTAATTAATCTCATGCATTAAATATACATTGTATATTTATGATAGTAAATAATATTCTTTGTAACATTTTTGGCGACAGCCCATCGGTCACGGGCGTAAACTGGGGTCTTCCTGATCTCGGGACTGCCATGATCCGGCGTCAATTTACGATACCCGTCTCTTACGCCACGGGTGGACGATGGGTTCTCGTGTTTGCGTTCCTACTGGTTGCCGCAATAGCGCAGGCCCAGGTGGTGCTCGAGGTGATCCCGCTTCACCATCGAACGGCCGAGGAGGTCCTCCCCGTCCTGCAACCCATGCTCGCGCGGGAAGGCACATTAAGCGGGTTCAGGGGACAGCTCATCGTTCGGACGACGCCCGCCAACCTGGAGGAAATCAAGCGCATCCTTGCCAGCTTGGACCGCGCGCCGCGGCAGCTCCTCATCACGGTGCAGCAGGATGTCGATGCCAACGCCCGGCGCAACACTGCTGGGATATCCGGCAACGTCGGTGGGGACAACGCTCGGGTGATCGTGCCACCCACGAGCCGAGAGCGGCAGGGCGGTCACGTAGTGATACAAGAGGGTGATAGCCGGGTCCGGGCGCATGTCCTGGATTCGAACTCGGCTGTGAGCGAACGCAACGCGCAAACGCTACGGGTGATGGAGGGCCGCGAGGCATTCATTCGCGTCGGCCAATCGGTCCCGCTGCGCGGCCGGCAGGTCACGCGCACCGTGGTCGGGGGGCAGGTGGTCGAGCAGGTGGTGGAGTCCACGCAGTACCGCGATGTCACGACCGGTTTCTATGTGCGGCCGCGCCTCTCTGGAGACCGCGTCACGTTGGAGATCAGCCCCCAGCGCGAAAAACTGTCGAACGATATTCGCGGCGGCGTGGACGTTCAGCGCGTCGTGACGGCCGTCTCCGGCCGCCTCGGCGAATGGATGGAAATTGGCGGTGTCGTGCAGGATGCGACCGGGCAGCAATCGGTGCTGCTGGGGCGCTCGTCGAGCGCCACGCGCGACAATCGCCGCGTCCGGATCAAAGTCGACGAGGTTCGCTGAGCACGCCGCGGCGGGACATTCAGTCCTCCTTTTATGACGGTTTGCGAAAGCGCCGCCAGAGCAATACCGTCCAGACCGCCATTCCTGCCAGGAAGCACCCCAGCATGAACAGAAAGGGCGTGTGCGGAAGCGCCGGCGGGCGCGACGCATTTGCCATGAGGATGAGATGGTGAATGGCGAGAGCGAAGAACGCCATCAGCGTCGCCAGCCATCCCAAGTGCCATCTGAGGAACAGCAGCGTCTCCTCGCGCCGTTCGGCTGCTAGCCAGTATGGCTTGTTCGGGATGTTGATTCGCGTT
>JAQBFV010000072.1:0-8930 GCA_032123035.1 Betaproteobacteria bacterium | reverse complement strand
AGCCAGAGCAGATTGGACCACAAGAAATGCATTGCGTTTCCTCGCTCGCGCCGGCCCGCTCACCGGCGTCGCAGACACCGCACCCGCCGCAGACACCGCACCCGCGCGATAATATACACCCGCGCCGGGTGCGAATGGTTTCACCCGGCGTTACATTGGACTTTACCCAGCGAGCGGCAACCGTGCTAACTTGCGCATGCCGATACGCACGGTCGGGGAGGGCCCATCCATGAGACGGCAGGTGTTCTACAGCGGTTCGAGACGCATACCCGGTGCTCGCTCGAGCGCGACCCGGCCCGCGACCGGCGCGCCCGCCCCGGAATCTGCTCGTGCGCCCCTTCCAGGTCGAAGTCCCCGCTTCGGGCGTATTCGCGCCTTGGCGACGCGGCACGCCGGCCTCCTTCGCTTTCTCGGCGGCGCCGCCTGCGCTGCGCTCATCGGGGGGGCCTACTTCTGGTCGCAGCAGTGGCCGCGCGCCATCGGCCAGAAAGACATCGATGCCGCCGTGCTGCATACACTGGAGAGCAAGACGCTGCCGTCGCGCGCCGCGAAGGCGGCGGCTATCGTAGCCCCCTCGCTGGTGCGCGTGGGCGGTTTCGGGAAACCACCGCCGTCGAAAGACAAGCCAAAGGCAAAGTCGAAGCGTCAGAACCGCAAATCCGGCAAGGGCACGCCCGGCGACTCGCAGGCCAAGGGCAAGGACGCCCCCAAAACCCTGGAGGAATTGTGGGTCGGATCGGGTGTCGTGATTGTGGACAACGGTGTGATTCTCACCAACCTGCACGTGGTCGCCGGCGCCGAGCGCGTGACCGTGACCTTCCACGACGGCACCGAATCCGACGCCGACCTCGTCAGCGTCCATCCGGAAAACGACCTGGCGATCATCAAGGCGCGGAAGATTCCGGACGATCTCCCGGCCGCGACGCTCGGGTCCGCTGGCCAGTTGAGGCCCGGCGACGAAGTGGTTGCGGTCGGCTTTCCGTTCGGCATGGGTCCGTCGGTTTCGTCCGGCGTGGTTTCCGGTCTGAACCGGGAATTCCACTCGCCCGAGGGCAAGCGCCTGCTCACTGATCTCATCCAGTTCGATGCGGCAGCCAATCCCGGCAGTTCGGGCGGTCCGTTGGTGACGATGCAAGGCGACGTGGTCGGCATCGTCACCGCGATCATGAATCCGACGGAAAGTCGCACCTTCATCGGCATCGGATTCGCGGTTACCATCGCCGTGGCCGGGCGCGCCGTCGGCGTCCATCCCTTCTAAACTTCCGGAGCACTAGCGCAATGAGCGACCATTCGACCGGCAACGTCCGCGACCTGATGGAGCGGATCCTCTACGAAATCAAACGCGTGGTCGTCGGGCAGGACCATTTCCTCGAACGCGTTCTGGTTGCGATGCTCGCCCGGGGCCACCTGCTGGTCGAGGGCGTACCGGGATTGGCCAAGACCCTCACGGTCAAGACGCTGGCGCGCACCATGCGCGGCTCATTCAAGCGCATCCAGTTCACCCCTGACCTGCTGCCCGCCGATCTGGTCGGAACCCGGATCTACAACCAGAAGACCGGGGACTTCAGCACGGCGCTCGGACCGGTGTTCACGAATCTGCTGCTCGCCGACGAGATCAACCGCGCGCCCGCGAAGGTCCAGAGCGCGCTGCTCGAGGTCATGGAGGAGCACCAGGTCACTATCGCCGGCGAAACCCACCGGGTCCCCTCCCCGTTTCTGGTCATGGCCACGCAGAATCCGATCGAGACCGAAGGGACGTATCCGCTGCCCGAGGCCCAGATCGACCGCTTCATGATGAAGGTGCTGGTCGACTATCCGACCGAGGAGGAGGAGTTCGTCATCGTCGAGCGGGTGACCGGGGCCGCCGCCGAGGTCAGCGCGGTGGCCAGCACGGATCAGCTGGCGGCGCTGCAGAGCGAGTGCCACAAGGTCTATGCCGATCCGGTGTTCCTCCAATACGCGGTGAAGCTCGTATCGGCCACCCGCCGCTGCGAGCACTACGGCCTCGGCGAGCTGGCGCGCTACATCACCTTCGGGGCCAGTCCTCGCGCGACCATCTGCCTGATCGAAGGCGCACGGGCGCTTGCCTTCTTGCGCGGGCGCAACTACGTGCTGCCGGAGGACGTGGCCGATCTCGTTCCGGACGTGCTGCGCCACCGGCTGGTTCTGTCTTACGAGGCACTGTCCGACGGCCAGACCGCGGACGCCTTGATCGCGCGGGTGATGCAGGCCGTGCCGCTGCCCGAGAAACCGCTCGAGACCCATGTCCGGATCGCCACGGGAAGCTGACTTGAAGTTGGTCCATTCAGCAGAAAAAGCGGCATCGACGGCGCCGCCTGTGCTGAATGCGGAAAACGTGCTGCGCCGGATCGAATGGACTGTGCTGCGCCGGCTCGACGGTTGGCTGCAGGGGAATTACCGCACCTGGTTCCGCGGCTTCGGCATTGATCTCGCGGACTTGCGGGAGTATCAGGTCAATGACGACGCGCGGACCATCGACTGGAACGCAACCGCGCGCTTCCAGGTGCCGCACGTGCGGCAGTTCAACGAGGACCGTGAGGTGACGGCCTGGTTCCTGGTCGATCTGAGCGGATCGGTGAACTTCGGCGCCGGCGCGACCACCAAACGCGCCATGGCGGTGGATTTCGTCGCGCTGGTCGCACGCCTGCTGACCCGTTACGGCAATCGGGTCGGCGCCGTGCTCTACACCGACCAGGTCGACCTGGTCGTGCCCGCGCGGGGCGGGCGTCAGCACGTCCTGCATCTCATCGATCGGATGCTAAAGACCGGGAACGCGCCGAGGCCGGGCAAGTGCACGCAGCTCGGCGAACTGCTCGGACGCGCGCTGCAGGCGATCAAGCGCCGGTCGGTGGTTTTCGTCCTGTCGGATTTCATCAGCGATCCCGGCTGGACGCGCGAGCTGTCCCTGCTCGGGCAGCGCCACGAGATTCTGGCCGTGCGGCTATACGACGCGCTGGAGATGGCGTTGCCCGATCTGGGTCAGGTAATCGTGGAAGATGCCGAGACCGGCCAGCAGCTATTCGTGGACACCCACGACGCTACCTTTCGCCGGCGCTTCTCACGCCTCGCCGTCGAGCGTGAAACCGCCCTGCGCGCTGCCTTATCCGATGCCGGTGCCGACTGCATCGAGCTGTCGACCGAGGACGATCTGGTGGACACCCTGATGCGCTTCACCCGTCTGCGCAAGCGCAGGGCCCAACTGGTGAGCGGCGGCGTGCCGCCGGCAGTGGTCCAATGAGTGTCCTGGATCAACTGGGGGGGATTACGGTGCTGTGGCCGCGCATGCTCTGGCTGCTCGCGCTGCTACCGCTCTTGGTCGGGACTTATATCTGGCTGGGCGCGCGTCGCCGGCGGGCTCATGCGCAGCTGGCGGGCCTGTCGAACCTGTCCGCAACCGGGGCCGCCGGCGCATCGCTGCGCCGGCACGGCCCGCCGTTGTTGTTCCTGGTCGGCTTGTGCGCGCTGATCGGCGCAGTGTCGCGCCCGCAGGCGGTTGTGACTTTGCCCTCGATGCAGAAAAACATCATCCTTGCAATCGACACCTCGGGCAGCATGCGTGCCACCGACGTCAAGCCGAACCGGCTCGCCGCTGCGCAGAGCGCGGCCCGGACGTTTGTCGAGAACCAACCGCAGTACACCAGGATCGGGATCGTTTCGATTGCCGGCACCGCGTCGGTGGCGCAGTCGCTGACCGACAACCGCGAAGACCTGCTGCAGGCGATCGAGCGGATCCAGTTGCAGCGCGGCACCGCCCTGGGCAGCGGCATCTACATCTCGCTCGCGACGCTGCTTCCGGACGCGGGCATCGACATGGAGCGTCTCGTGTATCGTCAGCCCTCTCATTCCTGGCGCTGGGCCGGTGACGAGCGCACAGTCGAGAAAAAGAAACCTGTGCCCCCCGGATCTAACCGGTCGGTTGCGATCGTGCTGCTCAGCGACGGCCAGAACACCCATGGTTCGGACCCGCTGGAGGCCACCAAGCTGGCCGCAGAGCACGGCGTTCGCATCTATACCGTGGGCATTGGGAGCACGAAAGGCGTCAAGCTCGGATTCAGCGGCTGGTCGATGCGCGTGCAGCTGGACGAAGCCACCCTGAGAAAGATCGCGGCGACCACACATGGCGAGTACTACGCCGCGACGTCCGCGCAGGAGTTGACGAAGATCTACGAGCATCTCAGCGCGCGCATGGTCATTGAGCGCAAGCGCGCCACCGAGGTAACCGCTATTTTCGTCGGCGTCGGCGCGCTACTGCTGGTGATCTCGGCGCTGTTCTCGGTGCTCTGGTTCAACCGCGTGCTGTGAGCAGGCCGGCAGCCCGCTCCGGGGGGATAACCGGGGGCAGTGTAGCTTTTCCGGAATAACGAATTTCGTCGGTGCAGAAATGTTGCTCTGACCCCATTTATGCCGATCACGACACGCGACGGGGCGGAGCTTTACTGGGAGCGCGAGGGCGCGGGGCCGGCGCTGGTGCTCGGCGCGGGGCTGGGCGGCGCCGGGAGCTGGTGGGACCCGAACCGCGCCGCGCTCGCCGAGCACTTTACGGTGATCACGTTCGACCAGCGCGGCACGGGGCGCTCTTCCAGAGTGCCGGTGGCCTCGATCGAGCAGATGGCGGCCGACGTGGTTGCGGTGCTCGACGCCGCAGGGCTCGAAACGGCGCACTACCTGGGGCACTCGACGGGCGGGGCGATCGGCGTCGCGGCCGCGCTCGATCATCCGGGGCGGCTGCGCTCGCTGATGCTCTACGCCAGCACCACGCACGGCGACGCGTACCGGCGCCGGGTGTTCGCGTTGCGCGAGCGCCTGCTGGCGGCGCTCGGCGCCGAGGCCTACGCGCAGTACAGCTCGCTGCTGCTCTATCCCCCGTACTGGATCAACGCCAACGCAGAACGCCTCGCCGCAATGGAAAAGCAGGCCGCGGGCGCTCTCGGCCAGCCCGCGGTGCAGGCGAGCCGGCTCGCGGCGATCCTCGAGTTCGACCGCCGCGCCGAGCTGGGGCGGATCCGCATCCCGACGCTGGTGCTGTGCACCGACGACGACATCCTCACGCCGCGCTACTTCTCCGAGGAGTACGCGCGGTTGATTCCCGGCGCGCACAGTCGCTGGGAGCCGCGCGGCGGCCACGCGCTTTCGCGCACGGAGCCCGAGACGTTCAACCGCATCGCGCTCGAATTCTTCACCGCAGCCGAAACTTCATAAGGAGCCCCGCATGCCGATCAAACCCGTCGTCCCCGTAGGATCCCCGCCGCCGCTCGCGCCTTACTCGCCCGGGGCGCGCGCCGGCAATGTGCTCTACGTGAGCGGCACGCTCGCGCTCGACGCCGCCAGCAAGGTGGTCGGAACGGGCGATGTTCGCGCGCAGACGCGCCACGTGCTCGAGAGCATCAAGTCGGTGCTCGCGGCCGCCGGCGGAAAGATGAGCGACATCGCGTTCAACCAGATCTTCCTCAAGGACCTCGCCGACTACGCGGCGATGAACGAGGTGTACCGCGAGTACTTTCCCGCCAACCCGCCGGCGCGCTACTGCATTCGCGCCGACCTGGTGAAGCCCGAGTTCCTGGTCGAGATCGCCTCGACCGCGCACCTAGCGGGCTGAGGCGGCTCCGAGCGGCCACCAGCGCGCAGCGGACGTATGTACAAAACAATTCGAGCCTGGCCCCTTTGATCAGTTAAGCGAGGTTTGGTGGCTGCTGCCGATACCAGTGAAGCTACAGTATTCCATTTACGATGCCGCGTGATGCTTAACAGCTCTGATCCACGCTTCGGGGCTACTCTCCTTCCCCAATATCTGCGTCGACATTAAACGCCAGCAGCATTCCGATCAGCAGTATTACGCGTTTCATGGGTTCCTCCCGTCGCTGTCTTGGCGACCCTCACCGCCACACCGACATCGTTGCCACGCCGCTCCGTGCGGAAGACGACTCCTCGGCATTTCAGCATGAACTCGCCCGATTCGGTTTTTCGGCCCATCGCAAAGTTGATTACGTCGCCGAGCGCATACGTGCCGCTTGTCCAGAAGAACGCGCCCGAGGAGCTTACGTTACGTGTGACGCCCGTAGCGTTCTCTAGCATCACCGGCAGCGCGACATCGAACCGCCTGTCGCTTCTTTTTTCTGGCAGTCTTGCTGTCGTATTGGCCCCCCAAGCTACTGGATTAGGTTTGACCAACTTCAAGCTACGTGCATGCGGCTTGCGGCCTTCATCCAACAAGGCGTCCTGGTCGGGAATGACAATGCCGTGGCGACCGCAATAATCCAGAATCAACCACTCCGCCATATTGGCGATGGAGCGGTGTTCGCGATTAGCAGCTGAGCGCAGCGCCTCTTTCAGGACTGGTGCGATGCGAAAGGTCAACGTTCTGGTCTTGCTGGCGGCCATGGATTTCCCTCGTCGAGCAGTTGTGGTGCGGATATACTGAAATTTACAGTAAAGTTCGACCGCGTACAACGGCGTTCGGCCCGCCCCACGCCTTCCCGTTTTGACTTAGTGACTTAGGGGACAGATCACTAAGAGATGGCGCTGCGACGCTGTTTGCAGTACGTTGGCGTCGTTCGTCGTCAGTGGCGGACAGCTTGGTCCGGCGCCCGCTGCCTGAGTATTCTGGTGTTCCCCGCCCGGCCATACTCCAGTATCCTGCATCGCTCGATCATCGGGCGGTTGAGGCGGGTGCCACAACCAGAAAGCGTTGGTTTTTACCCTTTGGTAAAACTATTCAGGAAGGAATGAGTCCATGTCGAACGAATTGTCCGGAAAGGTTGCAGTGATCACCGGCGGCAGCCGCGGTATCGGCCGCGCCATCGCCAAGGCCCTCGCCGCGCAGGGAGCGCAGACGGTGCTCGCCGCCAAGTCGGAAGCCAATCTCAAGAAGACCGCCGAGGAGATCGCAGGCACAAACGCCCCGAGGCCGACCATCGTCGCCGCCGACCTCGGTACCGCTGAAGGTTGCCAAGCGCTATTCGATACGGTGAAGAAGGCGCACGCCCGCTGCGACATCCTGGTCAACTCGGCCGGCGCGACCAAGGCCGGCAATTTCCTCGAACAGTCCGACGAAATCTGGATGGACGGCTTCGCATTGAAATTCTTTGGCGCCGTCCGCCTGTCGCGCCTGTTCTGGCCGATGCTGAGCGCCGCGCAGGGCAAGATTGTCAATATCGACGGCGGCATGGCGCGTACCCCCAATCCCGCCAACTTAATCGGCAGCGCGGTCAACGCGGCCATGGCCAGTTTCAGCAAGGGGTTGTCAGGCCTCGGCATCCGTGACGGCGTCAACGTCAACACCATTCACCCTGGCCGCACCGAAACCGACCGCAATGCCGAGCTCGTCAAACAGCAGGCCGCGGCCGAGGGCAAGACGGGCGAGCAGGTCGCGGCCGAAACGGCCAAGAAAGCCGGCGTCCGCCGCTTGGGCCAGCCGGAGGACATTGCGGCGTTGGCGCTCTTCCTGGTCTCGCCGGCCGCCAGTCACATCCAGGGCGCGGCGATCTCGGTCGACGGCGGCGGCACTAAGGGGCTGTTCTGATCGTTACCGACCGACAAATAAGTTGTCGTAGGCTAGCTGTAATGACCGGGCCACGTGTGCCCGGTCATTCTTTTTTGGGGTCGTCACATTAGGCGCCCAGCGTTGTTCGTAATGCGCTGAATGTCTGTTTTGGTTCGTAAGCGGAATCCCGAAAAACGTCCGCTTCCGACCCAGAGCGGACATCCCCGACAGGCAAAAAGAAACCCCGCCGAAGCGGGGTGTGTGTGAGTGTTGAGACGTGTTACGCGGCAGCTGAATGTCGATAAGAAAAGCTCTCTGCCCCGGTTATTGGACCCCAGCTTAGTCTGCCGCGAAGCAATATAACAGGCCAGCACCACCGGATTTAGGTAAATCCTTTTCTCCGCAGCCGCGCGAGCCGTGGGCAGCATTCCAAGAGGTATTGCCGCCGCCATGGCGATCATGGTGGCCCACTGTTGCGCTTCCTTTGGGATCCTCGCTGGTCCAGTCGTTACAGGTGTGATCTTTGCCGTCCCCGAAAAGAGCTGTGCCATCAGGGTTGGTACCGGTCAGAATATCGTGTCGATTGGGCTTGGACCCGCGACCATTTACTTGCTTGCCGTTTTCGTCTACGGCGTTTTGTAAGTTAATGGTTTTGTTGTAGAGGTGTAAGTCGGTTAGATTGGCGGCGATTAGAGTGCCGTGAGCGTTGTACCAAGGACCATTGCCGATTCTTGAGCGAGCAAACACACCACGCTTTCTCGGATTGTTTGGATCTGCTTTGGTGCTTAAGTAGGCTTTCCAATCGCGCTTGCCTGCTCCTGCTGCAGTTGCGAGTTTTTTGCAATGCGCATCGGCGCCGGCGACGCCGCCCAAATTAGCACCTTTTCCCATTCCCACACTGGTTACAAAAAAGCTCATTGACCTATCTTCAGCGTTCGCAAAAAACGAGCTAAATAGGCAACCAAGGCCAAATACGACTGCAATTAGTTTTTTTAACATTGAGTTTCCTCCTTGCTAGGTGAATTTGCAGGATAGTTTAGGGACGTTTTAACTCAGTGCGGCCACAACGCTAAGTCTTGCTATCATTTTCGTTAAAGCGATTAGAACATCTATTCGTATTGCATAGGGGCTCCTTTAGCGGTGAAGAATTGATTTCAGCGTAGCCACGCCCTGTTTCTGCGGGGCTCACGACGGATAAACACTCGTTGTTGGGCCGATATTCCCAAGTGTAATCGTCCAGCGTGGCGGCGGGAGGACACGGGAACGTCCGCTCCTGGCCGAAAGCGGACATGGAGCACTCCCGAGGCTTTGGTCGCGCAGCCTGCGCATGACGGGTCCTGCGGTGAACTCCGCGCGGTAATCGGAGCGGATGACGGCTGCGGCAAGTGCGGGCGCGACGGCTTTTTTCTACCTGTTTCCTCGCCTTTAC
>JAQBFV010000071.1:0-5253 GCA_032123035.1 Betaproteobacteria bacterium | reverse complement strand
GGGCACCCTGGACGGATGGGCCTAGCCTTTTGGGTGGCCCTCCACGGTCAAATTTGGCGTACTTTTTCTTCGCCTGATCGGCCCGCAACCTGGCCACCCAGGGGTCGCTGTTGACGGCATCAGCGAGAGACTGAATCCCAGACCCGAACGGATCGCGCTCTTCGCTCATGCCAAACCCCCATGTGTGCGGCTCCCGCACACCATCGTCAGAGTCTCTGGTTTGCCCCAGGACGATCCCGTCGGAAAGCTACCCGACCTCGACCACAAAACGCAGCACAGCGCAATCTGAGCATCCTGGGGCACCAGCCAAGAAAAGGCGGGAACAGCTGGAGACTTACCCGGATAACTATCCGCCTAATATTCATCTTCGCAAATAGGACAGTCATTCATTGGGGGCGGGACAACGTCCCTTTTCGCTGAATTATTAATCTAGCTCAAACAATGCCGAACGTCCGCTTCCGACCCAGAGCGGACATTTAAGCCGCTGCTCCCAGTGGTCAGCTACATTGGAGGGTTAGCTTCTGCTACTTCTTTTAGGATTTTCTCTTCGGCTTCGAGCTGGGGAGGTTGCGACAGACTCCGATTAATTGTCCCTTTCTGGATCAAAGGGGCCAGGCTCGATTTACAATAATTCGAGCCTGGCCCCTCTTACGGGGCAGCCCCTCTTACGGGGCGGATTCAGAAAGAGGGCGAATCGTGAATCTGCGAACTCGTCCATGCGCTGGGTGTAATACAGCCCAAGGTAAGTCGTCATCTTGCAGCACCGCGTGACTGTGGCGTTGTGCCCGATCGACGTTCCGGGCAATGGATTTACCACCAGATTCACCCCGAATTGACTCAACGGGCACCTCAGGTGATCGACGCGACGGGCAGTGAGGAGGCAGCGCGAGAGCCCTATGTAAATGATCTGGCTGCGTTCTCAGAGATGCCAAACAGACCAGGTGCGGCTCGTTGTGCCTAAGCACCGTATGATAGAAGAATCCCGATGAACGTATTGTTTTTATGCACCGGCAACTCCTGTCGCTCACAGATGGCGGAGGGCTGGGCCGGTCAACTCGGTGGAAAATGGGTCGATGCACAATCCGCCGGTATCGAATCTCACGGGAAGAACCTCCGCGCTATCGAAGTGATGCGAGAGGCAGGTGTGGATATTTCCCGGCAGGAGTCCACCGAACTGACTGATGAGATACTGGCCTCGGCCGATTGCGTGGTTACCGTTTGTGGCCACGCGGACGAAAACTGTCCGGTTTTGCCGGCAGGAACACGGAAAGAACATTGGCCGCTCGATGACCCGGCCAAAGCGACGGGCTCCGAGGACGAAATAATGGCGGTATTCAGAGCAAGCCGTGATGACATCCGCCGACGAGTCGAGGACTTGATCAAACGGGTAGAAAAGTGAGCGCGACGGAAAACAATGAGTGATAACAATATGGCAGCGGTGGAATGAGTATCTTTGAACGCTATCTCACCATATGGGTCGCACTTTGCATTGTCGTTGGCATCGGGCTTGGACAACTGTTCCCGAACGTATTTCAGTTCGTAGGCCGCATCGAGGTGGCCCACATCAACCTGCCGGTGGCCGTGCTTGTCTGGCTGATGATCATTCCGATGCTAATCAAGATCGATCTGAAGGAACTTAGAGGAGTCAGCCGACACTGGCGAGGTGTTGGAGTCACCTTATTCGTCAACTGGGGAGTTAAGCCATTTTCAATGGCGCTGCTCGGCTGGTTGTTCATCGGCTATCTTTTTCGTGACTACCTTCCTGCCGAACAAATAGATTCCTACATCGCCGGGCTGGTGATACTGGCCGCAGCGCCGTGCACCGCGATGGTGTTCGTTTGGAGCCACCTGATGCGGGGCGAGCCCCACTTCACACTGTCGCAGGTAGCCTTAAACGACGTAATCATGGTGTTTGCTTTTGCGCCTATCGTTGCATTGCTGCTGGGATTGTCCGCGATCACTGTGCCTTGGGACACGCTGCTTCTGTCAGTAGTTCTCTACATCGTTATACCTCTAATCATCGCAAGCCTGTGGCGCAGGAATCTATTGAATCGCGAAAATGGGCAGGTGCAATTAGATCAGGTTATTGCTCGCCTCGGCCCGATGTCTCTTGGCGCGTTGTTAGCCACGCTGATATTGCTCTTTGGTTTTCAGGGCAAACAGATCATTGCCGAGCCATTAATTATTGCGTTGCTGGCAGTGCCAATCCTGATTCAGGTCTTTTTCAATTCAGGATTGGCTTATTTGCTTAATCGTCAGATGGGTTCCCCGCACTGCGTTGCAGGACCGTCCGCACTGATTGGTGCAAGTAACTTCTTTGAACTAGCCGTGGCCACAGCTATTGCATTATTTGGATTCGAATCTGGTGCCGCATTAGCCACTGTAGTGGGCGTGTTGATCGAGGTTCCGGTAATGCTGGTGGCTGTGCGAGTAGTCAACCAGTCTCGAGGTTGGTATGAGCGTCGCGCTGCCTGAAGCGCGAGGCCAAGCCCGATCAGGGCTGCTGCTCTCGTCCTGACGGCAGGGCGAACGTTCGCGTCTCGCCTGCCTCGACGACATGGCCTTCATCGATGAGATGCAGCTCGATCGGCGTTGCGTTTGACTCATGCGCGTGCAACGTGATGGACGACTGCGTGACGGTCAGGTCGAGCGCGTGGCCGCGATAGCGAACCGTCATGCGCAGGGAGCGAAGTTCGCGCGGCAGGCAGGGGTTGAGCCAAAGAACATCCCCGCGCGTGACGATGCCGGCGTAGCCGCGGTGCAGCAGGTCGACGGTCCCGGCCATCGCGCCCAGGTGTATCCCTTCGGGGGTCGTCCCGCCCTGGATATCGGCGATGTCGCTCTCGAGCGCTTCCTTGAAGAGCTGCCACGAGCGCGGCCGGTCGCCACGCGATAGCACCCAGGAGTGCACCACATGGCTCAGAGTCGAGCCATGGGACGTCCGTTGTGAATAATAGTCCACGTTACGCGGGATGGTCTCGTATTCGAACGGGTAGCCGAGTCGATCGAAGAGCTCCTTCAACTCTTCCGAGGAAAACAGGTAGAACAGCATCAGGACGTCGGCCTGTTTCGAGGCCTTGTAGCGGTTCGGCGTATCGCCCTCGGCTTCCAGCAGGCGGTCGAGACGCTGGATGTTGCCGTAGCGGCGCCGGTAGTGCTCCCAGTCGAACTCTTTGAGCGCCTCGTAGCCCTCGAACTGGCTGATGATGCCCCGGTCGTGAAAGACGACACGCATCCGGCGGCTCACGTCGTCCCAGCGCGCGAGCTCCTCGTCGCCCAGGCCGAGCTCCTCGCGCAGTTCGCGGCGGCGCTCCTCGGGCAGGATGTCGAGCAACTCGAGTGCGCGGCACAGCACCCACACCGCCATGATGTTGGTGTAGGCGTGGTTATTGAGGCCCGGTTCTCTCGCATCCGGATAGGCGGTCTGAAACTCGTCCGGACCGGTGACGCCCCGAATCTCGTAGCGCCCTAGTTGTTCGTTGAAGGCGGCGATGCTCGACCAGAAACGCGCGATCTCGAGGATCATCTCGGCGCCATAGAACGAGAAAAACTCCATGTCGCGGGTGACCTGGTAGTACTGCCACACGTTGTGCGCAATGGCGGCATTGATATGGCGCTGCAGATACGTGTGGTCCGGCAGCCAGCGGCCCGACTCGGGGTTGAGATGCAGCGGCTGCGTCTCCTCGCGTCCGCTGCTGCCGCTTTGCCAGGGATACATCGCGCCTCGGAAGCCCGCCGCGCGGGCGTTGGCGCGGGCCTCGTTCAAGCGGCGGTAGCGATACATGAGCAGCGCCCGCGTGATCTCGGGCAGCCGCCAGTTGAGCAGCGGGAAGATGAAGAGCTCGTCCCAGAAGATGTGACCGCGATACGCTTCGCCGTGCCAGCCGCGCGCCGGCACCCCGACGTCGAGATCGATGGTCTGGGTGGAAGCAGTCTGCAGCAGATGAAAGATATGCAGGCGCAACGTGAGCGCGGTGCGCTCGGTCCTGGCCACCGCGTGCTCCTCGATGCCGATATCGAAACGCTGCCATAACTGGTTCCAGCGCCGCAGGTGCGTGGTCTGCAGCTGGGCGAAGCTTTCGGCGCGGGCGACGCCCTCGCGCGCTGCGAGCCCGCATTCCGAGATCGCACGATCGCGCGACGAGTAGAGCGCGATCACCTTCTCGATGCGCGACGTCTCGCCTTGCGCAAGCGGCACCGCGAATGCCTGCCCGATGTAAGCGCCGTCGCGCTCAATCCGAGGGGGCGCCCAGATGCGCAAGTCGTCCTGGTAGATACGGGTGCGCGCCGATTGCGCGATCTCGAGACGGGATTGCGCGGTGCGCACCTTCAGGTAAACGGTCTCGTCATCGATGGCGTCTGCCTCAAGGGCTTCAAGATGCCGGTTGCTGAGGGCGCGGTAACGCGCGACGCCCGCGTTGACGACGCAACCATCGAGCGCGCTCAACAACTCGAGCGTGCCGGACCAGTTCTCGGCGGTGATTTCGAGGTCGATCGCGGCGAGGTGGGGATAATGCATGTGCACGAGGCGCCGTTCCCGAAAGCGCGTGCGGCGTCCATTGCTCTCCCGGAATACGACCCACCGCGTGAGCAGACCCTGCTTGAGATCCAGCGTCTGATGATAACTCTCGATCTCCGCGGACGCCGGGTCCAGCCACGCGCCGCCCTCGATCCGGCACTTGAGCGGCAGCCAGTTGGGCAGGTTCACGAGATCCTCGTTTTCGACCACGTGCCCGTTGATCTCCGTCGCCAGCCGGTTGTAGCCGCCGGCGAGGTAGGTGCCCGGGTAGTGCACGTCATCCGCCCGCGCGTAGGTCGCCGCGCCCCGGGTGGCAAAGTAACCGTTGCCCAGAGTGCAAAGCGCCTCGCGCAACCGCTCCTGGCGCGGCTCGAAGCCTTCGTAGACGAGCGCCCAGCCGTTCATCGGGAGACCCGCCGCCATGTGCCGGGATTCATAAGAGACGCAGCAACGGCCGACGCATGATTCATGAGGAACGAATAGGATAAGCCATGGCCACGGTCGAGTCGGATCTACAGCCGACCCGCGAGCCCGGCTATCACGCCCCGGACGCCCCTTGCGTCGGCGAAATCGCCCGCGTGCACGGCCCCATCGTCGACATTGCCTGCCAGGTGCTGAGACGTGCTACGCGGGGGCTCCAGGACGAATCGCCTCCTTATGCGTATGACATCCCGTCTACGCAGACTCCATCGCCGATTCGGTGATTCTCACCGCCACACCGACGTCGGTACCAC
>JAQBFV010000070.1:0-30134 GCA_032123035.1 Betaproteobacteria bacterium | reverse complement strand
GGCGTCAACAACGGCTGGAAGAAGTATTACTGGCGCCCCTGGCGCCGCTACCTGGCCGCCAGGTAGCGGCGAAAGGCGAAAGGCGAAAGGCGAACAGGATGCTGCCGAACGGTTTTACTTCCGACTTCCGACTTCCGACTTCCGACTTCCGACTTCAACCGATCGTGCGGTACCACGGATGCGGCAGTCCGGGGACCTTGACCCGCAGGGTGTAGACCGAGGTATGAGCGCAGCAAAACAACGTCTGCAGATCCGGGCCGCCGAACGCGAAGTTCACCGCCTGTTCGGGAAAGCTGATTATCCCGACGTGTTTTCCGTCGGGTGTGAATACCCAGATTCCGCCCGGCCCGGTGCAGAAGACCCGGCCTTGGGAATCGACCTTCAAGCCATCGGGTATGCCGGGCAGGCCGCCCTCGCTCATGTCAGCGAAAATGCGCCGGCGCACCATGTTGCCGTCCGCGCCGACTTCGATCGCGTGGATGTATTTCGTGGAGCGCGTGTTTGCGACGTAGAGCGTGTGCTCGTCCGGTGAGAACGCCAGGCCGTTGGGATACTCGCAGTGCGCCAGCACGCTGATGGTGCCGTCCGGTGCAATGCGATAAACGCACGCGCCGTCCCAAAGATTGTCGATGCCGGCGGGAGGCGGTATTTCCCGCTGGGTGTAGGGGACGCGCTTGTCCGGGTCGGTGAAGTAGAGGCTGCCGTCCGAGCGGCATACCACGTCGTTGGGGCGGTTGAAGCGCCCACCCTGGTAGCGCTCGGCCAGCGGCTCGGCCTTGCCGTCTTGGCGGATGCGCACGACCCGCCGGGCATTGCCTTCGCACAGGATCAGGTGTCCCTGCAGGTCGAAGGTCGTGCCGTTTCCCCCGGCGGTTTCCCTGACGACTTCCGGCGCTTGCCCGGGCGTCAGCCGGTAGAGCCTGTTCTGGCGGATATCGACAAAGTACCAGAAACCGTCTGGATGCCAGAGCGGGCCTTCGGTAAAGACGAAGCCGGTTGCGAGGCGCTTGGCTTCAGTCGTCTCCAGGATATCGGGCAGGTCGTTCACGGGGGGCATGTTCTTGTTCCTTTCGAAGCGCGAGTAACGAAAGTCTAAAGCTTCACGGCAAAGGACGCCAAGGCCGCGGGGGATACAGAATAGTGATGAAAGAGGGTGATGGATAATGGTGATGTGCTGCAGGGTGCTCATTACCAGTTCCCGTCACCGGGGCCGTCGCCAGTCACAGCCCTCAAATATTCAGGCCGGACCGCGTTCATTTACAATACGCGCGTGGCGCTCGACCGGCGACAGGCGGCGGATTTGGGGATGAAACTGGCAGCGTAAAAAAGAGGCTAGCGGCCTCGGGGCCGCTCAGGGGGAATATTGCAATGATCACCGTAAGCGAAGCGCACCGGATCACCGACGTTGGAACCCTCGAGAAGCTTTACGGCGCGCCTTCCGGCGCCGCCGTCGAGAAAGAGGTCGACTACCTCCATCCGCATTACCAAAGGCTGATCGCGGCCTCGCCGTTTTTCGCCCTCGCTACCGCCGGACCGGGCGGCATGGATGCGTCCCCCCGCGGCGATGCACCGGGGTTCGTCGTGGTCGAAGACGAGAAGACGCTGCTGATCCCCGATCGGCGCGGCAACAACCGCACGGACAGCCTGCGCAACATCATCGCCAATCCGCACGTCGCGTTACTGTTTCTGATCCCGGGCATCGGCGAGACGCTCCGCGTCAACGGACGCGCGGAAATATCCACCGATCCGGCGCTGCTCGAGCGCTTCAGCGTGGCGGGCAAGCTTCCGCGCTCGGTGCTCGTGGTTCGCGTCGATACCGTTTTCTTCCAGTGCGCCCGCGCGATCTTCCGTTCGAAATTATGGGACCCGGCTCAGCACATCGAACGCAGCAGTCTGCCGAGTCTCGGCACGATTGTCTCCGATGTCACTCACGCGCGATTCGACGGAAAGGAATACGACAAGGGACTGTACGAGCGCCTCCAGGGGGCACTTTACTGACCTATCAAAAGGGATGGCCGATGGTGGTGCCTCGGAGCAAAGGGTGATGAAAAATAGTGATGGAAGATGGTGATGAATAATGGTGATGGGAACCCAAAGGCAAAAGGCAAAAGGCAAAAGGCAAAAGGCAAAAGGCAGAAGGCAGAAGGCAGAAGTCAGAAGTCAGAAGGGTTTCGTAAGCTCGTGAAATCGTGAGATCGGGAGATCATGAGAGGGATTTTCCGTTTCCCGCCCTGACGTTCTCACGCCCGCTCGATGATCTTCAATGGGTTTGTCATCACTATTATTCATCACCAGTTATCATCACCAGTAATCATCACCAGTATTCCCTGAAGCGGAGGAGGTTTCCATGACGTTGAAGCTCAACCATTTGCATCTGAAGACCAGAGATCCGGGGAAGACGGCGAAATTCTACGTTGACACGCTCGGCGCGAAGATCGTGAATCAAACCCCGAACGGCGGCTACCGCCTGGATCTGCACGGGCTGTCGCTCAATGTCACGGACTTCCTCCAGAACCAGACGCGCGAGCAAAAGTACGGGATGGAGCATATCGCCATCGACACCGATGATTTGGACGCGCTCATAAAAAAGCTGGAGGGCCAGGGCATCCGGATCCTCGAGCAGACCACAGTATCGGGTGGGCGGCGGGTGTGTTTCTTCGAGGGACCGGACGGCGTGCAGCTCGAGTTCATCGAGATAAAGGCGGGCTGACCCGCAGCTTCACCGCCGAGGACGAACCAATAGAATTTAGCCGCAGATAAACGCAGATGTACTCACACGCGAACCCCGAACCCCGTTATTTAGCCGCCGATGTACGCCGATGAACGCCGATCGGTCGACACAAAAAAACAAAACCATTCATCCTTCTGCCTTCTGACTTTGGGTTAGTCCACTCACCATTCACTACTCACCAATCACCGGTTTCCGGCCACCGGTCACTGGTTTATGATTGGCGTTTATCTGCGGTAAAACCGAATGACCGACACTGCTACGGCTGCGACCGACGAGGAGTCGCGGCAGTATCCTTATTGGCGCCGCAATCTGCGGGCGCTGCCGCTGGCCAACCTGCTGTGCGGGCTCGGCTTCAGCCTCTCGTGGCCGTTCGTCCCGCTGATGGTGCGCGGCCTGGGGGTGCACGAGAACCTGGAGACGTGGGTCGGCTACATGCTGCTGGTGTTCTACCTGGTCAGCTTTGTCGTCAATCCCATCTGGGGCAGCATCGCCGATCACTACGGCCGCAAGTTGATGGTGCTGCGGGCCATGCTGGGCATGGGTGGCGCGATGATGCTGGTGCCGTTTGCGACGACGCCGATATGGTTCGCGAGCGTCTTCATGCTGATCGGCGTATTCAATGGCTTCACTCCAGCGGGAGTGGCGTTGCTGGTGGGCAACACGCCGCCCACGCGCATCGGAAGAGCCGTATCGCTCGCGCAGACCGGCGGAATGGTGGGACAGGCGCTGGGGCCGGCCCTGGGCGCGATGCTCGCCGCAGCGATCGATCGCCCGCACTGGCTGTTCTGGATCAGCGGCGGCCTCATGTTGAGCGGCGGTGCGCTGGTCGCGATATTTGTGCGCGAAGTGAAGCAGCTCGCGCCCGGCCCCTGGCGGTCGCAGTGGCTGGAGAGCTTGCGCGAGCTGCTGAACGTGCCGCGCATCGGCCTGCTCTTCCTGTTGGCCTTTCTCTTCTCGGTCATGTGGTACGGCAGCGTGACCAACATCAGCCTCTTCGTGCTGCAGCTGCTCGAGGCGCAGCACGCAGCCCCCGGCGGCGAAGCGTTCTGGGTGGGCGCCGCAGCCGTGGCAATCGCGCTTGCCATGCTGGTCGCGCTGCCTTTCTGGGGGCGCGTGCAGGATCGCATCGGGCCCGCGCGCGTGATGACGTTCGCCGCGGCCGCGACCGTCGTCACGCACCTTCCGCTTCTGGTGCTGCAGACGCCGCTGCAACTCGTGCTCGCGCGGGTGGCGTTCGGCCTGACCGCAGCCGGGATGCCCACGGCCATCTTCGCGCTGCTCAGGACTCACGCGCCGCCGGGCATGGACGCGCGGGCGATCTCCTATTCGACCGCATTCCATTTTTTTGGAATGGGTCTCGCGCCGTTCTTCGCCGGCCTCATCGCCCCGGTCCTGGGGATGCGCACCTACTTCGCCCTGACCATCGTGCTCATGTTCGGCGGCCTGGTGCTGTGGCAGCGTACCGGACGAGGCGGCGATAAACTTGGGAAATAGAGCGCTGACTTACAGCAAAAGCCTTACCGCCAAGAGCGCAAAGGACGCCAAGGAAAATAACAGCCTCAACACGAAGGCCGCAAAGGCCGCGAAGGATTACAAATAAGAACTAACCGTGTCGACAAATCCACTTACAAGTCACCAGTCACAAGTCACGAGTCACGATTCATATTAAGAGAGTCGCTATGAACAAAGTTTTCGCATCGCCGGCGCAAGCCATCGCGGACATCGGTGACGGAGCAACGATCTCGATCGCCGGTTTCAGTGTGGGACACCGTTTCGCAACGAGCCTGATACTCGCCTTGCGCGACAAGGGCACGAAAAACCTCTGCCTCGTCTGCAACTCTCTGGGCGACCCGGGAGCGCTGCGCGGCCAGATCCTCGCCGAGAACAAGCAGGTGAAGAAGCTGATCGCTGCCTTTTCCGTGCGGCCGGGCACGCCCACTGCGAGCGAGGAGCAGATCGCCGCCGGGGAGCTGGAGGTGGAGCTGGTGCCCCAGGGCATCCTCGTCGAACGCTGTCGCGCGGGCGGTGCGGGGATACCGGCGTTCTATTCACCGACCAGCGTCGGCACCGCCCTTACCGAGGGCAGGGAAATCCGCGAATTCGATGGCAAGCCCCACGTCCTCGAGCAGGCCATACGCGTGGACTACGCCTTTTTGAGGGGGTCTCGCGCCGATCGCCTGGGCAACGTCCAGTTCCGCGGCGGCAGCCTGAACTTCAACCCCAGCTTCGCCAAGGCGGCCCGCGTCGCGATCGTGGAGGTGGACGAGATCGTGGAGCCCGGCGCGATCCCACCGGAGCTCATCAATCTTCCAGGAATATTCGTGTCGCGCGTCGTGAAAACTACGCAAACCGACGACGGCAAGGCCTGGCGCCGGCCCGAGCGGCGCCCGTCGGACAAGCCACGTCTCTACAACGACAAGCCGGCGCTGACGCGCGCCGGCATTGCGAAGCGCGCCGCCGCGCTCGTCAAGGACGGCACGTACGTGAACCTCGGCGTGGGCATTCCGACCATGGTTTCGAACTATCTGCAGGAACGCGATGTGATTCTCCATGCAGAGAATGGCGTGCTCGGCTATGGCCGCATGGTGACTGCCGACAATGAAATCGACCCGGACATCTACAACGCTGCCGGCCAGTTCGTCGCGTTGAAGCCCGGCGCGTCTTTCTTCGATAGCGTCACCTCGTTCGAGATGGCGCGCGGCGGCCGGATCGACACTGTGATCCTCGGCGCCTACGAGGTCGATCAGTCGGGCAGCCTCGCCAACTGGAGCACGGCCGACGCGAAGCGGGGCGGCATTGGCGGCGCGATGGACCTGCTCTCGGGGCAGGGCGAGTTGGTCATCGTCATGGAGCACTGCGACAGCAAGGGCCGCCCGAAACTGCGGCGCAAATGCACTTACCCCCTGACGGGGAAGGGCTGCGTCAATTTCGTGGTGACCGATCTCGCGCTGCTGCGCTGGCACGACGGCCGGTTCGTCCTCGACGAGGTGGCGCCGGGGTTTACGCCGCAGGAGGTGGTGGAGCTCACCGAGATGGAGGTCGTCGTCGGTCCGGACGTTCGGACGATGGAGTGAGAACAGCCTCACCGCCAAGACACCAATGACACGAAGGACACCAAAGAGAACAAGAGCCGAACCGCCAAGAACGCCAAGAGAAGCAAGAACAAGAATTGAACCGCGGAGACGCGGAGAGAAGCAAAACTAGAATTGAACCGCCAAGGCCGCCAAGGGAAGCAAGGACAATAATTGAGCCGCGGAGACGCGGAGAGAACCGAAATCAGAATTGAACCGCCAAGACGCCAAGGCCTCTAGGGAAGAAAATGGTGACGAAAGAGGGTGATGGAAAATGGTGATGAAAAATGGTGATGGGGAAATGGTGATGTGTACTGGTGATGAGTACGGCTGATCTTTGAGATAAGACAGTCTCCCATCACCATTTTTCATCACCATTTCCCCATCACCAGTTCCGGTTCCCCCGGGCGGGCTTGATCCCCACCCCCCCGCGCGCTATCGTGGCCCGCTTGGGAGGGAGCATGATCGCGGTGCGATTCCTGCGTTTGATGGTGACCGGCGTCCTGCGGGTCGCGATGTGTGCGTTGGCCGCATTCCTGGGCGCGGGGCCGTGTATCGCGAACCCACCGTCGGCACTGGCCGTCTTTCCCGTGAAACCCATCCGCATCGTCGTGGCGTCCTCTCCGGGCACGGCAGACGACTTTTTCGCTCGCTCGCTTGGCGGTGAGCTGGAAGCCTTCTATCGGCAGAGAGTCGTCATCGAAAACCGCTCGGGTGCGGGCGGGCTGATCGGCAACACCCTGGTGTCGCGAGCGAATGCCGACGGATACACGTTGGGCATGGTCGGCGTCACGCGCATCATCACCGAGCTCCTGCGGGACGAGGCGCCGTATCAGGCGCTGGCCGACATCGTCGGCGTTGCGCACGTCGCGTCCATCACCAACGTGCTGGTGGTGACGCCAGCGATCCCGGTGCGCACCGCATCCCAGTTCGTCTCATACGCGCGCGTGCGCGCCGGCGAGTTGAACTACGCCTCCCTCGGCATCGGGTCGGCGTCGCATCTTGCCGGCGAAGTATTCACGCGCGCGCTCGGTATCGATGCGGTGCACGTGCCGTTCAGGAGGCTGACCGACTCTTTTGTCGAGATGGTGCTCGGGGGGGTGCACTACGCCGTTCTCACGCTACCGGCGGTGCTGGCGCCGGTGCGCGAGGGGCGGTTGCGCGCGCTCGCCGTAATGACGCGGCAGCGCAGCCCCGCGCTCCCGGCCGTGCCGGCGATCGCCGAAGTCGGATTGCCTGAGGCGCAGATCGACCGCTGGTCGGGCATCGTCGCGCCGAGGGGCACGCCGCGTCGCATCGTCGAGCAGCTGCACGGCGATATCGTAAGAGGGCTGCGCAAGGCGGCGCTGCGCGAGCGGTTCGTGAGCCAAGGGGCGGAGTCGACGCCCGAGGGCACGCCGGACGGGTTCATGCGGCTGATGCAGGAAGAGTATCTGCGTTACCGGGCGCTCATTCGCGATGGTGGCATCAGGCCCGAGTGATGGGTGACGACTGACGACTCACGACTGACGACTCACGAAAAACCTTCACCGCCAAGGGCGCCAAGGAGGAGAACAGCCTCACCGCCAAGCACGCCAAGCACGCCAAGAATTCCAAACAAGAATTACAAAGCGCCGTAGCTCCGGTCACGGCTTTCAAGGGGCGCCAAGGCCCCCAGGGAAGAAAATGGTGAAGAAAAATGGTGATGTACAACGGGCTTGTCGTCACCAGTTTCCATCACTAGTACTCATCACCAGTTCATTCATTGCGCGGGTCCGACCCGGTTCAGGGCCGTGCCCTCGGGCGTCTCGGCAGAAGATTAACCGCCCAAAAAATGAACGGATCGCGACTTCTTGGCGTTATGGGCCCTATCGCCAGCGCCGAGCTTTGATTCAGGTCAAACCATGCGAGCTGCTCGCACGGTAGATTGAGGCCAACGTTCATTGCATCCGGGAGGATGCGTGCAGCAAGTTTCTATCTCTAGGGAAGCTCAATGGATACGTGGATGATGAAGGGGGCATTTATCGTGTTGTTTCTTGTTGCATCGACAGGCCTGTTCTTCTTTGTGGTGACGCGGGGGGCGTTGTTGATACGCGGACTGTCGTCAGGTTCGACCAGCAACAAGTCGCACGTGTATCCGATCTATTCGAATATGCGGCTCATCAAACTGGTGGATTTTCAGCCTGTCATCTCGGCAATATTGCTTTTTCAGTATGGCCGCCTGGTGTCGAAGATTGTCTCCGGACTTAAGCAGTCGGATTTAAGAAACAAGAAGGTGCTTGTTACGTCCTGTGCATTCGGGAATGTACTCCCGCGAGTTGTGAGTGCAGCTGTCCAAGGGGGTGCCGAGCGCGTCCTCATCGCGGACATTATTCACAATGAGCTTGTTCATGCGAAGAGCAAGCTTGGGGACTTTTCGGGAAAAGTGGAGTTCATTGAGGATAATGCCACGGCCATGAAGCAGGCTGGGAGCGATGTCGCCGCCAACGTCATATTTTTTTTGCTCCACGAGCTGCCGCACGACTTGAAGGGACAAGCCCTGCGTGAGGCGGGGCGCATGCTGGCCCCGGGCGGAAAACTCTTTCTTGCCGAATTTCATCGCCCTGAATTGTGGGTGCTGCGCGCCCTGAGCTGGCTTTACTTCAAGGTTTTCGAGCCGCTGGGTCTTGCGCTCTGGGATACGCACGACCCACTCGATTGTTTGGAGAACATGGGAGGATGGGTGTGTGAACGCACAACGTATTTTTTCGGAAACTTCCAGATAATCACCGCAACAAAGCAATAGCAGACGACCGGCTTCGGCGCTGAACGCAATGAGAAATTCCGCGAGACCTGACTGTTCTATCTGGGGGGGGGCGCCGAATCCCTGTTGGTTCGAATCCAACCAGGCGCAACGTTGTCCCATTTGACACCCCGGCCCTTGCAGCGCAGACTCATCGGTTGTTGTTGTTCCGCCAGCATAATTCACGTGATACCGTGCGGCGGACAAAGCGGTCAGACCAGGAGCTTCCGATTCAGCACCCCAACGGAACTCGAGCTCGCATCCTCCTGACATCTGTCTTCAAGCCCTTCGCGCAAGACGACGAGTACGGCAGTCGCGCGATCAACCCGCTCGAGCTTTATCACAACCAGGTCACGCGGGCGCAGGGACCGTTCTCGCTGCGCATGCACCACCGCTCGTGGGGCATCATGATGATCCAGGAGAACATCTCCGTTCCCTCGACGCTGCTCGACTTCCCCACGCGCGAACGCTTCATCAAAGAGCTGAAGACCAATCACTACGACATCGTCGGGATTTCCGGGATCATCGTGAATGTCGGCAAAGTACGCGAGATGTGCCGGCTTGTGCGGGAGCACTCCCCGAAATCGATAGTCGTCGTTGGTGGCCACGTCGCCGCCATTCCCGGGATAGAGCGGATCCTCGAAGCCGATCACATCGTCAAAGGCGAGGGCATCCGCTGGTTCCGCGAGTTCCTCGGCGAGCCTGTCGATCAGCCCATCGAGCACCCGGTCATCGCATCGTCATTCGGCTTCCGGCTGATGGGCCTCAAGGCGCCAAGGGGCGGCGGCGATCCGGCCGCGACGATCATCCCGTCGGTCGGCTGCCCCATGGGCTGCAATTTCTGCACGACCTCGGCTTTCTTCGGCGGCAAAGGCCGGTTCGTCAACTTCTACGAGACCGGAAAGCAATTGTTCGACGTCATGTGCAAAGCCGAAAAGCAGTTGAAGGTGCGCACGTTCTTCATGATGGACGAGAACTTCCTGCTGTACAAGAGGCGCGCGCTCGAGCTGCTCGGCGAGATGAACAAGCACGGCAAGGCGTGGTCGATGTACGTCTTCTCGTCGGCGAACGCCTTGCGCAAGTACACCATGCGACAGCTCGTCGAGCTGGGCGTAACGTGGGTGTGGATGGGCTTCGAGTCGGAGCAGGCCGGCTACAGGAAGCTCAGGCATACCGACACGGTCGCGCTCACCCGCGAGCTGCAGTCGCACGGCATCCGCGTCCAGGGCTCGACGATCATCGGGATGGAGCATCACAACCCCGACAACATGCGCGAGGAGATCGAGCACGCCGTGGCCCACGACGCCGACTGCCACCAGTTCATGCTGTACACGCCAATCCCCGGCACGCCGCTGCACGCTCAGATGGAAAACGAGGGCCGGATGTTGAACGGAATCGACCTCGCAGATATCCACGGCCAGCTCAAGTTCAATTTCGAGCACGAGCACATCGCGCGCGACGATTCCAAGTCCTGGCTCGACCTCGCCTTTCAACGCGACTACGAAGTCAACGGCCCCAGCCTTTATCGAATGATGCGAACCATGTACGAGGGCTGGACACGTTACAAGCAGGACAGCAACGCGCGCGTGCGCGCGCGCGTGGCGGCTGAAGCCGACAACCTCGAGCGGGGCTATGGCGCCGCGTTGTGGGCCATGGAGCGATACCTGCGAGACTCCAATCGTGCCGTCAGCGAGCGGATCGCGGAGCTGCGAATACAGATGGAAAGCGAATTCGGCGTCCTCTCGCGCGTCATCGACCGCACGGTCGGCCGGCTGCTGCTATGGTCAGCGCGCCGCGAGAGCCTGGTCTACCCGGAGGGGCGGCCGCTCGAGCCTCGCACGTTTATCGACCGCCGGAACTGGGCGTGACCTCGAGACGGCGGCATCTCCTCGCTTTGCGGTAAGACCATCACTTCTACAGGCGCCCGCCTGGCGGTCCGGCCGTGGCGCCGCGAACGAGGATGCGCGGTCACCGGCGCTGCTGTGCGCGCGTTTTGATCTGCGTCAACAACGACGAGCGCCCACTGGGCTAAATTGACGCTCGTGCCGGGCAAACATCCCGGGCAGTTGCCACGGCACCCCCCGAACCCAGCCCCTAAAGATATCCGACAACGCGCCAAGTGCATTCCTCCGAATCGAGAGCTTCAGGCGCGACGGGCGCACACCCGCCGTCAGTGCAGTTGGTGTGTCCGGCGGGTGCCCTGCCCGCGCTCCGCGCCGCGGTCGACAATGGCGCCGACTGCGTCTACATCGGGTTCCGCGACGATACCAACGCGCGCAACTTCACTGGCCTCAATTTCGACGAAGCCGCCGCCCGCGAAGGCCTGCGCTACGCGCACGATCGGGGCGCCCAGGTGCTGCTGGCGATCAACACCTACCCCCAGGCTGGCAACTGGAAGCGCTGGACGCGCGCCGTAGACAAGGCGGCAGAGATGAGATTCGACGCAATCATCATCGCCGACGCCGGCCTTATGGAGTATGCCGCTCGCGTGCATCCGGGATTGGCCCTGCATCTCTCGGTGCAAGGCTCCGCTACCAATTATGAAGCGATTAATTTCTATCACGAGCATTTCAAGGTCCGGCGCGCTGTGCTCCCGCGCGTGCTCGCGTTGGCACAGGTGGAACAGGTGGTGCGCAACACGCCGGTTGAGATCGAGGTGTTCGGTTTCGGCGGGCTCTGCATCATGGTCGAGGGCCGCTGCGCTTTGTCCGGTTACGTGACCGGCTGCTCCCCAAACATGGCCGGGGCGTGCTCTCCGGCCGCCGCGGTTCGCTGGTTGCAGACACCACAGGGAATGGAGAGCCGCCTCAACGGCCTGCTGGTGGACCGCTTCGCCGACGGAGAGCGCGCCGGTTATCCCACTTTGTGCAAGGGGCGCTACACGGTCCGCGGCGAGACCTACTACGCGATCGAGGAGCCGGCTAGCCTGAACGCCCTCGAGCTCTTGCCACAGTTGATGGCGATGGGCGTTCGGGCCGTGAAGATCGAAGGCCGCCAGCGCAGCCCCGCGTACGTGGCGCAGGTGACGCGCGTCTGGCGCAACGCAATCGATGCCTGCGGGCGCCATCCGCGCGCATTCGCGCCGCGGCCCGAGTGGATGCAAGCGCTCGACCGCGTCTCGGAAGGCCAGAGCCACACGCTCGGCGCCTACCACCGCGCCTGGAAGTGAAATGAAGATCGCCCTCGGACCCCTGCTCCACTACTGGCCGCGCGAGGCCGTCTACGCGTTCTACGACGAGATCGCCAACTCCGCGGCGGATGTCGTCTACCTCGGCGAAATCGTGTGTTCCCGCCGCCGCGAGCTGCGGCTCGACGATTGGCTCGAGATCGGCCAACGCCTCGAACGCGCCGGCAAGGAAGTCGTGCTCTCGACCCTGGCGCTCATCGAATCCGAGGCTGACCTGCGGGGTCTGCGCAAAGTCGTGAGCAACGCGCGCTTCCAGGTGGAAGCCAATGAATGGGGCGCGGTGCGGCTGCTGCAGGGGCGAACGCCGTTCATCGCGGGGCCGCATCTCAACATCTACAATCCTGCTACGCTGTCACTGCTGGCCAAACTCGGCGCCTGCCGCTGGGTCGCGCCGGTGGAAATTACCCGCGAAGCCTTGGGCGGATTGCAGGAAGCACAGCCCCAGGCCGCCGAAACCGAGATCTTCGCTTACGGCCCCGTGCCGCTCGCGTTTTCAGCGCGCTGTTTTACCGCCCGCCACTACAACGTGCCCAAGGACACCTGCGGATTTCCGTGCCTTGACCACCCCGGGGGCCTCGCGCTCGCGACACGCGAGGACCAGCCGTTGCTCATTCTGAATGGAACCCAGACGCTGTCTGCGGCGACCTACAACCTGCTCGGCGAAGCAGCGGAGCTGCGCGCGATGCGGGTCAACGTCCTGCGCGTGAGCCCGCAGCCGCAGGGAACCGCCGCAGTGCTGAGCGCATTTCGCCGCTGGGCGGATGGCGAGCTTTCTTCCGCCCAAGCCGCGGACGGGGCAGCGGCACAAGCAGGTGCCTGCTGCAACGGGTTCTGGCACGGCCGGCCGGGCATGGAGCTCGTCAGTATCGCCCATTGATTGCCGGCACCCAATTTCCTGGATGGTGCGATGATAGTGAAACCATTTCGTCTGCCTGAAACCCTGGCACGAATCGCCACCGCCTTGCCGCAGACGCCGCCGACGTTCGCGTTCTGCCTGGCGCTCAATGCCATGCGCGATCGCCTGCTCACGGATGAACTCTGCGCCGCGCTCGAAGGAAGGCATCTTCGTCTCCAGGTCAACGACGCCGGTCTCACGCTCGATTTCACTTTCAGGCGCGGCCGCTTCGTTCCCTGGACCGGGGTCACTGACGCCGATCTCACGATCGCCGCCACGGCCTACGATTTCGCGTGCCTCGCCTCGCGCAGCGAGGACTCCGACACGTTGTTCTTCGCTCGCCGTCTGGTGATGCAGGGCGATACCGATCTCGGCCTGCTGGTGAAGAACACGCTCGACTCGGCGGATCTGCCCGCCTTGAGCGTGGCTGACCTCGCGCCGCACCGGGTCCTGCGGCGCCTCGCAAGCCTCGCGCTCCCAGGCCGCACCTAGAGCCGCGCTGAGTACAAAACCGGAGCTACCTCACTTCTTCTCTGCAGGGCATCGCCTGCGACAACGTTACACTGACCTTGTTTTTAGTTCGTGCGCCGGGAGGGCGGAGTCGATGCCGGAGGGCACGCTAACGCTTCACCGCCAAGACGCCAAGGCTGCCGACGAAGAAAATAGTGATGAATGATGGTGATGAAAATTGGTGATGAAAGGTGGTGATGTACAACCCGTCTCTCATCACTATTTCACATCACCAGTACACATCACCAGTTCCCATCACTTGGGTCTTCACCGGTCACCGGTCACTGGTCACTGGTCGCATTAATGGGGTCTGTCCCCGTTTTTCCCCTTCCTCCTTTCGCCTTCATCCTTGTATCCTCCCGTCACGCATTACAATTGAGCGCGCCTCCAAAGGGACTCCGCGAAGCTGGGGAAGTGTTAGTGAGCGCCGCAAGCATCAAGGAGCTTTGACGCCAACGCCGATATCTTGATCTATGACAACCAGTGTGCTGGATACGGTAGTGGTGGGCGCCGGTCAGGCTGGCCTTGGCACGAGCTATTTCCTGCAGCGCGACCGCCGCAACCATATCGTCTTCGAGCGCGGGCGCATCGGCGAAACGTGGCTGTCGCAGCGCTGGGATTCGTTCCAGCTCAATACGCCGAATGCAAAGAGCACCCTGCCCGGGCTTCCCTACGACGGAGTGGGGCCCGATGGCTTCTGGCGCCACGAAGAGCTGGTCGCCTATTTCCAGGGCTATGTCGAGCGCTCGAGATTGCCGGTTCGCACCGGCGTTACAGTGGTCTCGATCGAGCGAGCCGACGCGATGGGGCAATTTCTCGTCAGAACGAACGCCGGGGACCGGGCGCTGGAACCCGTGTTGACCCGTTCCGTCGTGATCGCCTCGGGCATCCAGCAGACGCCGAAATTTCCCCCGGCCCGATCCAGGATACCCGCCAACATTACGCAGCTGCACACCGCCGCTTACCGGAATGCGGCAGCATTGCCGCCAGGCGCGGTGGTGGTCGTCGGCAGCGCGCAATCGGGCGTGCAGATCGCCGAAGACCTGCTGACCGCCGGCCGCAAAGTCTATCTGTGCACGAGTAAGGTCGGGCGCAGCCCGCGCCGCTATCGGGGCCGCGACATCTTTCTCTGGCACGTGGACATGAAGCATTGGGATGTCACGTTGGCCAGCCTGAAGGATAAATCCGTCAGCCGCGCGACCCAGCCGCAGATTTCGGGCGTCGGCCGCTACGGGCACACCGTCAGCTTGCAAAACCTGGCGCGCCAGGGCGTCATGATTCTCGGACGCCTGCTGGACGTGGAAGGGAGCAGCCTGGTCTTGAGCGACGAGGCGGCCGTCCACGTGCATTTCGCCGATGAATCTTCGCAAAAGCGCAAGAACGAAATCGATGCCTATCTCACGGGCGCCGGCATCCCGTTGCCGTCGCTCGAAGACGATCAGGCGGACGAGCCCGACCCTCGCGCTGAATGTGCTTCTCCATTGAGGCGGCTCGATCTACACGAGGCGCAGGTCGGCGCGATCATCTGGGCCACGGGATTCACGGCGGATTTCAGCTGGATACGCCTGCCGGTCTCCGACGCGGGGGGCGCGCCGATTCATGAACGGGGCGTCTCGCCGGTGCCCGGCGTGTATTTCGTAGGGTTTCCCTGGCTCCACACCCGCAAGTCGGGCTTGATCTATGGAATCAGGGAGGACGCCGAACACATCGTCAACGCCATCGCGCAACATCTGGCGCCTTGATGTTACCTGCCGCGTCAGCGGCGGAAAACGTCAAGGACCGCCTGGGCGAACTCTCGCGGGGCTTCCTGCGGCAGGTTATGGCCGACGAAAGGAATCACGCGGTGCTCGTAGGCGGCTTTGAAGTGCCTTGCGTGATTCCGCGCGCCGCCCGCGCGCGCGACGCCGTCACCGTCGCCATCGAGCGCAATGGTCGGCACGGTGATCGGCGGCAGCCCGGTCAGGCGGCGCTCGGTCTCTTCGAACGCGGGATCCCCCTGCGCGAGGCCGAAGCGGTGCCGGTAGGAGTGAATCACCACCGAAACGAAATCCGGGTTGTCGAAGGAGGCGGCGGTCCGCTCGTACGTCGCGTCGTCAAAGCCCCAGTGGGGTGACCAGAGCCGCCACAGCAGCTTGCACAGTTCGCGGCGGTTTTGCTCGAGCCCCGCGCGTCCCCGCTCGCCGTGGAAATAGTATTGGTACCACATGCGGTGCTCGTCTTCCGGCGCCTGCGGGCGGGCCGAGCCGGGAATGTCGTGAACGTTGTAGCCGTTGACCGTCACCAGCGCGCGGGCACGCGCGGGCCAGAGCGCGGCGGCGACACAGGCGGCGCGGCCGCCCCAGTCGTAGCCGCCGAGGACCGCAGTGCGGATAGCGAGCGCGTCCATGAGGGCGAGAAGATCGTGGGCAAGTGCGGCCTGCTGGCCGGAGCGCGGCGTATCCGCGGAGAGGAAGCGCGTCGGGCCGTAACCGCGGAGGTACGGCGTGATGACGCGGAAGCCTTGCCCGACCAGCAGCGGCGTCACCTCGTCGTAGGCGCGCACGTCGTAGGGAAAGCCGTGGAGCAGCACGACCGGGGTGCCGGCGGGAGAGCCGCGCTCTTCGTAAGCGACGCGGAGCGCGCCGGCTTCGATCTGCTTCAGCATGGCGTTAGCTTACAGCAGCGCAGGGTCTGCTAATGCTTTACCGGCGAGACGCCGATCGAGTTGCAGCACGATCAATCGACTCTGTCACGTGTTTCAGTCTGTCCCCGTCTATGGCGAAATGTATGATACTGTGTGCGCCCTGTGCGCCCGCTGCCGAATGGGCGGTTCCGAAATTGTCCCATCCAAAGGAGGTTTTTCGAATGAAGCTTTATTTCTCTCCAGGTGCCTGCTCGCTGTCGCCCCACATCGTGCTGCGCGAATCGGGCACGCAATTCGATGTCGAGCAGGTTAACAATCAGGAAAAGAAAACCAAGTCCGGCATTGACTATTGGACCATCAACCCCAAGGGTCAGGTGCCGGTTCTGGAACTCGACAACGGCGAGCGGCTGACCGAGGGTCCGGTGATCGTACAGTACATCGCCGACAAGAATCCCGGTGCGGGGCTCATCCCGCCCGCCGGCACGCCCGAGCGCTACCGCGTGCAGGAATGGCTGAACTTCACCACCTCTGAACTTCACAAGGGCTTCGGGCCGATCTTCCGGCCGACGACGCCCGATGCCTACAAGGTCATTTCGAAGGAAAACCTTGGCAAGCGCTTCGACTGGCTGAACAAGGAGCTCGCGGGGCGGCAGTACCTGATGGGCGACAAGTTCACGGTGGCCGATGCCTATCTCTTCACCGTCCTGAGATGGACGTCTCGCATCGAAATCGATCTTGGCAAATGGCCGAATCTGAAGGCCTATGTCGACCGCGTCGCAGCGCGTCCCAAGGTGCAGGAGACGATGAAGGCGGAAGGGCTGATCAAATAAACTCGGATGAAGGGCGAGTGACGGGTGATGAATCTCCCGCTGCGCGGGCTCGGCGGAAAAGCTTCACCGCCAAGACACCAAGGCCGCCAAGAAGAACAAACTCGATTCACGATTCACGTTTCACGATTCACGGAAGTTAATGAACCGCCAAGACGCCGAGACCGCAAAGGGCCGGTGACGACTGACGGCTGCCGGTTCAGTCCATTCACCATTCACTACTCACGGGTTTAGGGGGCAGCTCCGACCCGGAGCGGCCACCCTATTTACTGTGTTGTGGTCCCCTGGGGTTCTAAGGTTGCTGGGATACCGATGGGTTTGGCATGACTGACAGCTTCAAGGCCACCGCGAACAAGAAGTCGCGCGACGAAAGGAAAGAAGCGCACCTGCGCACGATCTTTGGCCGCTACACAGAACAGTTCCGTTTGGCCGGGAACCGGGATGCGCCATCGGTCGCGCGTGGAGCGCACATCGCAATTGACAATGTGCTGGAACAGGATCGGAAGAAAAGCGCAACCAGCGGCGACATCCAGTGCCGCAAGGGGTGCGACCATTGCTGCCGGGAGCCGGTCGAGATTTGGCCGCACGAGGCTGCGCTGTTGGTCGAGATCGCGCGCGAGGTTGGAATGGAATTGGACCGGGCGCGTCTCGAACGCCAAAGCCATTACGCCATAAATACCTGGCGGCAACAGCCGGCGGCCGACAGGGCCTGCGTGTTTCTGGGCGACGATGGTGCGTGTAAGGTCTATGAGTCCCGGCCAAACGCCTGCCGCAAGCTGCTCGTGGTGACTGACCCTGCGCTATGCGATGCGGAGAAGCACCCGCCGGACGGTGTCGGCCGCTGGTTCAGTTGGGAAGCCGAGATGCTGGAGTCGGCCGCCTTGGAAGTCTTCGGCGCTGGCTTGATGCCGCGGCTGTTGCTAGCTGCACTGAACAGCGACAAATAGCCGCAGATACACGCAGATCATTCAGTAACTGAACCGCCGAGATGCCGAGAGCGCCGACGGAGACCGACAACTTAAAGCATAGACACGAAGGACACTAAGGACACGAAGGAAAAACAACAACTGAACCGCGGAGACACGGAGAGAAGCAAAACTAGAATTGAACCGCCAAGACGCCAAGCCCGCCAAGGACGATTAATCAAGAAACCAAACCCCAAGGTGGCGGAGACAACGCAAAGGGGGAAATAGGGAGAGCCCTCGGTCTTTCTTTCGACTTTCGACTTCCGCCTTTAGGTCAGCAGGGCTTGCCGACGCTCCACCCCCGCTTTGCAAGGTGCTTCTCGCCAATACGGGTGAATCTCAATGCAGCTTCGGCTTTCTGAGGAAGTCGTTGCGGTCCGCCGACTTCACCGTGATGTAAACCACATCACCGGCGCGGGAGAGAATGAGAGGCACATCAACCCCGGCCGCGCCCAGCCGCCAAACCGTCCGGAAGAACTCCACAAGGCCGTGCACGCGTGTCGCGCCAACGCCGAGCACCAGGTCGCCGACCTGAACGCCGGCACGGCTCGCCGGACCGCCCGCAGAAAGCCTGGCGACCACCAGCTCGCCTCCCGGGTCCTGCGTGGACATTCCCAACCATGGACGGGGTGGGTTCGGGCCGCGACCGGTATTCAGCATGGCATTGAAGATCGGGGTGAGCAGGTCGATCGGGACGAACATGTTAACGTGGCGCGTTTCGCCGTTTATCTCCTGCTGTACCAGCAGCGAGCCAATGCCGACCAGGTTGCCCTGCGCATCGAGCAGGGCCGCGCCGCCCCACTGCGGATGCGCCGGCGCGGTGAAGAGCGCCTCATCGAGAACGTATTCCCAATTGCCGGCAAACTCGTGCTTCGCGATCAGCATGGTCTTGAGCGAGTGGGCGCCGCCGCCGTGGCCAATCACGAATGCCGCATCGCCGACGTTGACATCGGCTGCGAGACCGCGCTGAAAGGAGGGGACAGTCAGCTTGCCCAGGGGCTGGATCAGGCCGAACCCGGTCGCCTGGTCGTAGGCCAGGGGGTGGCCCGGTACGAGGGTGCCGCGATTGGTGGTGAGCCAGATTTGCGATGCCTCGTTGATGAGGTAGCCGATGGTCAGCACGAGGCCGTCCTCACGGATGACCGCGCCATAACCGGCCCGCTCGGTACCGAGCGTGACCGCGGAGTAGGCATCCTCCGGAACTTCGGCGCGAACCAGAACTACCGCATCGAACGCACGCTCGAGGTCGAACTGGGTCTCGCTGGACTTGGGCTGAATGGACTCGGGGAACGCCCAAGTCTGATCTTCGGACATGCCCCAATTTTAGCCGCAGATGAACGCAGATACACGCCGATAGGGTTTCAGGTTTAAAGTTCCAAGTTTAAGGTTCGAGGGCTTGGTGCCGGCTCCCGGACGTTGAACCTGAAACTTTGAACTTGAAACCTTAAACTGCACCTTTCGCCATTCGCCATTCTCAATCAAAGCGCGTCCGCGCCAGGCGCGGCCTCCAGCTCGCACGCATTCACCGTCATCGCCACCATGCTGTAGTAGCCGATCGTTCCCGTCAGCTCGATGAATTGCTCGTCGCCGAACCGCTGCCGCAGCGCATCCGCGCTCGCGGCGCCGGCCCGGTGCTTGCGAATGAGATCGCGCGTGAAATTCACGATCTGCGCGTCCTCCGGCGGGAGGCCCCGCGAGTGCTTCTCGCGGATCGCGGTGATGGTTGCCTCGGGGACGCCTTGCTTGCGCGCCTGGCCGGTCTGGGCTCCCCACACGTGAGCCGCGTCGAGCTCCCGCGCGACGGTCATCGCGGCCAGCACGCGCACGCGGTGGTCGAGCTTGCCCTCGAAGCGCACGTAGGCGCCCAGGCGCATGACACGCTCGGCGAGTGGCGGACAATGCAGCAACATCGTGTACGGCCCCTGCACCACGCCGCGGCTCTCGATGATCGCATCCACGATCGCGTGATGCTCCGCGGGGACGTGGTCCTTGCCGGTGATGCTTTTCAGTCTTGCCATGGGGTTCCTTTCAGGCGAATGGCAAATGGCGAAAGGAAAGTCGTGGGCTCCACCCGTATGCTACTCTTGGCGTTGCCTCCTCGCCCTTCGGTTGTCGTTTTTTGAGAGGTTTCCTCGGCGTCCTCTGCGTCCGTAGCGGTGAGGCTTTTCTTTACCTTGGCGTCTTCTGCGACCTCCGCGGTAAAGCTTTAGCGGACCCGCGCAGTGGAATACCTATCATTCGTCACCCGTCACCGGCCTATTGTGTAGCATAGCGTAACGGAGTACTGGTTTTTCGTCCCTTCCGCCATTCGCCATAGGAGAGTAGGTCATGTTGATCGTCGATTCGCAGATTCACATCTGGAAAAACGGCAAGATGAGCCCGCAGCATCGCCAGATTCCGACGTTTTCGGCCGATGACGCGCTGGCCGAGATGGCCGCGGCTGGCGTCGATTGCGCGGTGATCCATCCGCCAAGCGCGCTCGGCGAGGCGGCCAACGAGCTCGCGATCGAGGCGGTGCGCAAGCACTCGGACAAGTTCTGCATACTCGGGCACTTCGACCTCAAAAGCCCGGACCGCGAGAAGATCGTCGCCCGCTGGCGCGAGCGGCCGGGCATGCTCGGGTTCCGCTTTACCTTCAACCTGCCAGATCAGAAGACGTGGTGGACGGATGGCTCGCTCGACTGGTTCTGGCCCGCATGCGAGAAGGCGGGACTGGTCGTGGGCCTCCTCGCCACCGGCGAAAATATAAAGGCGCTGGGAAAAATCGCGGAACGGCATCCCGGTCTCAAGCTGAACATCGATCACATCGGGCGCGGCGGCGGCCGGAGCGAAAAAAAGGACGACGCGGCCTATGCCGACCTGGCAGACATGCTCGCGCTCGCCAAACTCTCGAACGTCGGGGTCAAGTTGTCGGGTGCGCCGAGCACCTCCACCCAGCCCTACCCGTACCAGAACATCCACGGCTATTTGCGCCAGATCGTCGAGGCGTTCGGGCCCGATCGCTGTTTCTGGGGCACCGACATCACCCGCATGCCGTGTTCCTACCGGCAATGCGTGACGATGTTCACCGAAGAGCTGAGCTGGCTGAAGGGCCGCGACCTCGAGCGGGTGATGGGCGGAGCGTTCGTTGACTGGCTCGGGTGGAAGCGGCCAGCCGCTTGAGTAAGATGGTGGTGATGAAAAGTGGTGATGGAAATTAGTGATGAAAAATGGTGACGTACAAACCGCTCTTCATCACCAGTACACATCACCAGTATCTCCATCACCAGTTCCCATCACCGGTTCCCATCACCGGTTCCCATCACCAGGTTCGTGGCGGGTGGCTGGTCACGGATCACGGATTTTCTAACGGAAAAAAATATGCCAACAGTTGAACGCAACGGCGCGACCATTTACTACGAGGAGTCCGGCAAGGGATTCCCGATTCTCACATTCGCGCCGGCGGGCGTGAAGTCCACCATCGCCGTCTGGAGCGCGCCGTCCGCGCCGATCAAACCCATTGCCGATTTCGCCTCGAGCTTCCGGGTGATCGTGATGGACCAGCGCAATGCCGGCGGCAAATCCCGCGCGCCGATCACGGCCGGGGACGGCTGGCACTCGTTCGCGGCCGACCACATCGCGGTGCTCGATCATCTCAAGATCGAGCGCTGCCATCTCTACGGCCAGTGCATTGGCGGCTCGTTCATCATGAGCCTGCTGAAGGCGCATCCGCATCGCATCGCGAGCGCCGTCCTCGCGCAGCCCATCGGGCGGGTCGGTCCTCTGAAGCCCGGCCGCGCCGCCCGCTTCGACGATTGGGCCAGGGGCCTCACGGACCATCCGGAAGCGACCGACGCCGTGCTCGATGCGCTTTACCAGAATATGTACGCGCCCGGTTTCCTCTACAGCGTGGACCGCGCGTTCGTGTCGAGCTGCAAGACGCCCTGCCTGGTGCTGGCGGGTAACGACGAGGCGCATCCGTACCCGATTTCCGAGGAGACCGCGAAGCTGCTGCCCAACGCGGAGTTCGTCCCGGAGTGGAAGGAGGGCGCGGTGCTGGAGGCGGCGAAGAGGCGCGTCAACGAATTTCTTGCGAAACACACGCCCACCGCTTGAGAATGGCGGAAGGCGAAAACCATTTAGCCGCAGATAAACGCAGATACACGCAGATCATTCAATAATTGAACCGCGGAGACACGGAGAGAAGCAGAATCGACTTTGAACCGCCACGACGCCAAGGTCGCCGAGGGCGCGAAGGAAAATAAAAACTGAACCGCCAAGAACGCCAAGAGAAGCAAGGACAATAATTGAACCGCGGAAACACGGAGAGAAGCAGGACTAGATTTGAACCGCCAAGACGCCAAGACGCCAAGCACGCCAAGGATTTTTAACAAGAATCACATAGCGCTGTAGCTCTGGTCACCGGTCGCGGGTCACAGGTCACCGGGATATTCCTTTCGCCATTCGCCATCGGGATCTGTCATCCGCCATATTGCGTTCACTGCTCATCTGAGGGCCGCTCATGAAAACCATCGACATCCATGCCCACGTCGTCCCGGATTCCCTGTGGAAGGCCATGGACGCGAAAAACGAATGGCACGGCTTTCGTCACGAGCCGGGCGAGGGCCTGGGCGCGATGGTAGGCGGCGGCATGCGCACGGGCTTCACGACGCCCAAGGTGCGCTACACGGTGGAGGAGCGCCTGAAGGACATGGACGCGCAGAAAGTGGACGTGCAGGTGCTCTCGATTCACATGCCGTTCGTCGGCTATCACCTCGAGGCGGCGCAGGGCCTCGCCTTGGCACGCGAGGTCAACGACGAGATCGGGGCGACGGTACGCGAGAACGCGGGGCGCCTCGCCGGGCTCGCCACACTGCCGGTGCAGGACGTGAAATCCGCGATCGGCGAGCTCGAGCGCGCGGTGACGAAGCTCGGGCTGAAGGGGGCGGCGCTCGACACGCAGGTCAACGGCGAGCAGTGGGACGAGCCCAAGTTTCTTCCGTTCTTCAAGGCCGCCGAGAGCATGGGGGCGGTGCTTTTTTACCATCCGCAGCCGCAGAACAACTTCCTGATGCAGCGGATCAAGCGCCACGGGCTCTTCAACAGCCTCGGCGTGATCCTGGACGATGCGATCGTGGCCGCGGTGCTGATTTGCAGCGGCGTCCTGGAGAAGTGCCCGGATCTCAAGGTCTGCATCGCGCACGGCGGTGGGCCCGCCTGCTTTGCGATGGGGAGGCTCGACCGCAACTGGCACGAGCGGCCGCAGGTGCGCAGTACTTCACAGCCGCCGAGCGCGTACCAGAAAAAACTCTATTACGACACCGTGGTCGGCAGCGAGGAGGCGCTGCGTTTCCTCCTCGACCGGGTCGGCGCCGACCGCGTCGTGCTGGGCAGCGACTGGCCGTTCGTGCCGTGGCATCCGTCGCCGGTCGCGTGGGTGCAGAATCTCGAGTCGCTGACGCCGGAAGAGAAGGAGAAAATCCTCTGGAAGAATCTCGCGGCATTGCTAGACATCCCGTGACCTGTGACCTGTGACCCGTGACCAGTGACCGGGAAGCGCAGGTTGGAAAGCCTCACCGCGAAGGACGCGGAGGGCGCAGAGGAAAAGAAAAGCTTTACCGCGGAGGCCGCAAAGGAAATTTATTCTGAAAACCGAACCCCAAAGTCGCGGAGGCAACGCCAAGCAGGTAGCAGGAAAGACCTTGGGTTTTCCTTTCGACTTTCGCCTTTCGACTTGAATAAGGGGTCAGGTCCTGAAATGTCCATGTCCTGACATTTCAATCCCCGACCCCTTCGGGATCAGCCGGCCTTGATCTTCCGCTCCTTGACCACCCGACGCCATTTCACCAGCTCGGTCTTCAGATAGTCGGTGATCTGTTGCGGCGACATGGGAATAAGCTCCGCGCCGCCTTTTTTGAAGCGCTCCATGACTTTGGGGTCCGCCAAGGTCGCCCGGATCTTCTGGTTCAGCGTGTTGATGATCCTGTCCGGCGTGCCCGCGGGCGCCGCGATGATGTGCCACGCGACCATCTCGAATCCGGGCATTCCGGACTCGGCCACGGTCGGCAGGCTCGGCATCGCGGAGGAACGCTTGAGGCTGCTGACGGCGAGCGCGCGCAGCCGGCCCGCCTCGTGGAAGCGCGCTGTGTTCGTGATGTTGGAGAAGCCGACCTGCATTTCGCCGCCGACCACCGCGGCGAGCGCGGGGCCACCGCCCTTGTATTGAATCGCCCGGATGTTGACATGGCCCATCAGGTTGAAGAGCTCGCCGGTGAGGTGCGAGTTGGTGCCGATGCCAGAGGAGGCGTAGTTGATCTGGTCAGGGCGCGACTTCACGAGCGCCAGCAGCTCCTTCACCGACTTTGCGGGGACCGACGGATTTACCGAGATCGCCGTCGGAATCTTGGAAATCATCGCGACCGGCTTGAAATCCTTGAAGGGATCGTAGCCGGCTTTCTTGTAGATCAGCGGGCTGGTGAGGAACGCGGTGGTGTGGAGGACCAGCGTATAGCCATTGGGCGCGCTGTTCTTGACGATTCTCGTGCCGATCTGGCCCGAAGCGCCGGGGCGGTTGTCGACCACGACCTGCTCCCCGAGAAGCTTCGTGAGCTTATCCTGGATCGCGCGGGCGTTGAAGTCGGTGCTGCCACCTGCCGAGAACGGACAGACCAGGCGTATCGGCCTATTCGGATAGGGCTCTGCAGCGAGCGTGGGAACGGCGGTTGCCGCTAGCAGGGCGGCGGTCAATAGGGCGAACCGAACGGGGCCGAGAGAAATCCTTTCCATTGTCTTCCTCCTAGATTGTTGTTGAGCGGCGGTGAGGCGCGCTGGGCGTCCAGTATCCCTCCATTTGCGGGCGGCGTCACGCTGCGCCGCAAACCGGCCCGATGGCGAATGGCGGAGGGAAGCATTTAACCGCAGATAAACGCAGATTTATTTATATGAAAACCACTCCGCCTTCCGCCTTCAGCCTTCGGGCTGCCCATCACCCGTCAGTCGTCACGCTTCTCTCCTAAATGGTGTCTGACTCCATTTACCATTTCCATTTATTGCAGCGGGTCCACGTCCCAGCGCAATGCGGCGCGCACCGCCGCAGCGTCATGAGCCTCGTCAACACGACGCGAGCGGCTTTCGTAAGCCTGCCACGTCGCTGCGTCCCAAATGCGCGTGTTCAGGCGGGCCTTGAGCAGCTGGCGCACGCGAGGCAGATCGCCTAGTTGCAAGGCGGCCGTGACCATGATCTGGTCATAGAGGTCCTGTTGGGCATGGCTCGCACCGAGTTCACCGTGGCGCTGACGTACGGCCAGCATCCGTTCGAGCGCTTCGCGGGGCTTGTCCTGGTAAAAAGCTGCCGCGGCCTGGGCGAGCTCGTGCGCCAGCGCCGCCTGTGTGGAGCTCGTCCCAACAGAACTCAGGTAATCGAACGTTGACTGCACTGCCGATACCCGCCCGCTACGCATCAGTGCCATGACGTGATGCATGGCGGTAAACCATATTGTGCTTTGCGTGGCGTTAAGCAACGAGGCTTGCGCCAAGCGCTCCCAACGCGCCAGCCCGACGTTGACACCCTGACATTCCAGGCGCGCAAGCACCGAGGCGCCGTTTTGAACGTCCAGGTAAAACGCGGACGACTGCGGATAAACCTCGCGGTCAAACAGATCGAGAACCTCGTCGAAACGGCTCTGCGAAAACTTGAACAAACACAAATGCCACCACAGGTGGCCCCGAAAGAGGTTGTAGTCATTAAGAAATCGCGCCGCATCGCTGAGCAGTTCGATGCCCTCCTGGACACGACCTTGCATCTCAAACACATGGGTCAAGGCATGCAAGGCCCAAAGATCTTGCGGCTGCAAAGCCAGCGCCTCGCGTGCGCAACGCTCGGCCACTACGTAGTGGCCAACCTCTTCCATCGCGAAGGCATGAGCAGAAAGAAAGTGTGCATAACCAGGCGTCTGGGGACCCCAATGGCTGGCTACTCCCGTGCTTACTTCGGCTTGATGTCGTTTGTCACCGGTCCAAAAAAGCGTACCGGTGTGTTGACGCAAAGCCAGCAAATCCAATGGCCATTTGACGAGGATTTGCTCCCAGGCCGCCGCACGAGCAGAAACATCTTGCGCAATCCAGGCACGCAAGGCTTCCTGGTGCAAACGCTCCCGGGGATTGGCAGGCAAGGCCTCCGCCTGCAGCAGCTGTGCCCGTGCCTTGGGGTGGGCGTCGAGCGTACCTTCGGTCATGAGAGAGTAGCCCTTGAGTACATGAGCAAGGACAAACTCCGGAAACTCCTGCAACAGTGCGTCCAGGCGATCCAGCACGCCCAAGCGGTAGTAGTAGAGGTCGTCAATCAGGGCGTCAAAACGCTCAACAGCTGCGGAGCTGGCCGCACTGAGAGAGAGTCCCCGAGCATCGATGATGTCAGCGTGCGTCATGCAATGTGATCTTTCTTAAGGTAGGCGAGCCGGCTCGCTTGGTGAATCCGTAAATAGCATAAATAGGGTCAGGTCCGAATTCAAAAAAGGTGAACCTGACCCCGTCTATTCGCCATCCGCCATTTATTTGGCCCACCAATGCAGGGCATCCTGGTCTTCGCCCTGCGTGCCATGTGGACCGCCACCGCCGGTTCGCAGGTACATCTTGCGCGCGTAGCCCGGTTTGAACTTGCCGGCAAGCGCATCGACGATCCAGTCCATGCCCATCGAATGGCAGTCCATCCGCTGGCCCTGCGCCGGGAACAGGGTCGTCTGGTGGTAAGTGTCTTCGTAGACCCAGAGTTCCTTCGGCGCCTTGATCCGGTCGTAGAACCTGTAGACAAGCTCGACGGGACTGCGCGCATCGTATTCGCCGGTCGTGAGCAGGGTCGGCGTCGTAATGTCGCCCTCTTTGCCTTCGACGTTCATTTGACTCACGATCCTGTCGAGCGCCTCCTCGCTCTTAGCCCCGGTGAGATAGCCGAAGAGCTGCTTGTACCGTGGCGAGAACGTGTCGAGGATGTAGTACTTGTCGAGATAGGACGCCCAGACGCCGACATTCGCCTTGATGACCGGGTCACCCAGCGCCGCAGCGCCGAGGCCCCAGTGTGATCCCATGGACTGCGCGAAGACGGTAATCCTGTCGGGATCGACCTCCTTGCGGCCCTGAAGCCATTTCGCCACGGCGATAACCGCGCGCTCGTAGTTGTCCGCCGTCAGCTTGGTGCCACGAAGATTGCTGGTGCCCTGGCCCGGTCCATCCATGGCCAGCAAATGCATGCCGCGATCCAGGGCGTGGTTGACTTGGGGGTCCGGATACATCTCCTTGGTCATGTCGCAACCGGGAATGAAGATTACGGTCGGCGCTTTCGGGCGGCCCTTGAGCATGTGGAAATTGCACTGAAGCTCGACGCCCTCGAAGGGAATCTCGACGCGCTCGATGGGATACGGGGCGAGCTCGATCACCTTTTCATAGTTGGCAAGGCAGCGTCCGTGCAGGTAACGCTTCTCGTCATTGGTCTCGAGGACGGGATGCTGGGCGGCAGCGAACTGGGCGGAGGCGCGGTAGTAGAACTCGAAGGCCGTCATCCTGTGGCCGGCGGCCTCCTCCTCCGCCGCCACGCGCTCCATGCGCTGAGCGATCCGGCCGACATGTTTCGAGATCTGAGCATGGCTCTTCACGCTCGCCGGAAAATTCCGGCCGTCGCCGTCCCAATGGAAGACACGACCGGTTTCCTTGACCAAATAGTCGAAAATCCATTGCTGGCGATCCCGGTCCAGACGGGGTGTACGCATCTTTACTCCTTCGTGATAGGTGATGGGGACGAAGCTTATGGCGGATGGCGGATGGCGGATGGCGGAAGAATGTATTTAACCGCAGATAAACACAGATGTACTTATACATGAACCGCGAAACCCGTCAATTTAGCCGCCGATGAAAAGTAAAGCTTCACCGCCAAGACGCAGAGGCCGCCAAGGAAAACTAAAGCCTCACCGCTAAGGCGCCGAGGTCGCTAAGGAAAAGAGAAGCTTTACCGCGGAGGCCGCAGAGGACGCGGAGGAGGAGAAAAGCTTTACCGCCAAGAACGCAAAGGCCGCGGAGGGAATCTTACCAAAAAGCTACAACCCAAGAACGCGAAGACAACGCCAAGAGTGGCATACAGGGAACGCCTTCGGTCCTCCTTCCGACGAGAATTCGAGCCTGGCCCCATTATTTTGATTGCCATTTTTTTCGCTCAATGTGCCGGCTCGAAAGCCTTCAGCGCCGTGCGCAGCAGTTCGCGCGCGGGTTCGCTGCCATCCAGCTGACGCAGCGTGCGGCGCTTGATTTTCCAGCCCTGCGCAGTTCGCTTAAGCTCCCAGCGGTTGGCGCCGACCCGGTGGGCGCGATAGCCGCGCGAGGTGCCGTGGCCGGGGACCTCGACTGGCTCCGCGGTGGGGTGTGGAGCCAGGATCTGGACATAGGACACGACCACCGCGTTATCGCCGTCGATAGTGATGTGCGGCAGGCCGGCGAAGTGCGCAAGACCGCCGGCAATCGCCGCCTGGTGCTCGGCGGTGCGCACGATGGCCGCCACCGCCTCGTTGCCGCTTGCGCCCTTGCCGCTGCCGAGGTCCATCGCACCGTCTTCCAGGTAAATCGCCCGGGTATAGTAATCAGCGCCGGTGTCGGCGCTCGGCGGATGGCCGGCGATCAGGTTGTAGATTTCCAGCCGGTCTTCGACCATTCGCAGGCGCGCTTCGAGAGCGGATTCGGTTGTTTTGGGCATCGCGGGCTCCTCCGTTCGCACGTTAGGGATCAGACCACAAAAAAGCTTACCAAGGAAAACAGTAATTGAACCGCGGAGACGCGGAGAGAAGCAGAACTAAAATTGAACCGCCAAGACGCCAAGACCGCCAAGAGAATCAAGGGCAACAGTTGAATCACCGAGACGCGGAGAGCGCAAAGGGCCGGTGACGACTGACGACCGCCGGTTCAGTCCATTCACTATTCACCGCTCACCCGTTTCCGGTCACCGGTCACTGTTCACCTGCGGGGTGGCTGCCGGACCTGATATGGTAGCGGCATGCTCGGTGTACCGCTTAATGAATTCCTCCTGGGCGCCGCCGCCATCATGGCGGGCGGCGTGGTAGCCGGACTGCTCGCTGGGCTGTTCGGCGTCGGCGGCGGCGTGATCGCGGTGCCGGTGCTCTACGAGGTGTTCCGCCTCCTTGGCGTACCTGACGCGGTGCACATGCAACTATGCATCGGTACCTCGCTCGCGATCATGGCGCCAACCAATATCCGCTCGTATCTGACGCACCGAGCGACCGGTTCGGTGCTGACGGATGTCGTGCGGAAGTGGACGCCGGGCGTGATCGTCGGCATCGTTATCGGTTCGGCCATCGCCACCGTGGCTCCGTCTCCGGTGTTCAAGATTGCCTTCATCGTCATGGCGGCGATCATCGCCTCCAAGCTTCTGCTGGCAAAGGAATCGTGGCGGCTTGGCGACGACCTGCCGACGCATCCGCTGGCGCGCCTCTACGGCCTCGCGGTCGGGCTGATGGCCTCGCTCACCGGCGTCAGCGGCGGCTCGCTCTGCACCATGGTGCTCACGCTCTATGGCAAGCCGATCCATCAGGCGGTCGCGACCTCTGCCGGCATCGTGGTGCCGATCACGCTCGCTGGCACACTCGGCTATATCGTCGCTGGTCTGCCGCATCAGGCGCAACTGCCGCCGCTCTCTATTGGCTTCGTGTCGTTGATAGCGTTTGCCCTGATGGCGCCGGTGTCGAGCGTCACCGCCTCTTATGGCGCGCGAATGGCCCACGCCCTGTCGCGCCGCACGCTCGAAGTCGCGTTCGGGCTGTTCCTGGTCGCTGCGTCGCTGCGCTTCCTCGCCAGCCTCGTGTTTTAATGAGGTCTAACCCCATTTATGAAGGAGACGATGACATGAGCTTCGTACTGACAGTGATGATCCGCATCAAGCCGGAGAACGTGGAGCGCTTTATGGCGCAGGCGCTCGCCAACGCGCGCGAGGCGCGCAAGGAACCCGGCTGCCGGCAGTTCGAGGTGCTGGTGGACACCGCGGACCGCACGAAGGTGATGCTGTTCGAGATCTACGACGACGAGAAGGCGTTCGAAACCCACCAGCAGACGCCGCACTTCAAGAAGTACGTCGCCGAGGCGGTGCCGCTGCTCGAGTCGCGCGAGCGGCACACGCTGCAACGGGCCCTTCCGTGATGTGTGATGGGTGATGAGTGATGGGAGCCGGCTAAAGCAAAGAGCTTTAAAGCACAGACACGAAGGACACTAAGGACACCAAGGTTTTTTTACCCTGAGTACCGGTAATGTTGTTCCTTCGTGTCCTTCGAGTCCTTAGTGTCAATGCTTTGGGCAGTACAAAGCGTGGCGGCTCTGGTCACCGGTCACTCAAAGTTAGAAGGCAGAAGTCAGAAGGCGGAATGAAGACCGAGGGCGCTACCTATGTTCTCCCTTGGCGTTGTCTCCGCGACCTTTGGGTCTCGCTTTTGTGAACAAGAATCCTTAGCGGCCTTTGCGCTCTTCGCGGTAAAGCTTTTCTTTTCCTTGGCGTCCTCTGCGTCTTAGCGGTAAAGCTTTGGCTCCCCTGCGGTCTCG
>JAQBFV010000069.1:0-4674 GCA_032123035.1 Betaproteobacteria bacterium | reverse complement strand
CTCCTCGAGGATCTGGCCCTCCTGCGCCTCCTTGTAGTAGAGCAGCTCGTCGCGGTCCTCCGGCTGGTAGAGCTGGCCGACCGCTGAGTAGATCGCGACCTGCCGGAAGAGCGACTGCATGCCAAAGGTGCGTGCTTCGTCGGCGACGATCGGCACGATGCGCTTGCCGATGCCGGCGTCCTTGAGCAATTGCGCGAGCAATTTGACAAAGACCATCGTCGTGGATTCCTCGCGCTCGCCCGAGCCGTCGAGCAGGCGCTTGAAACTGGCGAGTGCCGGAACGGGCAGACTGGACGCGGTGCGCGAGCGCGCGGGAAGATAGCCGCCGAGCCCCTGCCGCCGCGCGTGCAGGTAGCGCATCTCGGGGTTGTCGGCGGCGGGCTTGTGAAAGCGCAGGCTTTTGACGTCGTCGTCGGAGAGCGGCAGCGCAAAACGGTCGCGGAAGGCGAGCAACGCGTCGTCCTCGAGCTTCTTCTGCTGGTGCGCGCCCATCTTGCCCTGGCCCCAGTGGCCCATGCCGTAGCCCTTCTTCGTCTGCGCGAGGATCACGGTGGGCTGCCCCTTGTGCTGCACGGCCGCGAGATAAGCCGCGTAGATCTTCACCGGGTCGTGCCCGCCGCGGCGCAGGCGGTCGATATCGTCGTCCGACAGGTGCGCAACGATCGCCTGCAGTTCGGGATACTTGTTGAAGAAGTGCTCCCGATTGAAACGCCCGTCCGTGGCGGCGTATTTCTGGAACTCGCCATCCACGGTTTCGTGGAGGCGTTTCAGGATCACATTCTCGGTATCACGGGCGAAAAGGGCATCCCAATCCGAGCCCCAAAGCAGCTTGATCACATTCCAGCCGGCACCGGCAAAAGAGTCCTTCGAACTCCTGGATGATGGAGCCGTTGCCGCGCACCGGGCCGTCCAGGCGCTGCAGGTTGCAGTTGACGACGAAGATCAGGTTGTCGAGACCCTCGCGCGCGGCGAGCGAAAGACCGGCCAGCGACTCCGGCTCATCCATCTCGCCGTCGCCGACAAAGGCCCAGACCTTGCGACCCGCCGTATCGAGAATGCCGCGGTGCTGGAGGTAGCGCATGAAGCGCGCCTGATAGATCGCGTTCACCGGCCCAAGTCCCATCGAGGCGTTGGGAAACTGCCAGAACTCCGGCATGAGGTAGGGATGGCAGTAGGACGACAATCCGTGCCCGCCCGTCTCGCGCCGGTAGTTCTCGAGTTGCCCCTCGGTGAGCCGGCCCTCGAGATAAGCGCGGGCGTAGACGCCCGGAGACGCATGCGGCTGAAACCACACGAGATCGCCCGACTGCCCCGCGCGGAAGAAATGATTGAGTCCCACCTCGAAGAGATCGGCGATGGAGGCATAGGTCGCGATGTGGCCGCCGAGCTCGGGGTGGTCACGGTTCGCGCGCACCACCATCGCGAGCGCGTTCCAGCGCACGATCGAGCCGATGCGCTGCTCGGTCTCGAGATTACCCGGAAACTGCGGCTGCTCCGCGAGCGGGATCGTGTTGCAGTAAGGCGTATTGAACACCGGGGGAAGCCGCACGCGCGCGGCACGCGCCTGGTCGAGCAGCTTCCGCAGGATGAAGGTCGCGCGCTCGCCGCCCTCGCTTTTCACCAGAGAGTCGAAGGCGTCCATCCATTCCCGTGTCTCGACGGGATCGGGGTCGGCGGGCATTACGCGCCAAAAGGCGGCGGTGAAATCGGAGAGATCCGTCATTTCAAACTTCCGTGAATGGTGAATGGTGAATGGTGAGTCGTGAGTGGACGGCGCCGCTGATTCGCACCGCCATCTCACTCATGGTACTGCCGGCGGGGCGGCATGGGGTTGCGATCGGAGCTGTTCATCTGACTGAAAGTGGCATATTATTCTGTAAATATCATAGATGACAGCATTTTATGCCATTACCAGAACTGGATACGATAGATTGGAAGATCCTGGACCGGCTGCAGCAGGACGCGCGCATTGCCAATGTCGATCTTGCACGCGCCGTCAATCTGTCCCCCTCGCCGTGCCTGAACCGGGTGCGCCAGCTGGAGGCCGAAGGGTTCGTCAGCCGCTACGTGACGCTGCTCGATCCGCTCAAGCTCGGTCTCACGGTGAGCGTTTTCATTCAGGTCAGCCTGGAGAAGCAGATGCGGAATGCGCTCGATGCGTTCGAGAGCTCGGTGCTGGCGCGCGGGGAGGTGATGGAGTGCTACCTGATGACGGGCGATGCGGATTATCTTCTGCGCGTCGTGGTGCCGGACATGCCGTCACTCGAGCGCTTCATCGTCGATTACCTCGCCCGCATCCCGGGCGTATCGAACATCCGCTCGAGCTTCGCGCTGAAGCAGGTGAAGTACAAGACTGCGCTGCCATTGCCGGTGTCTTCCGTTGGGAAGGCAGGTAAGCGGTCGCGTTCGTGACCCTTATCCCTCATCACCTATCACCCATCGCCCGACAGGAGCAGTCTCGCTGATTGTGTTTTTGCCGATGGTGGCGCAGCATTGCAGCGGCGTTTTTGCGAAATCTGAAATCGATATGAGTGCCTTTGGCAGCTTCAGGAAGCGATGTAAACCGGTTGCCGCGCGTTTCCCGCTCACGTCCGGGACTCGCAAGCACGAAGTGGGGCGGTCCGCAACGTGAGCCAGCCGGGACGCCGCGCCCCGCGCCTCGCGCGGCGGGCAGAGGAGATCGAGCCGTTCCACGTCATGGCGATCCTCGCGCGCGCGCGGGAGCTGGAAGCGCAAGGGCGCGACATCGTGCATATGGAGATAGGCGAGCCGGATTTCCCGACGCCGGAGCCGGTGCGCCGGGCCGGCATCGCGGCGATCGAGAAAGGGGAGCTCTATTACACGCCGGCGCTCGGACTCTCAGAGCTGCGGCAGACGATCGCGCGCTTCTACAGCCAGCGCTACGGAGTCACGGTCTCACCTGCGCGAATCATTGTCACTACCGGCGCATCCGGCGCGCTCATGCTCGCCTGCGCTGCGCTCGTCGAAGCGGGCGATGAGGTGATTCTTGCCGATCCCGGCTATCCGGCCAACCGCCAGTTCGTGCGCGCGATGGGCGGCGTGCCGAAGGCTGTGCCGGTTGACGCGTCGAGTGCCTACCAACTGGCCCCCGATCATCTCGAGCGCGCGTGGGGAAAGCGTACTGCCGCCGCACTCGTCGCTACGCCATCCAATCCGACGGGCACGCTGATCTCGACGGAGCACCTCGCGGCGATGGTGGAGATCGCGCGCGCAAAAGAGGGAACACTGATCGTGGACGAGATCTATCACGGGCTCGTCTACGAGGGCGACCCCAGCACGGTGCTCGCGCTTGCCGACGACGTCTTCGTGATCAACAGTTTCTCCAAGTACTTCAACATGACCGGGTGGCGCCTGGGCTGGATGGTGGCCCCGGAGAGCTACATCACCAGTATCGATCGGCTCTCGCAGAATCTGTATCTTGCGGCGCCGACGACGGCCCAGTACGCAGGGCTTGCCGCATTCGAGCCGGAGACGCTTGCCATCCTCGACGGCCGGGTGAAGGAGTTCCAGGCGCGACGCGATTACCTGCTGCCCGAGTTGCGCCGCTTGGGCTTCGACATCCCCGTGACGCCGCAGGGTGCGTTCTACATCTACGCGGGCTGCGAGAAGCACACGCGCGACAGCTTCGCCTTCGCGCGTGATTTGCTCGAGCGGGCAGGCGTCGCGACTGCGCCGGGGAACGACTTCGGCTCCAACCAGTCTGAGAAGTACGTGCGTTTCGCGTACACGAACTCGATCGAGCGCCTCAAGGAGGGTGTGCACCGCATTGCTCGCTTCTTGGGGCGTGACGACTGACAACTGACGGGTGATTAGGGATGAGGGATGAGGGATGAGGGATGAGCGTTGAGGTGACTTGGAGGAGATTGAAATGAGTGGTGTTCCCAGTATCGAGTGCAAGCCGGACGGTCCCTATCTAGTCAAGGACGTCGAGGATTTTCGGAATTCGAGAGCAGACCGTATTCCGACCAAGCCCGTCATCGCGCTATGCCGGTGTGGCGGGTCCGCCAACAAGCCTTTCTGCGATGGCACGCACCGGAACAACGGCTTCTCCGGCGCGAAGCTGGCCGACGGTAGCGCGGACAAGCAGGACAGTTACCGGGGTCAGAAGATCACTATTCACGACAATCGGGCAATTTGCGCGCACGCGGGACGCTGCACGGACGGGCTTGCCGCGGTGTTCAAGTACGGGAAGGAACCCTGGATTGATCCGGATGGAGCCAGCGTCGAGGCCATTATTGACGTTGTCCGCAAATGTCCCTCTGGTGCGCTGAGCTACTCGCTCGGCGGGGATGAGGTCCGGGACCCGCAGTTGAAACCGGCGATCATCATCACGAAAGACGGGCCGTACGAAGTCGTTGGAGGGGTCCAGTTGATGGGTGAATCATGGGGCCAGGGGGCCTTGAAGGAGCGTTACACGTTATGCCGTTGCGGGGCGTCGAAAAACAAGCCCTTTTGCGATGGGAGTCATTGGCAAGTCGAATTCAAGGACGAGAAGAACTAACGAAGTTCCAAGTTTCGAGTTCCATGTTCAAAGTTCCAAGCCTAATGTTCAATGCGAGGTGGAGGCCCAAGCCGCCAGCGGGGCGCTGGTCAGCAAATCCTTCGCTATCGGGTCGTTTGCCACCGGACCCGTTGGTCTGGCTTTGTTCTCTG